>JBDTNQ010000069.1:0-23868 GCA_039933635.1 Acidobacteriota bacterium
CGCATGATCGTGCTGATGAACTTGGTCACGAGCGGACTGTTGTAAATCGGGTCCGCCGGGATTTCACGCTTCGCAATTTCTCGTCTACGCGGCATGGGTGTCTAGGCCTTCTTGGGGCGCTTGGCGCCGTATTTCGAACGTCCCTGCATGCGGGAGGCGACGCCCACGGCGTCGAGCGCTCCGCGCACCACGTGGTAACGCACGCCCGGGAGGTCTTTGACGCGCCCCCCGCGAATGAGCACGAGCGAGTGCTCCTGGAGGTTGTGGCCCACGCCGGGGATGTAGGTCGTGACCTCAATCCCGTTGGTCAACCGGACGCGCGCCACCTTGCGGAGCGCCGAATTCGGCTTCTTGGGCGTCTGGGTGAACACGCGCACGCACACGCCGCGCTTCTGCGGGCTGCTCTGCAGCGCGGGACTCTTGGTCTTGGTCAGGACCTTCTCGCGACCTTTACGAACCAGCTGGCTGATTGTCGGCATACCAATCTCTC
Source organism: Acidobacteriota bacterium (assembly GCA_039933635.1). Classification (GTDB taxonomy): domain Bacteria; phylum Acidobacteriota; class Vicinamibacteria; order Vicinamibacterales; family SCN-69-37; genus JBDTNQ01. Next base: position 491 of record JBDTNQ010000069.1, read on the forward strand.
GAAACCGATCACGAACTGACGCAGCCTGCGTCATCGGTCGGAGCCGGACAGACGCTTCCACGCCCGCTCGACTCCAAACACAACCGTTGGCGCCTCGGTCGGCGCGCGGTTGGCGTCCCTGGCCTAAGAGCCGAAGCTCGGCGCCAGACACAATCCCCTAATGCTGCTCTGTCAGCGTGCGATCCGGAGGGCATCACCTCAATGAGGCCATGCGCCGGAGGCGCGGAAACAACCAGGAAGCGGGAAGCTTCTTCTGGACGCGAGCCTAGATAGGGTGTCCCAGGCTCGTAAAGAACCTTGCGAGAGTAGCACGGTGATGTGGGTCGGTCAAGCGCTGAGGGCCAAAAGTGGAATCGGCCGGGCATTCTGCTGGGGCTCCGCCAGGACAGCCGGGCGTCAGCTCGCTATCGCGAGCGCCGATTCACGTCAAAATACGAGCTCAGCCGACCCGCCCTGAAGTCCTCGGTGAACGCGAGCATGGGATAGAGGGCCGTGGCGCGGCCGTCGGGACCCAGAGGCTCCTTCCCCTCATATCCAAACCGGCTCGACACGGACCTGATGAAGGTGCTCGACGTGTCGAGGGGCAAGGTCGCAACGTTCTGGGCGAAGGCCTCGAAGAGGCCGTCCTGAAAGAGATACTGCTCGACGTTCGAGACGTAGAACGCGGAAATTTTCGCCCCGCGGTCCCGCGCATAGCGCCCCACGGCCCGAAGCGCCTTTGGACCGGCAAAATTCCCCACAACCGGGACGATCAGATTGCGTTCCTGAAGAGTCTTCAGCGCCTGAAACTGGGGTTCCGACGCCAGGTAACCCTTGGGGACGCCGGCCGCATCCCCTCCCGTCATCAGGTCCTGATACGTCGGGAACCCCGGCCGTACCCCGCCAGGCCCAAGGCCGGTCGACATCGTGTAGCGCAGGCCAGGCCCCTCCCAAAAGAACGAAAAGTAGATGTCCTCCAGCGTGGCAATGTCGTCCGGAGACAGCCGAAACCCGTGGCGGCGGCCCAGCTGATCCTTGACGGCCTGCAGGTTCTGCCGGTAGGCATCCTCCCGGGACGCCACCGATTCGTACGCGGCAAATAGCCCTGCCGCCGAGACATTTGGTCGAATCCCCTGGGGCTTCGGCTTCGAGAACAGCCGGGAAAGAAAGGTGGCCCGATCCGGTGACAACTCGATAATCGCCTTGTACAGCAAGTGCTCCAGCAGGTTCCCTCGTCGGATATCGACGATGAAGGCCATGCGGGGGGCGGAGGCGAGGATGTACGTGAAGTTCTGGTCGGGAGCGACCCCAAGATACACGCCGCCGGGCCTCACCTGCTTCGCCAGGGACGGGAGGACGAACTGAAACGTGTGCTCATTCGAGACCAGGTTGTCCGATCGGAAGAATCCGTTCGGCTCGGACATCTCGGTCGACAGTTGCCAGAACTGCTGGTCGGTGAGCCGATCGGGCAACCCGACCGCCCTCGGCTGCGCGTGGACACCGATGAACAACGGCAGCCCGAGGCCCACCGCCAATCCCACCGTGCGGATGTGTCTGGGAATCATGACCAGGCGCTCCCGCCAATCAGGGGCGGCGGGAGTGGTTCAGGACGTCCCAGTACGACTGAATCCGGCCGGCGGCCGCGTCCTGCAGAAGTCGCGGCATGGAGTCGAGCATTGATACGGCGCGGGATCCGCCCGGAGAGGAACAGTTGTTGAAGCACGACCGGATGAACGTGCTCGTGTCGTTGAGCGGCAGGGCCGCCACGTTCGCGCGAAAATCGTCCCACAGGCGATCCTGAAACAGGTACTGCTCCACATTCGACGTGTAGAAGGTCGTGACGGTCGCCCCACGCTCGCGGAGATACGCCCCGACCTGCCGAATCGCTCGGGGACCCGCGAAGTTGCCCACGAGCGGCACGACCAGGTTCCGTTCCTGCAGCGCCTTCACGGCCTTGAACGCCGCATCCGTCGCGAGGAAGCTGCGACTCACGCCGGCCGCATCCGTCGCTTCCTGCAACTCGGCATAGGTTGGATAGCGATTCCGCCCGCCTCCGCCGCCGCCGTTGCTGACGAACGACAGGCCCGGGCCCGCCGCAAAGAAGTTCGAATACGCGAACTCCATTCCCGCCAGATCCTCGGTCGAGAGCGTAAAGCCATGCCGCCTGGTCAGCAGGTCGGTCATGGTGCGGTAGTTGCGCTGATACAGCTCCCGATCCGGCGCGGCCGACGCGAAGGCTGCCATCAGCACATCGACCGGCGCGTCGGACGTCAGCCCAGCCGGCTCCGGACGGGAGAACAGCAGCGACAGAAACGCCGCGCGGCTGTTCGACAACTCGAACAGCGCCTTGTACATCAGGTGCACGAGCATGTTGCCGCGACGCACGTCTGGAATGAACGCCATCCCGGGCGCGACCGCAGCGATATACGTAAAGTTCTGGTCCGGTCCCACGCCCACGTACACGCCCCCTGGCTTCACGACCCGTTTCAGCTCGGGAATGACGTACTGGTAGGTGTCTTCGTTCGAGATCAGGTTGTCCGAGTTGAAGAAGCCGTTGGGTTCGGAAAACGTGGAGACGATCCGCCAGAACTCGGGATCCTCCAGCCGCGCAGGCAACTCGGCGCGGCGCGCGCCGAACGTCCCGGGCAGGCCGATGAGTGAGACGGCGAGCACGACGCCTGTCAGCGCGAGACGTTGCCGTGCCGGAAACACCACCGCCTAACGCGCCCCCGCCGCAGCGCACGCGCGCGTGTCGTCAGAGACTGCGGCCAGCGACGACCTGAACATCGCGAAGACGCCGCTCTGCCGGCCCCCACCGCCCCCGCGCACCGATCGGATGAATGTGCTCGCGTGATCGATGGGCATCGAGGCCACGTTGGCGCAGAACGCGTTCCACTTGCCGTCCGCCACCAGGTACTGCTCGACGTTCGAGACGTAGAACGCCGCAATGCTCGCGTCATTGTCGCGCGCGTACTTGCCGACGGCACGCAGCGCCCTCGGACCACCGAAGTCCCCGACAACGGGCACGACCAGGTTGTTCGATTCGAGCGTCTTCAGATACGCGAAATTCTGCTCTGACGCCAGGTAACTGCGTTGGCGCCCAGCCCCGTCATCCATCGCCATCAGCTGCGCGTATGACGGCGTCCCCACACCGCGTCCAGCACCGCGGCCCGCTCCCGTGAGCTGATAGTTCAGGCCTGGGCCGTCCGTAAAGAACGCCGTCCGGTAGATGTAGTCGATGCCCATCAGATCCTCGGCCGACAGCGGCAGGCGATGAGTTGTCGTCAGCCACCGGGTCACCGCGAGAAGATTCTGCCGGTACAACGCTTCGGTGGGGGTCGACGCGGCGACCGCGTCGAAGAGCTCCGCGACCGTGCTCGTCGCGTTGAGTGTGGCAGGCCGAGGCCGAGAGAACAGCCTCGCGACGAATTCGGCCCGGTCCGCGGACATCTCGATGAGCGCCTTGTACAGCAGGTGCTCCTGCAGATTGCCGCGCCGGATGTCGACGATGAAGGCCATGCGCGGCCGAATCGCCGCCATGTACGTGAAGTTCTGCTCGGGCCCGACACCGACGTAGAACCCGTCACGCGGAACACGCCGGATCAGGTCGGGGATGACCGTCTGGAACTGCCCCTCGTTCGAGACGAAGTTGTCCGAGTGAAACGTGCCGCCCGGTTCCGAGAAGGTCGACGACAGCCGCCAGAACTCCTGATCGGATAACCGTGCAGGCAGCCGGCTGGTCGCGGCACTCGGCGTGACCGTCCAGACGGACGCGGCCGTGATCGCCGCGACGCCAAGCAGAATTCCCAGCCGCGTGCGACCCATGGTGGTCAGGTCAGCGGGCCGCCGCGCACGATGCGGTCTCCGCCTGCATTTCCCCCAGGGCCAGCCAGAACATCCCGAGTCCACCCTGGATGCCGCCCCCACCACCCAAACGGTTCGCGGTCGACCGGATGAACGTGCTGTGGCCGTCGAGCGGCAGGGACGCAACGTTGGCGCAGAACGCCGCCGTCTTGAGGTCCTGCCGCAGATACTGCTCAACGTTCGAAAGATAGAACGCCGACACGACGGCGCCCTTCTCGCGCGCGTATTTCGCCACCGCCCGCAGGGCTTTCGCGCCTCCGAAGTCACCCACCACGGGCACCAGCAGGTTGGCCGTCTCGAGCCTCTTCAGCACCTGAAAGTTGTCTTCGGTCGCAAGATAGCTGCGCTGATGTCCGGTTCCATCGTCGGTCGACATCAGCTCGGCGTAGGTGGGATGGATCGAGTTCCTGCCCTGGCCGGTCAACTGATACCCCAGCTCCGGGCCATCCGCGAAGAACGCCGTCTTGTAGATCACGTCGATCGCATCGCGGTCGGTCTTGTCGATGGCGAGGTGATGCGGAGCCTTCGTGAGCCAGTTGATCACCGCGGCGAGATTCGCGGAGTAACGATCCGCGGTGGCGGGCGTCGCGTCGTACGCGGCAAACAGCTGCTGGGGCGTCGATCCCGGTCCGACACCGGCAGGACGCGCGCGTGAAAACAGGCGCGAAAGGAATTCGGCGCGATCGGCCGACATCTCGAATAGCGCCTTGTAGAGCAGGTGTTCCTGCAGGTTGCCCCGCCGGATGTCGACGATGAACGCCATCCGCGGATGGAGATTCGCGATGTACGTGAAGTTCTGTTCCGGCCCAACGCCCAGGTAGAGGCCGTTCTGCCGCGCGCGGCTGATGAGGTCGGGCAGGATCAGCTGGAAACGGCCTTCATTCGACACGTAGTTCTCCGAATGAAAGGTGCCGCCGCCTTCCGAGTACTCCTGGCTCAACTTCCAGAACTCCTCATCCGAGAGGGACGCGGGAAGGTCGGCGCCCGCGACCGCGGCCCGGCCGGCAATCGCCCAGGTCAGGCCACACAGGACGGCGACGAGTCCGAGAACGATCCGCGCGTGCCTGCTCATCGAACCTCCCCTGGCGCAGCGGGCGTCGCGCATCCGAGCGTCTCCGCGCGCATCGCCCCGAGCTGGTTCTGGAAGGTGCCGCCCCCGCCGCTGCGCGACCGGATGAACGCGCTGGATTCGTCGAGGGGCATCGAGGCAACGTTCGCACAGAACGTGCCCCACAATCCATCCTGCTGCAAGTATTGCTCGACGTTCGAGAGATAGAACGCGCCGACGATCGCCTCGTGCTCCCTCACGTACTGCCCGACCGCCTTCAGGGCTCGTGCGCCGCCGAAATTCCCAACGACCGGCACGAGCAGGTTTCGCGCCTCGAGGTCCTTCAGGGTACGAAACGCGTCCTCCGTGGCGAGATAGCTCCAGGGCTTGCCGGCATCATCGGTCGCCACCATCAGCTGCGCGTAGGTCGTCATGCTCGAGCGGCCGGACCCGCCGTTGTTCGACGAGTTGTAGTTGATCGACGGACCGTACCAATAGAACGAGCGGTACACGTAGTCGATCCCGTCCAGGTCCTCCTTCGACAGGGGCATACCGTGCGCCTTCGTCAACTGGTCCTTGACGGACTGGAGATTCTTCTCGAAGGTGGCGGCGTCGCCCGACGCCACATCCCAGAAGGCCTGGACGATCTGCGCAATCGTGGACTGCTCCGTCAGGCCTGCCGGCCGGGGCTTCGTGAAGAGCCGCGACACGAACTCGGCGCGATCCTTCGACAACTCGAACAGCGCCTTGTACACCAGTTGCAGGTGGAGGTTCCCGCGCCGCACGTCGGTGATGAACACCATCTTCGGCTTGAGCGCGACGATGTAGTTGAAGTTCTGCTCGGGGCCGACGCCGAGATACACGCGCCCGGAAGGCACGCGCGTCATCAGGTCGGCCATGATCTCGGGATAGTAGAGTTCGTTCGAGAGGAGATTGTCGGAACGGAACGAGCCGTTCGGCTCGGACAGCTGCTCACTGAGGCGCCAGAACGCGGCATCGGACAGCCGATCCGGCAGAGAATCGGCAGCCGTGACGAGGCGCGGCGTCGCCAGGATCAGCGCGACGCCGATCAGCAGCGCGAGGCCAACGATCGGAGTGCGCCGGTGAATCATGGCTGCAAGACCCTCTCTGCGCGGCAGTTTATCATCGGCCCGTGAGGCGCTGGATCCCCTCGCGCAACGCCGCCAGCGTCTCCGGCTTGCCCGTGAACATCTGGTCCGGGTACCGCGCGAACTGCAACATGTTCGCGTAGATCGGACCGCTCTGGTACAGATTCAACCCCATCCCGGCGAGGTACTGCAGGCGCAGGTTGCGATCGCGATTGATCATCGCGTCCTTCAACCATGGCGCGAGATCGGTCGGCGTGCCCGCGTAGTTCGACAGCAGTTCCACGGCCGAGCTGATGCCGATTTCGCGCAGGGACTGCGCCACCTGTGCGTAACGCGGGTCGTCGAGCTTCGCCTGCAGCGCGTCGACGTCGATGCGAATCGGCTCCTGCTGCCCCATCAACACGAGGTCGTAACCCTGCCCGTTGTTCGTGTTGCCCCAGACGACGCTGTTCGGAAACGCCTCCATGAACGTGCCGATCTCACTCTTCACCGCCGCTTCGTTGCTCTCGTACAGCTGCACGAACAGCGTGACGACGCCACCCGGGTTCAGATGACGCTTGACCACGTCGAAGAACTCGCGCGTGTAGAGCGTGGCCGCGCCCTTCACCCACGGATCCAGCGGATCGGAGGTCACGGCATCGAACTTCTCCTTGGTCGTCAGCAGGAAATGCCGGGCATCGTCGATGTGCACCGTCACCTTCGGGTTGTCGACGACGTTGTAGTTGTGCTGACCGAAGTACTTGGACACCGACGCCGGCACGAGCGGCTCAATCTCCGCGATGGTCATGTGCTTCACGTCAGGCCCGATCGACACGGCCCCAGCCGTGACCCCGGCTCCGCAGCCGATCACCAGCGCATTCGAGGGCGCCTTGGGAATCAAGTGCGTGAAATGACCCAGCATGCGCTGGAGTCGCATGTCCTGCGGCTCACTCGAGGCCTGCACCTTGCCGGCGTTGTGGTAGTTGCGCACGCCCGTCGAGGTTTCCGACACGGCCACGAACGCGTTCAATCCCTCACCGACGTAGATGATGTTCGTAAGGCCCACCCACGTCGCGGCGTATCGGCCGTAAGCCACGAGCAGGCCCGGCACGGGAGGGACGTTGCGCGCGAAGAGGCCGGCCGCGCCGGTGGCCACAATCAGCAACACGGTCATCGACCAGCGCAGGCCCTTGCGGCCCGCATCACCGGCCGCCGCAGGCGCGAGCAGGATCAACGCCGACAAGGCCGAGACGATGATCAGGACCTGCTGTCCGCGCTGGCTCCCAAAATACTGCGTGATGATCAGGCTGGCCCCAAGCGATCCGACGATCGCCCCCACGGTGTTGGCCGCATACACCCCGCCGACGAGACGGCCCGGATCCTGGCCGGGCTCGGCCACCGACGCCAGCGCGAGCGGGAAGCTCGCCCCCCAGAGAATCGCCCCTGGCAGCACGACCCAGAGGCAGCGCACCATATCGAGCTGGTAGTTCAGCCAGATGCTGCCGCTGATCGACGGGTTGATGGGCCAGTACGGCAGCGAGTCGGTCAGCATCAGCGCCGCCCACGCCATCGCGCCACAGAGCAGCATCTGGCACCAGCCGAGGGCCACGCGGGGATTCCTCGAACTGCGCGCAATCGCCGCGCCCAGGCTGCTGCCAATGCCGAGACCGAACAGGAACACCGCCAGAATCAGCGAGAAGGTGTAGGTCGTCGCGCCGAACAGCAGTGACAGCAGCCGCGTCCACAACACCTCCGAGGAAAGCGCCGTCATGCCGGAGATGGCGATCGCGACGTAGATCGGACCCGAGCCTTTGGCGCGGGTCACCGACGCCGCGGTCGCAGGGGTCGCCTGATACGGCGCGCGGCTGGCGATGAGGAGGCCCACCGCGGCGACGAGCACGTTCAACGCGACCGCCACGTAGGTCGTGATGGCCATGTCGAACACGCGCAGCAGATAGAAACCGGCCAGCAGGCTGCCGAGCACGGCGCCCGCGATGTTGCCGCCGTAGAAGAAGCCCAGCCAGGACACGCCACGCGGCGACGTTTCCACATAGCGGGCGATGGCCGGCAGCGTCGCGCCCATCATCAAGGTCGGCGGCAGCAGGCAAACGCTGGCGACGATGGCGCGGAAGAAGATGTTGCCGCCGCCAATCCCGGTGTAGATGCTGTTGACGAGCGGCATCCCGAAGAACAACACGAGGCCCATCAGACCGATGCCGAGCTCGAGCGCGGCGTAGACGCGTAGCGGGTGATAGCGGGAATCGATGTAGCGGGGCAGCACGAAACTGCCCAGGCACATGCCGCCCATGAAGGTGCCCAGGAGCACGCCCAGCGATACCGCCGACGAACCGATGACGAGTTGGAGCAGCTGAAACCAGACCACCTCGTAGATGAGCGCCGCGCACCCGCTGCCGATAAAGAGCAGGAGCATGGGGGGCAGGAACGGACTGGTGCTGTCAACGGAAGCGGAGTCGTGCTGGGTCATAAGCTCGGGAATCCTATACCAAACGTCCAAGGGGTCGCTGCGAAAAGCAGCGAACGTCACCGCTCACTCGCGCGCACCCGACGGCAGTCACACTACGACATGTGCCGGCCGTGGGCTTACGGGGAATGCGAAAAAACACGGGATCTCGCGCGCTACCGGACCCGGAAGACCAGATCGCGACGCGCCTTGCGACCGCCGGGCAGGGTCGCCGTCATGCTCAGCAGATACGGGCCGGATTTGAGCCGATCGAGCGGCACGTCGACCTGCACCTCCGCCGTGCGATTCGCACCGAACTGCTCCGAGGCCAGTGGCGTGGCCTGGCTGAACTGCGACACGTCGGTCACGTCGAACAACTCGGTCGTCACTTGGACGGCCGCCGGAGGGCCGTCGCTCCCCTGAAAGATGCGGAGGAACGCCGCGATCTTTTCGCCGGAGGCGAAATCGCGCGCCGTCGTGGGCGTCAGCGGCAGCGTGAATGTGCCGTCGGACGACGCGGACACGCTCCCCGGCGCGCCGATGACGATACCGGACAACGCCAGGGGCGATCGGTACGGATCGGGGACCTCGACCTCGGCGTAGACCGTTCCACTCTGCTTCATCCAAGTACTCTGCACGTTGAAGCGGAACTGGTAGCGGCCCGGCGCGAGCGCCACGCGGCGCTGGAAATCGACACGCGTCTCATCGGCGCCCGCCGGCTTGATGGTGACGGCGGTCGTCTCCTGGACGGGCGCGCTGGCGCGGCCATCGGCATCGTAGATCGTGCGCACGATACGCAGCGTGTCCGCGACTTCGGCGCGCACCGCGGGCCAGCGCACGGTCAATGTGGCGGCGACATCGACGAGTCGCCCTGAACCGGCCGCTCGACCGACGGGCGCAACGCTCAATCGCAGCGGCACCGCCGACGGCATCGCCAGCCCCGTCAGCGTCAGCGCGGCCGATGACGGCGTCTGATCGCCGCGCCGGTTGTCGATGCCATTGGGCTCGGGCGCCCAGTAACCGGATCGCGTGCGGACGACCACGTCCGGCTTATTGACGGTCACTTCGATCTTGCGAAACTTTCCATCCGCGTTCGGATTGGACGGCTCGTAGCCCAGCAGGTAGTACGAGGCATCCTCATCGAAGATCCGATCGATCGCCGGCTCGATCGCGTCCGTCTCCACGACCGCCCGCCCGCCCGTACTCTCCGCCATCGTCTTCAGAAAATCCCGCAGGCCACGGAGGTTCGACGGCGGCAGCCGCCGCCCGGATATCGCCGCCTCCTGATCGCGGGCGGCGCTCTGCTGAGCGAGATAGAGGCGGTAGTTGTCGAAGCCACCGGGGTCAACGGTGTGGATGTTCACGTTCGCGCGCTGCGCCTTGCGATACACGTCGCGCATCGCGCCGGCGATCGCCGATTCGCAGGATCCATGGGCGCCCATGGGCACGCCCACGCCGATGTAGAACAGCGTCTTCCGTCGGCCGGGCACCGTCGCAAGGCGCGACGTGACCGCGTCGAGGGCCGGCACCGCGGGCTCGACACGCATGCACGGCGACCGCGCCAGCAGCGAACTGAACCGTTGGGACATGTCTGCCCCGCCTGGTCCAGGCCCGGAGGATGTCGATTCGAGGGCGAACGGCTGATGCGGCTGCAGGCGATCGACCGCCTCGATCAGTTTCGCTCGATCGTCGGTGAAGTCCTGCGTCTTGCCGGCGTCCTGCGCGAAGACCACCGCGGCACGATCGGATGGACCGAGCAGATCGATCACGTGCCGGGCCGCCGATCGGGCCGCCAACAGAATGTCGGAGTCGTCCGGCGGGAGGTTCATGTCGTCGATGACCACCGCAAAAAGGCGGCCGCTCCCCAACTCGTCCGCGAGGTCGTTGGCCGCCACGTCATGCGTGGCGTACTTCATCCACGCCGACCGGACCGGATCGCGCTCCGCCACTTCGACGCTCGACAACGTGACGACGCGTTGCGGCTTGCCATTCTCGAGCACGGTGAAGTCCTCGGCCCTGAGACCGTGCACAGGGGTCCGGTCCTTTGCCAGGACCGAGACGTCCAGCTGGATGATGTCGACGCCCGACCGGAACGTCGGCGTCTGCGTGGCGTCCTGCGCGCGCACCAGGTTGATCGCGGCCGCCATCACGGCCACGATCCCGACGCCGGCAAACGTGAGACGGACGGCTCGCATCTGCATTGTCATTGCAGGGAGAACCGCGCCTCTCGGCGCGCGGTTTCGTTACCGTGTCGCGCCTCGATCGACAACAGGTAAGCCCCAGACGGCAGCCGATCGGTCGGCACGTCGAGGGAAAAATCCATCGCGCGACCGGCGCCGAATTGCTGCGGCAGGATTCGCGATTCCTGGTGGAACACGGATTGGTTCTGATCGTCGCGAATCTCCGCCGTGAGATAGCCCGGAATCATCGCGCGTGACAGCCCCTGGTAGACGCGCACGAACGCCGACACGCGCTCGTCTCGCAGAAACGCGCGGCGCGCGGTTGGCGTGCCCGGAAGAATGTCTCTCAGAATCGGTGACGGCGTCATCGGGCCCACCGCCATCATCAGTCCGGAGAGCGAAACCGGGTCGCGCACGAAATCTGGCACATCGACGTAGCCATAGACACTGCCGGCTTGTCCCGTGCGGCCATCCTCCACCGCGGTGCGCACTTCGTAACGTCCAGGCGCGAGATCGATGTGGCTGAACGTCTCGTAGTCGAACGGCTGGTCTCGCTGGAGCGTCACAGACACGGTCTGCCGGACCGAACCCAGAGATCGGCCGTTGCGATCGAACACGCCGGCCAACACGTCCGTGGTGAAAGGCCCCGGGGCGGCCGATGCACGCGAGACCTCGCCGCGGACGCCGACCACAACGGCGAGCACCGCCGACCGGAGATCGGGACTCGCAAACGGCGCGACGCTCATGAGCAATGAGACGTCGGTTTTCGGCCAGAGGCCGGCAATCGCGGCGGCCAGACGGGTGGACGCGTTGTCCGGCGACGGCACACTACGCCGGTTCGTCGGCGCGGGTGCGCCCGCCGTGTAGTAACCACGACGGGCCTGGACGGTGACGCCAGACCGCGCGACTTTGACGCGGATATCGTGAAACCTCGCCCGGGCCGGCGCGGCTCGGGGCTGAAAGCCGAGAACGTAGTAGGCATCGCTCTCGCGAAACACCTCGGCCATTCGATCGGCCGCCCGAACCGGATCGAGCACCACCCGCCCGCCCGTGTGGTCGGGCAGCACGCTCAGGTTGCCCCGGCGAATCATCGCCGCCATGGCCGGACGCGCCGTGGGAACGGCTGATGCCGACGCGCTGACACTCTGCGTCTCGAGGCCGCTGGGATCAAAGGCGTACACAGTCACATTCGCCGCTTCGAGCGCGCGAATGGCGCGCTCGCGCTCGACGCCCAGCACACCCCCGCATCGTCCGGTCGAGTTGATCGGCAGATTGTTGCCGATGACGAAGAGGACCTTCCGGCGCTGGCGCACGGGCAGCAGCGCTTCAGCGATCCGGCCCACCGTCTGGAGCGAGCATGTCCCGCACATGCACTCGGCGGGACTGGCGCTGTCTCCTCGCGGAAGCCCAACGGCGGGTTGCCGAATCGCCGCGAGCAGGCGCTGGCGATCGGCCGTGAAGTTCTGCGGAATGCCAAACGACGAATACGCGACGGCAGCCAGGTCGCCGGGCCGCAGTTGGTTGACCGCGGCCTCGGCGTAGCGAACGGCCGCAGGCTGCTGCTCGAACGAGACGTTGCGGTCGATCAGGATGACCACCAGGCGACCTTCGCGGGCAACGTCATTGTCCTGAACATCCGGCGCCACGTCCGCCATCCAGGTCGCAGACGGGAGGACCCGCGGCTTCAGTTCCACCGCCGTGAACGCCGCGACCGGGCGCGGCTGTCCATCTTCGAAAATCGTGAAGTCCTCGCTCGTGAGTCCACGCACCGGCAGGCGGTGGCGATCGAGCACCGAGACGTCGACGTCGACGAGATCGACACCACTGCGAAACGTCACGGGCGGCGGTCCCTGCCAGGCGTGAGGCGCCAGCGCGACCAGGCCGAACACGCACGTCAGACTTACGACGAACCGCGGCATTGCTTGAGGGTTCCCGATTGCAGTTTACCTGCAATTGCAGGGGCCGGCCTCCCAGGCCGCGCCTTGGCCAGATGTGAAAAGACTTTGACAGGGCGATCGCGCAGCAACGGCGTCTCGTAGACTCAAAGCAAAGGCAGGCTTCCATGGACACTTACACGCGCCGACACATCCCAGGCTCCGCCGTCATCGCCGCGGCGCTCGGGGCGACCGTCATCCTGGCCGTTGCAGCGGCGGTTGGCCAGGCATCCACGCAGGCCCCGGGCCCTGGACGGCCGGGAGGGCGAGGGCCCGGTGGACTGTCCGGGATGGCGCTTTTCATGGCGCTCGACAGGGACGGCACGCCCGGGCTCTCGGACGCGGAGATGTCGAACGCGCCGGCCGTCTTGAAGGCGCTCGATAAGAACGGTGATGGCGCGCTCACGCCCGACGAACTCCCGGCGTTTGGCCGCGGCGGACGTGGAGACGAGTCCCGCGGTCGAGGCGGGCGCGGTGACGAGCCCGGCGAAACCCAGCCCACCAGCGCCGATGACCTGGCCACGACGCTGATGGCGTTCGACCGCAACAATGACGGCAAGCTGACCCGAGCCGAAGTGCCCGAGCGGTTCCAGGGGCTGTTCGATCGCGCTGACAGCAACAAGGATGGCCAGTTGACGCCGGAAGAACTGAAACAGTCAGCGGCAAGCCAGCCGCCTTCGTCCCAGCGAGGCGGCCGGGACGAAGGCGAAGGCGGGCCGCGCGGACGGGAAGGGCGACGCGGTGGCGGTCCCTTTGGCGGCCCCGACCCGCTCGTCTCCGCGATCGACCTCGACCGCGACGGACGGCTGTCATCCGACGAGCTGGCCACCTTGCCGACGGCGCTCAGGCGCTTCGACCGGAACGGCGATGGCGTCGTGGCCCTCGATGAAATTTCCGCGGGCTTCGGCCGCGGACGCGGTTGAGCAAGGGACTGGACATGCGCGTTCGATACGTTTTTCTCGCATTCCTCGTCGTCGCGGTAGCCGCGGCGACCTTCGTGGTGCGTCAGAGACCAGCCACCTACACAGCCCACTACGAGCTCGTCCTCGGCACATCAATGGACGTCACGCTCCGGGCCTCGTCGGATCGGGCGGCCTCCGAGGCTGAGACAGCCATCGTCGATCAGATCGCCCACGACTCGCACATCCTGAGCTCGTACGATCCGACCAGTGAGTTCAGTCAGTGGTTCCGCACCCAGGGTGTCCCGACGCGCGTATCGCCCGAGTTGCTGACGGTTCTAGGGCTGTTCGACACGTGGCGCGACAGCACGCAGGGCGCACTCGACGCCTCCGCGGAGAACGTCTCGCGGGTGTGGACGGCGGCTGCAAAGGCGCAGGAGTTGCCGACGCCGCAGATGATTGCGACCGCGGTGGCTGGCGTTCGCGCCCGCCACTGGATCATCGACGCCGCGGCGGGCACCGTCACCCACACGAGCACGGTGCCACTCGCCCTGAACTCGTTCACGAAGAGCTTCATCGTCGACCGCGCGGTGCGCGCGGCCCTCACCGTGCCCGGCATCGAGGCCGCCGTCGTGAACATCGGTGGCGACATCGTCGCGCGCGGCAACTGGACCGAACGCGTCGGCGTGTCGGACCCGCGTCACAACGCCGACAACGACTCGGCGATGGCGCAGTTGGCGATTCACAATCGCGCCGTCGCGACGAGCGGTGGCTACCGGCGCGGCTTCGACATCGGCGGACGTCACTATTCACATATTGTCGACCCACGGACCGGTCAGCCCACGGGCCACGTGCTCAGCGCCACCGTCGTCTCCGACGACGCGGTCAATGCCGGGGCGCTTGCGACCGCGTTCTGCGTGCTCACGCCGCTCGAGAGCGAACGGCTCGCTGCGCGGATGCCGCGGACCGAGTTTCTCCTCGTTCTCGCCGATGGCAGCCGCATCGAGTCGGCCGGGTGGCGCAGCCTCGCGGCGCCGCGGCGCGATCCGATCCGTCTGCCGAACCCCGTTGCCGGGCTCAATGCGGCCGAGCAAGGCTGGAATCAGAACTTCGAACTGACGGTGTCAGTGGAGCTGGCGCAGACCTTCGGGCGGCGTCCGTACCTGGCCATCTGGGTCGAGGACAAGGACCGCTTCCCCATTCGAACGCTGGCGCTATGGTTCGACAAGACGCGCTACCTGCCAGAACTACGCGCCTGGTACCGCGGCGACCGCCTGCGTTCCATGGCGGAAGGCACGCAAATCGTGGACACGGTCTCGAGCGCCACGCGCTCACCGGGCCGCTACACGTTCAAGTGGGACGGCAAGGACGGCCACGGCAAACTCGTGGCCCCCGGTATCTACACCGTCAACATCGAGGCCGCGCGCGAGCACGGGACTTATCAGGTCATCCGTCAGGACCTGGATTTTTCCGGCGTACCCAAACGCGTCGATCTCGCGGCCAACGCCGAGATCGCCGCCGCAGCCCTGGACTACCACAAGACCGCGGCGCAATAGCCGCCGCCGGGAACCACACGTATGACCGCCGACCAGTTGCGGAGCGTCTGGAAGCGACGCTTCGCCAAATACTCCCGATGGCTGCACATCTACATTTCGATGGCGAGCTGCGCAGTCGTGCTGTTCTTCGCCGTCACCGGACTGACGCTCAATCACGCCGACTGGTTCAGCGGCGCCGAACGCACGACCCAGACGACGGGCCAGATGAACGTCGCGTGGACGAATACAGGATCGACGGACGTGTCGAAGCTGGATATCGTGGAGTTTCTCCGACAGACGCACCGCATCAGCGGAGCGGTCACCGACCTTCGCAGCGAGGACCGCGACCTCTCCATCGCCTTCAAGGGCCCGGGCTACGCGGCCGACGTGCTGATCGATCGCGCGACTGGCAAATATGAGCTGACGGAATCGCGCCTCGGCCTGGTCGCGATCGTCAACGATCTGCACAAGGGCCGTGACACGGGCGCAGTCTGGAAAGTGCTGATCGACGCGTCCGCCATCCTCCTCACGCTGATCTCGCTGACGGGATTGCTCCTGCTCTACTTCGTCTACAAGCACCGCGCCGCAGGTTACCTGCTCATGGCGCTTGGGACGGCCATGACATACGTCCTGTATCTGGCGTGGGTCCCCTAGCCGGTCGAGACGTCACCCCTCCCGCCAGCGATCGAGCGATGTGGCCACGACCAGGACGGCGCCCTTGACGATCAGTTGGTCGTAGGTGGACACGTGGAAGAGATTCAGGGCGTTGTTCAGAATGCCAATGAAGAACGCGCCAGCGAGCGTGCCCCAGATCGACCCACGGCCGCCGAAGAGGCTGGTGCCGCCAACGACGACAGCGGCGATGGCGTCCAGTTCGTAGTACTCTCCGGCGCGCGGATAGCCAGCGCTCAGGCGTGAGGCCACCATCACGCCGGCCAGGCCAGCGGCCAGACCACAGACCGCGTACACCAGCAATTCGACACGCTCGACGCGGACGCCGGACAGCCACGCCGCCTGCCGGTTACCGCCGACGGCGTGGACATGCCGCCCGAATGCGGTGCGCACCAGCACCACCCACGAAAGCAGGAACACCAAGACCATCGCGATGGCGGCCGCGGCGCCGCCGCTGAGCGCGGCAAAGGCATCGGGCAACCCGGTGATTGTGCGCGCGTCGGTGTACTTGAAGGCCGCTCCCCGCACCATCAGCATCGATGCCAGGGTCACGACGAACGCGGGGATCCGCAGGCGCGTGACGGCAACACCGTTCGCGATGCCCACGGCAAGCCCGACGGTCACGCCAGCCGCCACGGCCGGCGCCATCGCGACGTGTCGACTCAACAGGTCGGCGCACACGACACCGGAGAGACCGACGATCGATCCAACGGAGAGGTCGATGCCGCCGGTCAGGATGACGAACGTCATGCCGGCGGCCAGCATGGCGATGAACGCATTCTGCCGCAGCACGTTCGAGAGGTTCGCCGCCGTAAAGAACGTATCGGTGGTGAGACCCACGACGACGCACTCCACCGCGAGCGCGATGAAGATGGCGTGGCGGGAGAGATGGGCCCGCAGCCGCATCAGCCTGCCGCCGCCAGCGCCATGACGCGCTCAGGTGTCGCATCCGCGCGACCAACCTCCCCGACCGTTCGTCCGCCGCGCATCACGACGATCCGATCCGCCATCCCGATGACCTCGGGCAAGTCCGACGAGATCATCAGGATGCCGAGGCCCAGAGTCGTCAGCCGGTTCATCGTCCGATAGATTTCGGCGCGGGCGCCGACGTCGACGCCCCGGGTGGGTTCGTCAAGGATCAGGACGCGCGGCGGTCGCACGAGGTAGCGCGCGACGAGCGTCTTCTGCTGATTTCCGCCGGAGAGCGTGCCAGCAGGCTGCGAGAGCGTCGCCGTCCGAATATCGAAGTCGCGGACCGCCTCTGCCGCGACGCGACGTGCCGCCGCGCGCGACAGCCACCCGGCCCGCGCGAACGAACGCAGGTGCGTCATCGTGATGTTCTCGTCCACACTGAGGGCCGCGAAGAGTCCCTGCCCCTTGCGATCCTCGGTCACGTAAGCGAGCCCGTGCGCAATCGCATCGGAAGGGGACCGAAACTGCCGGCGAACCCCGTCCACCTCGACGATGCCGGTGGCCCGCAGCGCACCGACCATTGCGAGAGCCGCCGATGTGCGTCCGGCGCCGACGAGCCCCGCGAGCCCGACGATCTCGCCGGCATGCACGTCGAGCGTGACCGCCGAGCACCGCGGCTCAGCGGCGAGCGCCCTCACTCGCAACGCCACGTCGCCGGGCCGGACGTCGCGGGCGGGAAACTCCTCGGTCAGGTCGCGCCCGACCATGTGCCGAATGAGCGAGTCGCGAGTGAAGGCCGACACCGGCGCGGTGATGACGTGACGGCCGTCGCGCAGGACGGTCACGGAGTCGGCGATCGCGAAAATCTCGTCGAGGCGGTGCGACACGTAGATGATGGCGAGGCCACGGTCGCGCAGCCGTCGAATCACGCGAAAGAGCGTGTCGACCTCGACATTCGACAGGGTGGCCGAGGGCTCATCCAATACGAGCACGCTGGCCTCAGTCACCAGGGCCCGCGCGATTTCGACCATTTGCTGGTGGGCCACACTGAGATCGCGGACCATGGCTCCCGCCGGAACGGCGATGCCCAGGTCATCGAGCACGCCCTGGGCCTGGCGTCGCATGTCGGAAGTGTTCAGCAGCGGTCGTCCGACCTCACGTCCAAGGAAGATGTTCTCAGTAACCGTCAGATGGGGAACGAGGGTGAACTCCTGATACACGACGCTCACGCCGCGCCGGCGGACAGCCAGAGGATCGCTGACGGGCAGAGGTGTACCTTCGAGATACACAACACCCCGATCGGGCGTGACTGCCCCGCTGAGGGCTTTAATCAGCGTTGACTTGCCAGCGCCGTTCTCACCGAGCAGCGCGCGCACCTCACCCGCTTCCACCTCGACGCTCACCTCGTCGAGCACGGTGATGGAACCGTAAGCCTTTGTGAGGCCCCGGGCCTGGAGGCGCATTAGCGGGAAGGGGCGGCGGCGGGTCGTGTCGCAGGGCCCTGCGCGTCGAAGACACTGACGGGAACGGCGACGATGGCAGGCACCGTCTCTCCGGCCAGCTTGCGCGCAATGATGTCGATCGCCGTGCGCCCGATCTGATCCGGGTGTTGCATGATGTCCGCTTTGAGCGAGCTGCCGCGGCGTATGGCCGCCTGCGCTTCGTCGGTCGCATCAAACCCCACGATGGCAATGTCGGTGCGCTTTGCGGCCTCGAGGACGGACAGCGCCCCCAGCGCCGAGTCATCGTTGATACCGAACACGCCCTTCAGACCACGCTGCGCCTGCAGCATGTCTTCCATGGCGGCCATCGCTTTCGCGCGTTGCCCGCTGGCCGACGGACGCTGGACGATCCTCACACCCGGGAACTTCTTGAGCTCCTCTTCGAAGCCCCTGACGCGATCCTGGACGGACGACACCTCGGGGTGATCGATGATGATCACATCGCCCTTGCCGCCGATGAGTGCGGCGAGAGTGCGGGCCGCAAGCCGGCCGCCCTCGACGTTGTCGCTGGCGATGTGAGAGACCACGCCACCACCGTGGGCGGCGATGTCCGCCGTGAACACGGGAATGCCGGCCGCCGTCGCCGCCTGCACGTAAGGCACGACCGCGTTGGAGTCGCATGGCGCGGCCAGGATCGCGTCGACCTTCTGCGTGACAAAATCTTCGAATTGCGACGCCTGCTTGGCTGGATCCATCTCGCAGGACACGATGGCGAGGTCCATATTCTTGGCAGCCGCCTCAGATCGGAGCGCGTCCTCCATGGCCTTGTAGAACATGTGCGTTTCGGTGAGCAGCGTGACGCCCACGAGCGGACGAACCCGCGCTGCCGGCGCGGCGTGACCGCAGGCGGCGGCGACGCCGAGGGCCACGATTACGCTGCTTGCACGCGCCAGCTGGCGCCACGTCATTGCCATTCAGGACTCCGCGAGGAAAAAGGGCTGCTGGAGGGTCGATTATCCCGCATCGGGACCGCCTGCGCGAGCACGCGCGTCATGCGATCTCGACAAATCGATTCTCGGTGGCCGAGCGTGTCGCGGCCATGCCGAGCACGACCGCCTGCCGACCATCCGCGCCGGTCACCGGCATCGGGGTGCCGGCGCCGAGCGCATCGACGAAAGCCTGCATCTCGAGTCGATACGCGTCCCGGTAGCGCTCAGGGAAGAAGTCGACGAGCCGAGCTGAGCGTCCCCCGGCCACATCGGCCGCCGTGACGCGATCGACGGCGTGGTTGTTCGCCGCCACGACGCCCCCTGAACCGAACACTTCGACCCGCTGGTCCTGACCATAAACCGCGCGCCGGCTGTTGTCGATGGTCGCCAACGCACCGTTGGCCAACGTGAGCGTCAGCACGGCCGTATCCCAATCCTCGAACTCGGTAAACATCGGATCGACGAGCACGGTGCCCTTCGCAAACACGCCCGTCACTTCGCTGCCGGTCACGAACCGGACGATGTCCAGATCGTGCACGGTCATGTCCAGAAACAGGCCGCCGGAGGTGGGGACGAACTCCCGAGACGGCAGAGTCGCGTCCCGACTGGTGATGCGGACGATGTGGATGTTGCCGACAGCCCCCGCCTGGACCATGTCGCGGACGCGACGGAAGTCGGGATCGTAGCGCCGCTGAAATCCCACCATCATGTTGAGTCCGCGGCGGGCTACCTCGGCATTGATGACGTCGATCCTGGCCAGGTCGAGGTCGATGGGCTTCTCGGCGAAGATCTGTTTGCCGCTGGCCGCAACGTCCATCAGCACCTGGTAGTGGGTCGAGGTCGGGGTGCAGACGACGACCGCGTCGATATCGGGCGCGGTCAGCAGTTCGCGATAGTCCGCCGCGGTGCGGGACACGCGGAGTTCGGCGGCCACGCGGGCGAGCGGCTCAGGTTGCGGATCCGAGAGGGCGACGAGAGTGGCGCCCGAAATGGCACGCGCGAGGTTGGTGGCGTGAATGCGGCCGATGCGACCCACACCAAGAACGGCACACCGCAATGACGTTTGAGGCACGGCGGGAGCTTAACGCATCTGGTCGTCGTCGGTCAGGCGAGCGATCGAGGCCAATGGCGGTGCACAAACAGCACGGGCGCGCCGTTGAGCCCTGCTCAATCCGGCGCGCCCGCCTGTCGATGTGTGAGATGACCCGATGGTCTAGATGTCGACGTCGTCCTTGAAGTTGAAGTCGACGTCCGGGTAGTCGTCCATCTCCCGCTGCTCCAGTTCCTCCGGTGAGGGAGGCGGTGGCGGCGGCGGCGCGTCGGTCGGAATCGCGATGTGCCGGTAGTAGTCGAAGCCGGTGCCCGCCGGAATCAAGCGACCCATGGTGACGTTCTCCTTCAGGCCGCGCAGGTAGTCGACCTTGCCGGAGATCGAAGCCTCGGTCAGCACACGGGTCGTTTCCTGGAACGACGCCGCGGAGATGAACGAGTCGGTCGAGAGCGACGCCTTCGTGATGCCGAGCAGCAGCGGCCGGCCTTTCGCCGGCATGCCGCCGTTGGCCAGCACGCGCTCGTTCTCTTCCTGGAAGCGGAACTTGTCCACCTGTTCCTCGATCAGGAACTCGGTGTCGCCCACTTCCTCGACCTTCACCCACCGCATCATCTGACGAACGATGACCTCGATGTGCTTGTCGTTGATGCCGACGCCCTGCAGACGGTAGACCTCCTGGATCTCGTTGACCAGGTACGCCTGCAGTTCGCGCTCGCCGAGCACCGCGAGGATGTCGTGCGGATTGCGCGGTCCGTCCATGAGCGGCTCGCCCGCGTGGACGCGGTCGCCTTCCTGAACGTTCACGTGCACGCCGCGCGGCAGCGAGTACTCCCGCGCGTCCCCGCCCTCGTCTGGCACCACGAGAATTTTGCGCAGCCCCTTCACGATGCCGCCGTGCCGGACCGTTCCGTCGATTTCCGAGATGACCGCCGTCTCACGCGGCTTCCGCGCTTCGAACAGCTCGACGACACGCGGCAGACCGCCCGTGATGTCCTTGGTCTTCGTCGTCTCGCGCGGAATCTTCGCGAGCACCGCGCCCGGGAACGCGTTCTCGTTGTTGTTCACCATGAGATGCGCGTTCGACGGCATGTGGTACCGATGCACCACCTGGCCGTCCTTGCCCACGATTTCGATGGCCGGCTGCTTCTTCTCGTCCGGCGAATCCACGATGATGAGACGCGAGAGGCCGGTGACCTCGTCGAAGTCCTCATGGACCGTCACCTTGTCGATGATGTCCTTGAAGCGAATGGTGCCGCCGCTCTCCGTCAGAATGGAGAACGTGTACGGATCCCACTCGACGAGCGTCTGCCCCTTCTCGATGTGCTGGTTCTCACGCACCTTGAGGTGCGCGCCATACACCACGCCGTAGCGCTCGCGGACGACGCCCTTCTCGTCCACGATGTTGATCGAACCGCTCCGGTTCATGACGATGAGCGGCCGGGTCTGATCCGTCGCGTTGGCCTCCGCGCGGCCTTCGACCGCGAGGATCCCATCGAACTTGACCGTTCCCTTGTGCCTCGTCTCGACCGTGGACTGCTCGGCGATTCGCGACGCCGTGCCACCGATGTGGAACGTGCGCATCGTCAACTGCGTGCCGGGCTCGCCGATGGACTGCGCGGCGATGACACCAACCGCCAGCCCCATCTCGACGAGATGGCCGGTCGCGAGGTCGCGACCGTAGCATTTCGCGCACACCCCACGGCGCGACGCGCAGGTCAGCACGGAACGGATTCTCGCCCGTTCGATGCCCGCCTCTTCGACCGCGTCGGCCAGCGCCTCGTCGATCTCGGCGCCAGCGGGGGCGATTTCCTCGCCCGACGACGGATCGACGATGCCCTCGAGGGCCACACGACCAATGATCCGGTCGCTGAGCCGCTCGATAATCTCACCGCCCGAGTCGATGATGGGCCGGCAGTCGAGCCCGTCCATCGTGCCGCAGTCCGTCTCGTGAATGATGACGTCCTGCGCGACGTCGACGAGACGACGCGTCAGGTAGCCCGAGTCGGCCGTCTTCAACGCCGTGTCGGCCAACCCCTTGCGGGCGCCGTGCGTGGAGATGAAGTACTGCAACACCGTGAGGCCTTCACGGAAGTTCGACGTGATTGGCGTCTCGATGATCTCGCCCGACGGCTTCGCCATCAGGCCGCGCATGCCGGCCAGCTGACGAATCTGCTGCTTGCTGCCGCGCGCGCCCGAGTCGGCCATGACATACACCGGGTTGAAGTTACGACCCGACCTGTCGAGCCCCTCCATCTCGCTGAACATCGCGTCCGCGATCTTCTCGGTCACTTCCGACCAGATCGCGATGACCTTATTCTTGCGCTCGCCGTTCGTGATGGCGCCTTCCTGATACTGGCCCTCGACCTTGATGACTTCGTCGCGGGCGTCCTGCACGAGCGGCGCCTTCTTCTCGGGGATGATCAGGTCGTCGATGCCGATCGACAGGCCCGACCGCGTGGCGTACGTGAACCCGAGGTTCTTGAGGCTGTCGAGCATCTCGACGGTCTTCTCGAGCCCGTACCGCAGGTAGCAGAAACGCACGGCCTGCTGCAGGCCCTTCTTCTTGAGCAGCCCGTTGACGTACGGCATCTCCTTCGGCAGCGCGTTGTTGAAGATGACGCGACCAACCGTGGTGTTGATGACCGAGTGATTGACCGAGGTCTCGTCGGCCGCAAGCACGTCCTGCGAGTCGCGCGCCGTTGTGAGATCGATCAGGCGGCCCGTGTAGCGCAGCCGGATCGGCGTGAGGGTCTCCACCTGACCGGCCTCGAGCGCGAGGAGCACGTCCTCGTACGACCCGAACGCACGGCCCTCGCCCTTCGCGCCCACCTTGGCCTTGGTCAGGTAGTAGCACCCGAGCACGATGTCCTGCGACGGAATCGCGATCGGCGCGCCGCTCGCCGGCGACAGGATGTTGTTCGAGGACATCATCAGGACCGATGCCTCGATCTGCGCTTCCGGCGCGAGCGGGATGTGGACCGCCATCTGGTCGCCGTCGAAGTCCGCGTTGAACGCGGTGCAGACGAGCGGATGGATGCGGATGGCCTTGCCTTCGACGAGCACGGGCTCGAACGCCTGGATGCCCAGACGGTGAAGTGTCGGCGCGCGGTTCAGCAGAACGGGGTGCTCCTTGATGACTTCCTCGAGGATGTCCCACACCTCCGCCCGCTGCTGCTCGACCATCTCCTTGGCCTGCTTGATCGTCGAGACGAGGCCACGCTCTTCGAGCTTGTTGTAGATGAACGGCTTGAACAGCTCGAGCGCCATCTTCTTCGGCAGCCCGCACTGGTGCAGCTTCAGCTCGGGGCCGACGACGATGACCGA
>JBDTNQ010000070.1:0-23659 GCA_039933635.1 Acidobacteriota bacterium
CGAGGATGACGAGCTCCCAGCGCGAATCGGCGCTGTTGTAGACGATGTCCACCGTCCCGCCAGGTCCAATCGCCTGGGTCGAGACGCTACCGGGTGTGCGGAGCCGATTCGCCGCGGTCGACCCGGCAGCTTGGTGGGTGAACAGCATCGCCTGCGCGGCGGTGATGTTGCGGATACGCCGCACCTCGCCGTCGCGCCCGGCCGCGAAGCCCGTGAACGTGACGCTCGAGGCGCCATTCCACTCGAGGTAGGCAAAGCCGGTGATGGGGCTGACGGCTGTGCTGTCGAGGGCGTAGTCGTTCTTCGTCCCGGTGTCCGTGATGCGGACACGGTTCAGGGTCGGGCGCTCGAGCGGCGTCGTGCCCTCGTTGACGCCATTGATCAACCCGCGTGTGACGGGATCGCCGACGATGCCTTTACTCACCAGATCACCGCCTGCTTGAAGGTCGTCCGGTCACTCGTGTCGACCATGCCGGTCGTGTCGTCCGCGAGGAACGCGCACTGACGGCGCTGGTCGGCCGAGGCCGCGGCCCAATTCGGCGTGCCGTCCGGCGCTACGCGCTTCACGAGTTCGCCGAGGCCGCGCTGATTGCCGACGAGCGCCCCGACCGTCAGGTCGCCCAGCCGCTTCGAGAACGACTCGACCTCCATGACCTGGTCGAACGTCCCCGTGGATGACGGCCCGCGGCTGCGTCGGATCCGCACCTTGTTCCCGACCGCGGTATTCATGAGGGTCGGCCCGACGCGAATCTGCAACGGGGACTTCGGGAGCGAGTCAATCAGCGCCAACCGCTGCGCGTGCGCGCCGGCGTCGGCAGCATTGGCCAAGCAGGTCTGGACCGTCGTGGTGTTGGTGTCAGACGAGTTCTGCTCGAACGGCGCCGCGGTCCTCGAAGAGCTCGTCTCGCTCCATGTGTCGCCGTAGATCTTCCGGCCGAACTGCACCTTCACGCCGGTGCTCAGGACAGGGACCGTTTGCGGCGGGTCGCACGACAGTAAGTCCGCATCGGTCAGGACGGGCGTCGTCGAGAGGTCGAAGGATCCGTCCCAGACTTTGGCCGTCCACTGGCCGGCATTCGACAAGGTCACTCCGCAGAACGTCGAGCGCGTGTCCTCGTCGAGCAGGTCCGCGCCCGACCGCAAGGAGCTCAGCACGTCGCTCCCCGACCGCACACCGGCCCAAATGCCGATCGGCGCGGGGTTGTCAAGATCGGCCTGCGCGAAAGTCGCCGTGGCGATGAGCGTTGACGCGATGCCACACGCCGCTAGAATCGCCTGCGCCACCGCCCCGCACGTCTGCGCCGGCTGCGAGACGTCCGCCACGATGTCGTAGAGGAGCGGATCCCACGTCTTGATGATCTCGATCGACCTGTCGCCGCCGCCAAGGACGAAGTAGTCCGTCCCGCCGGCGGCGATATCGGTCAACGCGGTCCTGGTCCCCGTCGCCCGTTCGAGAGCGGATACCGCGCCGTACGTGACGGTCGACAGAAAATACATGTCACCGCTGATCCACTTGTTGCGCAGGCCGTTGTCGCTGACGAACACCAGCGGCGCATCGGCCACGCGTCCCCACCACATCGGGAGGCTCGCGCTTGGAGTTGGAGTGCCGCCGCCGAGCGTAATCGAGGGTCCGTAGAAGTCCCCCAGTGTGTGGCGCGGAAACGATGTCTTGATCGCGTTGGAGATGGATCGCAGTTGAAACGTCGCCGCCATGTCGCCGCACTTCGGTGGCGTCGACATCTGCATCGTGGCCAGCGGCTCGTAGTCGCTGTACACCATGTCGTCGCCGCCGAGTAGGAGGCGGATCGTGTTGTTAATCCAGAGCCAGCCGGCAGCCGGCGTCGTGTCGCAGAGGGCGTCCCAGAACCCGTCAGCGTTGACGAGGGTGAGGTTGCCTGACGGATACGCGGAAATTCCGCGCAGGAGGTCGGGCCGACTGGCCTCAATGGTCGGGGCACTCGCCCCATCGATCTGCGCATCGTACGGGGGCTGGTCACTGAAGTTCACCGGAGTCGTGGCCAGGCGAATCGTGCCCAGCGCTTGCACCAACGCGAGGCCGTCGGGATTCACCCCACCGCTCGTCCGGACGTAGAGCTTTGACGTCGCCGTGTCGTAGAAGTAGCTGCTCGCGTTGGCCTTCACGAGGGCCACGCTGGCGCGAGCCGTCAGCGGCGTGATGCCCTCGAGGACGAAGTCGACACCGAGATAGAGGCCGAGGTCGGCTCGGATCGTGCTCGGGTGCGAGTAGAGGCTCAACGGGACCGAGTAGGCGCTGGACCCTTCACTGGTCCAGCCGCGTAGCGCCCGACGCACCTGCCCTTCGGCCAGGAGCTTCCACTGGACGTTCGGCTGCGCGAGGAGTGCCGTGTAGGCGGCGGAGGCCATCAGGCCGCCTCCTCAATCGTCGCCTGCCACGCCCATTGATTGCCGGCGACGTGCTTGTGCGTCGGCCGCGCCACGAGCGTGCCGTAGATCGTCTGGTCGAGCGTGTCCGATGCTTGCGTGAAGATGATCGGGTCGGTCGCGCCGTTCTGATCCCAGACCTGCATCAGGGTGTCGAGGTCCGCGCGCGGCAGGATGATCCACGACCCCGTTAGGACGATCGTCTTTTGCTTCTTCCACGCCTGGCGTTGCCCGCCAACGGCCGCCCGCACGAGCGACGGATCGACGGGCTGAATCCCGCGGTCGTTCGACAGCTTGGCCGTCGGCTCGAAATACCCCGTGCTGTCGGCGATGAACGGCACGCCAATCTCGACGTACTCGGTGACCGGCGATCCCGGCTGCGTGAACGTGATGCGGATCTCCGTCGCGGTGACGCCAGCGGCGCTGTAGAGAACGATGAGCCGTGTGCGGTTTGGGGAGGTCAACGTGAAGAGCCCCGTGCCACCGCCGAAGTTGCTATAGGCACCCGCCCCAACGCGGTACTCCGCTTTGATGGTCCCGCCCGTGTGGCCTTTCCAATTGACGAGGGCGACGGCGGTGACCAGGCGCGAGGAGAACAGCGCCGTGAACGTCTGATTGGCCGTCGACGTGGCCGACCGCCACGGCAGCCCGCGCTTGCTGTTCTTGGCGTTCGTCGCCGGATAGCCGGTCGCCTCCGTCGACGCCGAGACGGTGGACGCCGCCTCGAGCGTCACGTTCTTCCAAATGAATCGTGCGCTAGCCACGCCACACCTCGGACGTGACCGCGCGGGCGGGGACCTGGATCCGGCCCTGCGCCAGGCCGGTGTTGACCAGGTCGATGACCTCGACTCGCTCGGTGCCATCCGGCATCGGCATGTGCACGTGCAGTTCGCGCGGCCCCATCCAGCCATCGCCGGCAGCCGCGGCACCGGTGAAGGCCGCCGCCGCAAAGGCCCCATCCCCGCCGGCCGGTGCGCCAGGCGCCTGGAACCCGTCCACCGCACGCTGCGCGACCGCCAGCTGATCGAGGAGATCGTTGCTCCAGTCCCCGGCGGCCTTCTCGGATTTCCCGAGCAGGAGTGGAATCTCCTTCAGCCCGCCAGGCGAGTGCCCGAAGTTCAGGTGATCGACCTCATCGCTCACGCGGCGTGCGGCCGCACGGCCGTTTTCCGCCCATTCTTCCCACACCCGGCCGTCGGAAAGTTGCCCCTCAACGGTGTCGAGGCCGCCCTGGATCTTCGCGGTCGCGTTGGCGTGAATGTCGGCGGCGGCGTCCTTGGCGGCCTGCGCGCTCTTCCTCCAGGCCTCCGGGATGTCGCCGCCGAGCGTCGTGATGAGGGCACTCAAGCCATCCTTCAGGACCCGTTGCGTCGACTCCTCCGCCTCGCCGAGGACCCCGCTCGCCTCAGCCTGGTCGAGCAGCTTCTGCGTCCCCTCGTCGACGGCGTAGTTCTTGTCCTCGTGCAGACGGCGGATCGTCTCGAGGAGCGGCTTCATCTGGCCGAGGGCTTGCTGCTCAGTGAACCCGGCATCGAGCAGGCGCTGGTACGCGGTCTCCCCCTGCGTCTGGAGGTCGGCAAAGCTGCTGGCGGTCAGGCCGTTCACGTTGTCGAGCGCCGTCATCAACGCATTCAGGCTGCCGACTTGCGTCAGGAGCGGCTCATTGTTCGCGACCAGACTGCGCCACTGCGCGAGCTCGTTGTACGCCGCGCCGCCGGCGAACCCGAACTTCTCGGCCTCCGCCGTCAACGCATCGATCGAATCGCCAAACGCGCGCGACGCCTCCACCGCCGTGTGGCCCTGGGCGATGTAGGCATTGAAGCTGGCCAACGTGATGTTGCTGACGCGATCGAACTCGCCCTGGTAGTTCGCGACGATGTCCGCGTTGGCCTTCTCGGTCATCGCCGCGCGGGCCTCATCCCCCTGCGCGCTCTTGCCGTAGGTGTCGTCGATGAGCTTGAACGCCGCGTCCGTGGTCTTCTGGAAGGACTGCTCGATTTCGGCGGTGAGCCCGCCGACGATGCCCTGCGTGCTGCTCGTCACGATATCGAGCTGCCCCGCGATGAGGGTGCGAATGGACTCGACGCCAACCCCGAGGTCCTGCGCCTTCGCGATCATGTCCTTGAACGACTGACTCCAGAGGCCGCCCGTCTTCTGGACCTGCTGTCCGACCTGGTCGATCACCGAGACCAAGGTTTTCGTGGCCATCGCCCCGGCTTCGCCGCCGTTCGCGACGACATCAAACAACGGGCCGGCGCGGTCGATCCAGTCGTTGACGTTCTCCGCGTCGACCCCCACGTCCTGCATGATCTTGTCGAGATTGAGGAGATCGGTGATTGCCACCCGGAGGTCCAACCGGTTGAGGTCGATCTTGAATTCCAGGCCGGGCGTGTTCTGAATGGCACGCGCGATGTCGGACTGCGCGACCGGATCCGCGAGCTGCTCGGCGAGACTGCGTGAGATGGAGACGCCCCATCGACTCCCGATCTCCGTCATCCGATTGAGCCAGCCCGGGTCCTCCATGTCGCTGATGATCTGCGCGGCGAAGTGCGTCGCCGACAGGACGGCCATCGCACCGGACACGGCCGTGGCCATCGACGTCGACTTGTTCTTGACGGCTTCGATGGCGGTGCCGAGCTGGCGGACGATATCGATCGCCTGCCCGGCGCCGTGGAGAACTTCGCCAAAGCCGCCGCCCGCCGCATCGCCGACTTGGTCCATGAGGTCTGCGACGTGGCCGAGCGCGTCCTCCCAGCTTTCCTTGACTACTTTCGCCGCGCCTTTGTTGCCGTCGGCGAGCATCTTGTTGTGGCTGAGCAGCTCGAGCGTCTTCTTCTCGTAGATGCCGTTGATCCGCTCGAGTTCAGCTTCGTAGGCCGCGTCATCAGTGCCGGCGCGCTCGCGCGCCAGCTCGACTTCCTTGCGATAGTCGATTTCCGCCTGTGCGAATTCCTTGTCGGACCGATCGGCGCGCGCCACCGCGAGCCGATCGTCGAGGTCCTGGATGTAGTCGGCGTACGCTTTAGTCTTCGTCTTGCCGTCCTCCATCGCCGCCTCGGACGCCTTTTGCTGTTCCGCGGCCGCGTCGGTGACGATCTTGATTTGGTCAGCGAGCGCATCGGCGCGCTGTTTCTCCTGATCCTTGACGGCGCGGATTTGGGTGGCCGTGTAGCCGTACGCTTTGGCGATGTCCCCCTCGGACTTGCCAGCCCTCAGAAGACTGGCGATCTGATCAATCTGTGTGGCGTTGAGATCGGACAGGCTCGAGTGCAGCTCGCGCAGGGCGTTCCGCCGCTCCTCATCCTTGCGCGTGGCGTCGTCCTGCGCCTGCTTCTGCTCCTGAAGCGCCTCCTTGTATCGCTCAATGACGGGGACCGCGACGCCGGTCTCCTTCATGATCTTCTCGGTGGAAT
This sequence comes from Acidobacteriota bacterium, assembly GCA_039933635.1. GTDB lineage: Bacteria > Acidobacteriota > Vicinamibacteria > Vicinamibacterales > SCN-69-37 > JBDTNQ01. The sequence goes on from JBDTNQ010000070.1 coordinate 5,817, forward strand.
CCCCCAGCTCTAGCCCGGCGCGGATCTGTTCCTTCTGCGCGTCGGTCAGCTTGCTATACGCGCGGCGCACCTCCTCCAGTTGGGCGAGGTAGTCATGGGGCACCGGGAGCGGCAGCCCCGTCTTGGGCCGGAGCGCTTCGGCCACGGCGCCCTGGAGCTTCGCCGCCAACGCGATCATGGCCTGCGCTTCAGCCTCCTGCTGCTTGTGCAGGTTGTCGGCGTTGGTCAGGCGGGCGCCCTCGCTCGCTTCCTCCCACAGAATGGCGAGCGTCCCGATGGTCTTGACCGTGCCCTGTTCAATCCCCTTCCAAAAGCCGTCGTACGCTTCCTTTTGGCGCGCGATGGACTCCAGCTGTTGGTCGGTCGAGACGATCGCGGCCTCGCCGATTTCCTGAATGCCGGCCACCGCGGCCGGCGCGACCTCACGCCACGTCTTGCCGAGCAGCGCCACGGCGAGGTTATTCCGTTGATGCTCGTCGCCCATCGCCGCCAGGCGGTTGATGACCGTGAGGAACTGCGACTCGGGGCTGCTGGCCCGCAACCGCTCGTAATTTAGACCGAGGTCGCTGACCGCTTGCGAAACGGAATCCCCGCCGCCGGAGAGATTCAGGGCCAGTTTGTAGGCGGCACTTGAGAGGGCGTCCGTCTGCGTGCCGGTTCGGGCCTCGACATACGCAAAGCGCTGCAGCGTCTCGGTGCTGAGTCCCGTGACCGTGTGCAGGTCCAGGATATGGCTCGCCGCCCCGAACGCGCCTTCAGCGAGTCCCACGAGCGATCCGACGGCCCGATCGATCAGGCTAGAGGCGGTGAACGCTCCGGTGAGTTTGGCCCAGCTCGTATCGAGCAGGCTCGTTGACTTCTCGGCCTTGTCGGTGCCCTTGGCGGCCTTGTCCGTGGCGCTCGTGACGACCTGCCCGAATTGGTCATAAATCGGCGACGCTTTCTGGACGCGATCGACGATGCCCGCGAGCGACTTCTGGACCTTCTCCAGATTGTCGATCGCCGCCTGGGCGTCGGCGCCGATGCGTAAGGTAACGTCGTCAGCCATGGGCGATCACGTATATCCGTTGCGTTTGCGCCACTCGCGTTCCACGTCGCGGCGTTCCTGGTCTTGCAAAGTCATCACGAACACGCCGAGATCGATGTTCAACTTCCGGAGCGCGTACTCACTCGGCTCCGTCTGTGGGCTGGACGGGAGCATCAGCCACTCGCTCGGTTTCTGCCCGTACCTCGACGCCATCTTGTCGATCAACAGGAGCAACGGCTCGTTCAACGGGGCGAAACATGCCGTGCGCTGACAGGTCGACCCCCAGGCGACGGCCGGCCCCATCGTTCATCAGGCGCACGACGGTGGCGTCGGTCAGGTCGGGCACACCCGCAAGCACCAGTACCGTCGGATCATCAGAGGGAACGAGACTGATGCGCGGCTCGAGCGCGACCTCCGCCGCGTATCGTCTAGCAATGGCGATGAGCTGCTCGCGCTTCTCGTCACTGGCGAAGGCCTGCGCCATTGAGGTGTCAGGCTTGAAGGCCGAGGCGAGCTCTCGGAGGATTGGCGTCGAGATGACGCCGAGGTACAGCATGTCGTCGAACGACAGGTGTCGGCATTTGATCCGTAAGCCCGGGCCCGCCGTAAACCACCACACGTTTGCGCGTCGAAAATCCTCAGCCGACGACGCCACCGGTTCTGCCGTCTGCGAATCCATATGCACGCCCTTCTCGCTGCACGCCTAGGCCTCAAAGGTGGGGCTGGACGCCGGCGGGCCTCGCCAACGCCACAGCCCCTCGGCACCTCACGGGGCGTGCAACCAACCGTGAAGCCCGATGTTCACGGGGCCGCGGCGCGCTTGCGGCCGCCTCCCCCGTATTGCCAGCCCGTCCGCGCGCTGCGCTTGTAGTCCAGCGCCCGCTGCAGCCAGGTGTCGTTATCGATCGCTACGCAGAGCAGGACGTTGCACTTGCTACAGAGCAGCCCACGAATCTCGTTCGTCTCGTGGTCGTGATCGACCTGCAATCTGTTCTTCCCGGGCGGCTGACGACACAGCGCACAGCACCCGCCTTGCTTCGCCAAGAGCTCGTCGTATTGCTCCAGCGTGATGCCCGTCTCACGCTTGAAGATCCACGGCTTCGCATAGACCGCCATACAACGCTTGCAATACCCGGCGAGCGCCTTCGCGCCGTGACGCGTCCGCAGACGAGCGAAGGCGTCGGCCGGCTTGTCGAGGCCACACTTCGGACAACGCTTGCTCTCAGGTGTGACCGCCCACCCCGAGCGGCCTTCGACGCCATGCTCCTTGAGCGAGGAGCGAATGGCCCGAATAGAGCACCCAAACGCTTTCGCCAGGACCGGCGTGGACTCGCCAGCTCGATATCGCTCCGCGACTTGCCGGCGCGTGTCTGGCGGCAAGGCGTAGCGAGGAGCCGGGGGGCCGAGACGACGTCCCGGCACTCCGTGGTCCTTGAGCGCCAGCCAAATCGCCCGGCCTGAGCACCCGTATTCCGTTGCCAACGCGGCGATCGAGACGTCGCCGCGTTGATATCGCTCTGCAACTGCACGCCTGTTTCCTTCTGAAAGTGCGTATCTGGCCATGCGCAATAGCATGGCACAGAATTACTTTTCAATTCGATAGTAGCCCATCTGATCCGCCGCGTTGCGGGTCAGGTCCTGCAGCCCTTCGAAGCGGACCTTGTAGACGGATTCCTTCGTGCGGGAAAACGGGATCTCCATGCCATTGGGCATCGAGACCTTGTAGAGCTGCACGATCCGGTACTTGGTCGGGTTGATGGGATCGAGCGCCGTGAACATCACGCACTGCTGTGTGGGCGTCAGGATGGCGGTGCCGCCGCCGAACCAGAACGCGTCGCCGGCGCCGACGCTTTCCTTGCCGACGTTATCGAACGCCTGCTGGAGGGTGATGTAGGTCTGCTCGAGCATCGTGCACTCCACAGCCGCGCGCTCGCTGACCGTGAAGGCCTGGACGTACCCGAGGCCCTGTTCGGCCTCGATGTACTTCTTCTCCGCCTTGTACGTGAAGCTCGTGTCGCCCTGCGTGAGACCGACCTCCGCGCCGGATCCGGGCACGCCGGCGGTGTGCGTCGTGTACGTGGGCGGCGTGCCCGTCGCGGCCGCCGTGACGCCCACGAAGATACGCGCCATCCCGAGGTGAATCTTTCCAGGTGCAAAGGCCATGTTGTCGTCTCCCTCTCGTCAGAGCGCGATGGCGCGCTCAACCGTGGTCCGCACCGCGAACCCCTCTCCATTGGTGCCGCCCGTGAACGTCACGCCCATGCACGCCACGAACATGTCCGTGCCTGGCGTGCCCACCGCCACCGTGGCGCCCACGATCGACCCGTTCGGCACGGTGGCGCCGATCGTGGTCGTTGAACCGTCGAAGCGCCGCATCGTCAAGGTCGCCACGATGGGCGCCGCGCCGATGACCGTCGTCACCACGAGCTCGACGTTCGCGTTGCCATACTCGGACGTGTCGATCGCGTCCCCGGCGGTGAACGTCCCGGCGCCGCTGCCGGTCACCGCCACGGCACCCAGCGCCACGGCGACGGGCGAGAATCGGTTGACGGCATCGATCTGGATGCCGACCAGCCCGAGGTTCGGATGCACCCGAGCGTTCGCGTCTGTCAGCGCTCGATTCAGCGAGCCCGTCCCGCCGTAGTGCGCATCGAGCGCGAGCTGTACCCGCTCCCCTTGCAGCGTCCGGTAGAGCTGACTCGCCGTGACGTCCGCCTGGCGCCGCTGCAGCTCAAGCACCAGCGGGCCCAGCGCGTTGTCGTCGTCGATGGCCTCGAACACGGTCTCGACGTTGTTCGCTGCGCCCTCCGCTACCGACCCCGGATCCGCGTCGCTCTCGCCGATCGCGTCCTGGAACACCTGCGCCTGCGTGGCGACGGAGTCCAAGATTTCGAGGAGCGACGCGATCGGAAGGGTCGACATCGGTTACTTGCTGTCCGCGGCCGCCGCGGGCTTCGCCTCGGGCGTCTTCGCGTCGGCGACCTTCGGCTTTTTCACGTCGGCCGCCTGTTCCGCCCCGGGCTTCGCCTCTGGCGCGGCGCGCTTCTTCTCGTCCGCTGCCAAACGCTGCTGCTCGGCGTCGATCTGGGCGTCCAGCTTCTCGAGGTCGCCGAGGAGCACCTTGCGGGCGTTCTCGAGGAGCGAGATCCGTTCGTGCGGTTTCGCGGCCGCCACGGCCGCGGCCAGCTCGGCTTCGGCGCGATCCTTGAATCCAATCGGCCGTTCCTCGCCCGTCGCGGTGACCTCATTGACCAGGTGCCGCACTTCGTGGGCGATGTCGGGCCGGAGCTCGACGTCGGTGCCGCCCACGAGCACGCCGCCGTCATGGGGCAATAGGGCGCCGAGTTTCACGCGATACAACTGAGTTCCGTCCATGGGTCTCTCCCTCTCCAAATCTGTGCGTGCGGACTACTCCTCGGCCGACGGTGCACTCGGCGACGCGTCGCCGCTCTCCGTGCCGGCGTCGACCGCGGGCTCCGCCGGGGACGACGGCGCTTCGGGCGTCGCCGGTTCGGTCTCGTGCGATAGCTCGACTTGCGGCTCGCCCGCTTCGGTCGCGGCGGACGCCTGCCAGTACGGGTGCTGCGGGTCTCGCGCTTGGATCACCAGCTCGATCAGGCGCTCACGCGTGATGACCGTGCCGTCCAGGCCGGCCGGCAGTAGATCGTTAGGCACGACGGCGACGACGGCCGCGATGACGTCGCTTGGCCGGGCGATGGGAGTCAGGTAGTTCGTGGCGCCGAGCAGAGTCAGAACGAATTGCTGGAGGTCCATGAAAGCCTCAGGAAAAGATGCCGACCGTGACAGTCGTCACGCCGGAGTAAGTGAGCTGCACGCGGCCATTGGCGTCGACGTAGCCGACCGGGGGGACCTTGATCTTCGCCCGCGCGCCGGCGCCGACCGCCACCACGATGTCGTGCGCGGTGTTGGAGACACCGAACGTGCCGCACGCCTGTTGAGCCGGGACCGTGACGTTGATGCCACCGCCGCCCCCGTTGACCACCTCAACGTGTTCATTGCCGCCGAACTGAAAGCTGTCCCCGCCGCCCGCCGCGGCCGCGAACGTCGGCGTGATGCCCGCCTTGGTGATCTGCTGGACTGCCAGAATGGCCATGAGTCGATCTCCTCAGTTCACGGTCCGCACGAGCAGAATGACCGTGGCGGTTTTCACAAGCGTGGGCTCGGCGTTCTCGCGCACGCGAATCGGGTCGTAGTCCTCGTCATCGACGTCGACGGTCCCGGCCATCATCGGGAACAGCCGTGCCTCATCGCCTGGGCCCTCGAACATCCGGCGGACCGCCAGGACGTAGCGTTCGACCTGGTCGGTGATCGTCTCTTCGACGCTACCGCCGACATAGAAACGGACGGCTAGCGTGTGGAGGCGGCTGCGCGACCATTGCGAGTCCCCGAGGCGCACGCTCGAGAGGCCATGAATCTCCGCGAGCGGTAACGTTTCGAGCGTCTTCTTCTCGGTCGTACGCACCGTCGCGAGGGGCGACATCGGCAGGCCATCGCCGAACTCACCGGACACCTGAGCGAGCGCCTGCAGGTAGGCCTCGCCGAGGAGCAGCGCCTTCAGGCCGCGCTTGGCGTTCGTGATCGACGCGACGCCGGCGACGCTGGTCGTCATGCCTCCGCTCCCGCCTGGATGGCTGCGCGCGTGCGGAGACCGGCCTTCTTTGCCTGGTCAACGCTGTAGGCGTGAAGCAATCGCCCGAGGGTCTCGGACGCGTTCCGGAGGAGGAACAGAAACCGGCGCTGCGGCGGTCGTCCGGATTTGGTCGGACGCTGGTGGTACTTTCCGTAGCTGAGCTTCGTGCCAATCACGAGGCCGCCCTTGCCCGCGTCGAAGATGCCCTCCGGACCCGGCGACGTCCCATCAAACGTCAGCGATTCCTTGAGCGCGCCCGTGCGCACGAGGATCGGTCGGCCGGGGAAATGCTTCGCTTTCCACGCCGCATAGTCTTCCGAGAGCGGCGCCCACCCGCCAACGCCCCCGCCTTCGCTGTCAAAGTTGTCCGCGATGTCACGGTAGAGCTTCGGCGCGGCATACCGCCGCCAGAAGTCGGTGAGGTCCTCAAGCGATCCGCGTAAACGCACCAGCGCCACGTCGGCCACGTCGCCGTCGATGGACATCTGGAGTCGGAAGGCTTGGAACGGCATCAGAATTCCTGCGCCCGCGTGGCCCGCGGGCTGTCGATCTCAAAGTCCTCAGGCGGGTCGTCCGCAAATGACCCGCTCCGTTCGTCTGGCGTCTTGCTCGCCTCAAGGTCCGTGCGCGTGGCCCCGGGCAGCTCGTAGGGGTCGTCCGCGTCTTTCAGGGCTTTCAGTCGATCGCGGTAGTCCTTCTCCGTGACTTTCGCCGCTTCGAGCAAGCTGACATCAACCCCGAGCCCGCGCGCCCGCAGCACCTTCGCGAGTGCTCCAGTCGCGACCAAGTCCTTCAACATCACCCGGGCCTCGGTCGCGCTCGCCGCCACGGGCGTGACGTAGCCGAGGTTGGTCAGGATCGCGTTGAGCTCGGATTCCACGCGGTTGAGATAGTCCTGGGCCTGCCCCTCGGTCGGCACACTCGACGTGTTGATCGGGATCGAGGGGGCGAGGCCACGAATGTCCGAGACCTGCGCGTACGTGGACACTCACTCCACCCACAGCAGAACCGTGCCGGTCTTCGCGCTGCCGGCGTTCGCGACCACGAGATCGACGGTGCCGGAGGGCTCGATCAGCACCATGGGGTCGAGCCGTGCGATCTTGCTGGTCGCGTTGCTCAGGTCCGCGCCGGCGCCGAACAGGAGGTCCACGCCGTTGGCGTCCACGAGCGTCACGTCGTAGAGGTCGGTCGGCTGCGTGCCGCCGGCCCCCGGCACGAACTTGACCTGGCGGATGCGCGCGCGCTTCGTCGCGAACGCGTTGCCGCTGACCGCCCCGCCGGCGGTCGACGTCCATGCGATCGAGATGCGCGTGAGCGTGCTCGTCATCGCGGTCGAGGTCGTCGTGACCGTGCCGACGGCCAGGAGCCGCACGGGCAGCGCGACGAGCGCCGTCGCGATCGCGAGGAGGACGGCGATGATGAGCGACCGGGACCGCATGGCTAGAGCTCGGCCTCGCGCGTCGCACGCGTGTTTTGCCAGTTGAGGGGCCGCGCCTGCTCGAGCGCCGCCTCGTCCGCCTCGGCTTTGGACTCTTCCTGCGCGACGACGGCCCGCTCGAACGCGTCGCGCCGCCGGTCGTAGTCGAAGTCGCTCTCGCCGGGTTGCCGCGCCGCCATCACGGGACGCTGGTCCTCCTGCGGCCGATGCCGGAGCGTGCCGTGATGCTGCAGCGCGCCAGCCGATCCGAACGCATGCCCGCATTCGCCGCAGGCGATGGGGGCGCCGGTGAATTCCTTGACGTAGCCCAATCGCACCAGGGCTTCGTCGTTCGGCTGCCCCGTCAGCGTGAAGATCTGATCCCGATCCAGCTCCGTGCCGTCGTAGGTGAACGGGCGACGCGCGACGTACGACGCCGTGCCGGACGGCACCGTCGAACGCTTTTGCGTCGCCCGCGCTTCACGGACGGGGTTCCGGGCGGCCGTCTGCACGGCTGGGGGAGGATCCTGGGCTGGCGCGATCGGGGGCTTGGGAGTGGTTCGTGTGTTCTTGGTGCTACCCATCTGGCACGCCTCAACGTGGGAGCGAAGGGGCGCCGCACCTGGCTACGGTGCGGCGCGTGGAACTCGGTGACCGCGCGTGCGCGCGCGGGACTAGACCGTGACGCCGGACAGGAAGATGCCCGACCGCGTCATCGTGGCCTTCTGGTCGAAGTAGCTGTTGGCCTCGATGATGTCGATCTCGCTCTCTTCGTTCCGCATCCGCTTGATGTACTGCGGCGCGTTCGCGGGGGCGCCCTCGCGCGCGACCCAGAAGGTGTAGGCCGCCGAGGGCTCCATGATGCTGGGCGATGCCGAGACATACATGAGGAGCGCGTTCTTGCCCCACACGCGCGTGTAGGTGACCGAACTTTCCGCCGTGCCATCCGGGCTGGTCGTGTAGATCGCCCGACCGATGAGCATCTTCGGGATCTCAAGGAGCGAGGCCACGAGCTCGGCCGAGAGCTGGCCGCGCTGCGTGTACTTGATCATGTCGACCAGATCGGGGTTGTACTTGAGCTTCGCGAAGCTCTCCCGGCCGATGACGAGCGTGTTCGCGTCGAGCCCGACCTTGCCTTCGACCTCGACCTTGTAGCCCTCGATGTCGACGGTCGGCTGACTCGCGCCGTAGTCGTCCCAGCGCGCGAAGGTCGTGCCGCCCGTCTTGTCCGTCCACACGCCCGTCTTGAAGAAGCTCGAGGCCCAGTTGACCTCGCGCTTCAGCTGCAGCTTGGCGGTGACGAACTTCGCCGAGAGGCTGTCGAGGTCGAACGGCGATCCGCCCGCGTTGCGGCGGGTGTCGTCGTCGATCTCGTGGCGGAAGGAATACCGACGGCACGTGTACGTCGCCGTCAGGTCGGTGCCGAATCCGTGTCCGCGGCTCGGCGTGCCAGGCGCCCGGAGTTCCGCGGTGTTCCGGAACCAGGGCGACTGCGTCATGGCCGGGATGATCCCGCTGTCCTGCGTCACCTGGACGAGGGGCGCGATCTGATCGGCGATGAACAGCGGGTACGAATAGCCGAGGACGATGTTCGTCAGCAGCTGGTCGACATACAGGTCGCGTGGGACCGGATTCATGGGCGTCTCCTACCTACGAAAGGCGCTAGGGTCGTTCTGCGAAATTCGCGGCTTAGGCCGCGAAGTAACCGCGCTCGAGCATCACGTCGATGATGTCGCCGTCCGCCGTGGACGCCGCGAGGGCGCGCGCCACGTAATAGTTCTTGTCCGTGACGCACTTGATGAGCTTGCCGCCGTTGGCGACCTGCAGCGGGTCCCCATAGGCGATGTTCGTGCCGCTGCCGTTGACGACAGCCTTGGTGATGAGGCCGCTGATGGTGCAGACGCGCGCCGCTTCACCCGCCTTCGGTTTGTTCTGCAGAATGCCCAGGATGACATCGGCATTCGCGTCGGCGATGTCGACCTGGCCGACCGCGGCGCCTGCCTCCACCGCGTAGAACTGCTTGGAGCTGAGGTCGTTCTCCGCCTCGAACGTTTCGTCGTGCAGGGTGCCGCTGGCCATGGGTGACTCCTTACGTTCCAAAACTCGTGATCGTGCTCGGGACTGCTGCGCGCCTCGCGCTAGGTCTTCTTGCCGACCGTCTGTTCGCTCTCGCGGACGTACTGCTCGTAGAGCTGCCCGTCCGAATCGAGCGCCTGTTTGATGGCCTGCTCCTGCGTGAGCTGGGCATTGGCCGTCCGCAGTTCCGTGGCCTTCGCCATGACTCGCGCCGTGGCGGTGCCGGTCGCGGCCGCCACAGGGCCGCCGTGTCCGATCTCGCCCGTGGCCACCCGCGTGGTGAACCCGGCCGTGATCTTCTCGAACATGTCTTTGCTCGAAAGGTAGAGTTCCTTGAGGGACGCGCGCTGGTCGTTCGACGCCTTGCCGCCGGCGACGAGCTTCTCGATCGCGGCGTCCGCATCCCGTTCGTTCAACGCCTTCGCGCTGGCCGCGTTCTCGGTCTTCAGCGTCGCGACGTCGGCCTCGAGCGTGACCACCTTCGCCTGGAGCGGCGTCTGCTCGGCTTCCTTTGCCGTCAGCTTGGTCCGGAGATCCTTCACCACGGGCGAGGCCTCAATCGCCGCGGCGAAGGCGGTCTCGTCGATCTGCACATCCTTGCCGTCCGTGGACTTCAGCGTGACTTTGGCCATGTTTCCCTCTTCCTCACGAAGCGCAGCTTCCGCTGGCGGTTTGAATGTGCTGATGACTTCCGTGGCGTCGTCGCCGAGCGTGACCTGTCCATCGACGTCGATGGTGTAGCTCTCGCGCAGGTAGCCACTGTTCAATTCGTAGACCACGACGCCGCCGTTCATCGCGGCGACCCAGGGCCAACACTCGGCGCCGAGTGAACGCGCGCGATCGCGCAGGGCTTGCTGCACCACCATGCGCTGCTGGTCGTAGGACAGGTCGCTCAGCAAGGCGACATCGCCACGCGCGTGCGCCTTCAGCGCAATAGGCTCCATGCCCTGCAGGAACGGCCGGTTGGTGATGGCGGCCGCGAGGAGCGTGCACCCGATGACATCCATCGTGGGCGTCATGAAGTTGAACGCGAATTCCGGCGAGATGAACTTGTATTCCTTCGCGCGCAGGCGTTCCGCCGCCGGCGGTGTCCACTCGACCCGAGCCCAGACCTCGGCATCATCCGCGCGCAGCTCAAGTTGCTTGATCCACCCGGCGGCCTTCCCGGCCTCGGGGTTGTCGGTGTCGATCCCCGACAGGTGCTCGTAGTCGATGCACAGTTCGGTCGGGGGCACCGGATGCCGGCCGGTCGAGAAGTTGTCGACCATCTCGGCCAACATCACCGGGGTGATGGCGAACTTCCGCTCGCCCTTCTTGAACGATCCGCAGACCGCCACCTGAATCCAGCTCGACGCCGGTGTGTCGGCGACGGCGGCCTCGAGTGTGATGACGCTGCGCGTCCGGAGGCGCAGCGCGCCGTCCTGCTCGAAGACCACGATCTGGGGAGCGGTGCGGGCCATCAGGGTTAGAGGGTCGGCACAACGCGATACGCGATGACCACGCGGCCGGTGTTGGCGACGTTGCCGCCACCCCACTCGCCGGCACCGGTGTTGTGCAGCACGAACGGTTGATTGACGGCCTGCGCTTCGGTGGCGATCGGGTCGACCTTCGGCAGGAAGTCGGTGTGCATCTTCCCGGCCTGGTCACAGAAGCCCGTCGCCTCGATGGCTTGCGAGACCGTCACGCCTGACGCGCCGACGTAGCGCACGGCGAGATTCGCGGTGCTCTCCGTGTACGCGCCGGCGGTGGCGTTGATGTTGAGGGTGCCGCCCACGAGCGACAGACGCTTGCCGGCGCCAGGGGCTGCCACGAGCGTGATCGGCGTGGCCCGAAGGGCGAGCATCTGCGCGTTGGTCAGGGCCACCGTCGCGACGCGCAGCTGCGCACCGCCGGAGGCGATCAACCAGACGGGGGAGGCCTTGGTGCCGATGTTCTTGTACACGTCGCCCGTCGCGCGATCGGTGTACTCGCTGCCAGGGTTCGCATCGCCGGCGCCGGTCGTGCCGTCGACGGGGGCGCCGCTCCCCTGGAAGAACAGAATGGGATTGGTGAGACCGACCATGAGGCGGCCGACGAGACCGGTCCCGCGCGTGATGATGTTCGGACGTGCCATCGAGACCGCCTGCCCCTCGAGACTCGAGGAAGTTCGCGACCGCAAAACGGGCGGACGCGCAAATCAGTCGAGAGGGACGGTCGCACACCCGCGGGGGCGCGTGGGGATTCTGCCGACGTCAGCCGACGTAAACCGACGTCAGCGTATGTTCTCGCGATAGTACGCGGTGACGTCCGCCTTGCGGATTTTGATGAGGCGACCGACGACGATGACTCTCAGTTTGCCGCGCTCGATGAGTCGCCGGACGGTATCGACGTGCACGCCCCAACGCACCGCCACTTCCTTCGGCGACATGAGCTCTTGTTGCGTCGGATCGGGAGGGACGAGCTTCCCCGCCGCGGCTTTGGCGGCGACCGGCATCAGTTCTGCGCCGCGGCCGCCGCGCGGGTCGCCTCCTCAGGTGTCAGGCCTGGCTGAATGCCGACCGCGATGTCATACGCCGATCCGTCTGGCCGGACCTGCAGGTTCTTCACGAAGTACGGCCGCTCACAGGACGGGCACGCGCCCGGCTTCGTGATGCGGGCAATGAAGACCGTCTTCTCGCCGCCGCACAGACAGCGCACCGCCACGGCGGCGTCGATCTGCACGTCCTGAATCTCCACCTGCCCGGTCTTCGCGCCCACGAGGAGCGCGTTCTTGAACTCTGCTGGAACTCCCATGGGTGCACGCCTCTCTAGACCGTTCGGTCCTTTGCCAAATAGAGCCACTGGCAGCGGCACGCATCGCCCCCGCCTTTGTTGCCGTCGCAGTTCTTGTACGGGACGGGATTGTCCGCGTATTCCTGACTGTCGAGCGTGGCCTCGGTGCCATCGCGATCGATGCAAGGCTGGCACGCGTCGACGTCGAGCAGGCAGGACCAGACGGCCTTCTCGATGTCGTCTTCGTTGATCTGCGCCTCGACGCCGCGGCCGAGGCCGAAGGCTTCGTTGACCTCTGCGCGCGCGGTGCCGCGCAGACCCGAGGAGAGCTCGTTCTCCAGCGCCTTCCACATCTCGGTCACCAGCCCCTGACCGCGGACGCCGGTCCGGCGCAGGCGGGTGGCGACGTCGAGCACGCGGTTGAACCACGCATCGTTGAGTCGCTCGGCCGTGACGGACGCGGATGTGGAGAGCGCCGAGGTCGCCGCGCTGGCGGTGTTGGGCAGCGTGGGCTGCGGCTTCTTCTTCCCCGCCAGCTCGAGCACGTTCCACTCGTCGACGTCCTGCGTCATTCGCAGCGGCACGGTCGCGCCCTGGCGCGCGAGCTCCTGCCGAATCTTCCGGCGGCCATCGGCGAACGCGGCCTGATGCGTCTTGCGGAGGGCCTGCTTGACGAGCCCCTTCTCCGGAATCGTGAAGTTGTCTGGCCGCAGATCGGTGAACGCCTTGGTCGTCGTGCGCGCGTCGCGCTTCACGATCGCCTCGGCCAACTTGTCGAACTGCAGCTTCCGGATCGCGGTCAGCCGCTTCTCGAGCGCGAGTGCGGTTTGGTTCAGGTTGCGCGCGTAGGTCTCCGGCGCGCGCAAGCAGAACGTCTCGACCGACGTCGGGGCCCGCCCGAGCAGTCGGCCGTCATCCTTCAGCCGCAATGCCGGCGTCTCGTCGTCGGCGGCGTCGGGGTTGTCGTTCGGGTCTGCGTTCGGATCGACGCCGGGATCCTCGGGCGGACCCGGTGGCGTCGGTGCGTCCGCCGCGCGCGGCGGCAGCTTGTACTGCTCGCGGAAGAAGTCCTCGTCCTCGGCGCTTGGGGTAATGAAGCCGATCGCCGCGAGCCGGCCCACCTGATCGGCGAGCGCCTCGAGGTCGGTGTCCGCGATGTTCGTGAATTCGACGTGCGGGTATTCGCGCCCGGCCATCACGAAGTTCAGATCGCACAGCTCCGCGATGACCTGCTCGTCCAGGTCCTCGGCGATGTCGCCGGCGACGAGCTCGAGCACGGACGAGAAGATGTCGGCCAGCTTCGAGGTGCGGTTCGTGCTCATGCCGTCGGCCTGACCCGACAGGAACGTGGCGAGCACGTTCTGGATGATCATCTTCGCGTGGAACTCAATGTCGTCGGAGAGCTTCACGCCGCCATCGGTCCCGTTCATCTGGAGCATCGAGAATTCGACCTCCGGATGCTCCATCACCCACGCCTTCTCGTGGGAGCGCAGCGCCTTCAGGGCCTTCTTGACCTGATTCACGAGCTTGGTGTTCGCCCAGGCGTCCACGCTCGTGAACTTCGCCTTCGGGATGCCGACGCCCCAGCGATCGGCGCGGACGACGCCGATGCGGAGCATTTCGGTCAGCGCCCACCAGTGGAAGTACGCGGAGCGGAGAATCGACCGGCCCCAGTAGTTGTCCCCTTCGCGCTGGTGGGAGCTGATGAGGCACTTCGCCGCCGGCATCGGCATGGTGGTGTACGACAGATCCGGCTTGAACGCCTGCTGGATCACGTGCACCAGTTCGCCGTCCTTGTCCTGTTCCCACCCCCACAACGTCGGGGCCAGCCGCGGCGCAATCTTGCGCAGCCGCCACGTGCCGGTCTCATGGTCGTACTGCCACACCTTCTCGGACACGGAGACGCCGTAGTCGAGGCGCGTGAGGAGATGCTCGAAGACGCGGCGCCACGAGATGCGCATGCTGCGCGGTTTGAAGAGCGACGCCTGGCAGAAGTCCGCGATGGCCTGGTCGGTGGCGTCACCGTCCTTCGGCGGCCGTACGACGGGGGTGCTCGAGAGAATCGGCGCCTTCACGATGTAGAGCGAGGCGTGGACCTGCGCGAGGTTCCGCATCTCGTCGTACACCTTCAGGCCCTCGGGCGGAACGAGTCGCGCGTTGAGCTCAACCCCGCTGATGATGCCCATCATGTTCACGGTGCCGCTGGCGCCGATCTCTTTGCCCGCGTTGCCGTCAACCGCCGGCGCGTCGGCGCCCAGGGTCGGCAACGGTGCTTCGCCCTTCGGCTTCCGCTTGGCGCGTAGGCGTGCCGGGACTTGGGTCGCGATGCGTTCCGGATCGTCCGTGACTGTGGCCATACGCGTCTGTCTCCCTCTTACTCGTCGTCGTCAAACTCGTCCTCGTCCTCGACGCCGCCCACCAGGGCCGCCGTCCGGTCGTGGAGGTCCTTGCGTCGCAGCTGCGCTTCTGGTCGCCACTCGCGACCGCTGCGCCCTTCGCTGACGACCATCTCTTCCTGCGCGGCCCGGCCGCGGCCCGGGGCGTCGAGCGCGACAAGCTGGCCGCGCCACCGGGTGCGATACCCCATTACGAGCGCGGTGCCCGCATGGCTGTGCTTGTCGTGCACGGGCTTGGTGCTGCCCGGAATCACGTTCCCGTCCTTGTCCGTCGGCCACTTCCAATCGGCCAGCGCATCCGCGAGGCGCGTACAGAAGCTGCTCAGCGAGACGCCATTGCGTCGCACGAGTTGCCGCACGTGATCGATCCAGTCGAGCAGGGAACCATCCGCCGGTTTGGCGAACGGCACAGTTCGGAGGGACATCGACGGGTCAGCCATCTGCAGATTCCGAGTCCACGAGGACAAGGAGCTGTCGCGCTGGCGGCCCGCCGGGTCGCCCGCATGATACACCGGCAGGCAGCCGCGCGGCACTTCGTTGACCAGGTCCGGCACGAAGGCGACGCGGTTCGACCAGTCGAGGTGGCGTCGGTCCGCATAGGCCTGCATCGAGTCCGGCGTGTGGCCGCACGCCTCGAGGTACGACGTCATCCACACCGTCACGATGAGCTGGTGGTAGTGCGACCAAGCTTTGCCGCTGTCGACGAGCTCGTCCAGCCAGCGCGTCGTCTGCGCTTCATCGTCCAGGACCTGGCCGAGGGCTACGTACGTTTCGTCCGCCACACCGAAGTCCCAGAAGATCACTAACGGGAACCGCGGATCGATGAGCCCGGGCAGGACGCGTCGCTTGTAGGTGAGGTCATCCTCGGCCACCCCGGGCGGTCCCATCAGTTTGCCGGTGCGACGGTCACGCACGTCGGCGACGTCAAACAGGTGGCGCGTGGCGTCGTACCCGTCGAAGACGGCCGCGGCCGCCGTCCGGTCGTAGCTGATGTCGAGCTCGCTGGCGAGTTTCTCCGGCGTGAGATCTGCCGCCGTGTTCCGGTAGTAGGTACTCGTCGGTTTGGCCCCGCGCTCCCGCTTGCAGCTCTTTCGATGTTCCTGGAACTGGACGTCCGGCAACGACGCGCCGGGCCCAGCCTTCGCTTTCCACCCGCACAGACAGGCGAGGTCGATAGCCATGAGCGGGTGACGCGTCCAATGGAGGGTGCGCTTCCGGAACGTCGTCGTCTTCGAATGCGCGAGCCGCGCGAACGTGTTGCCGCGTCCGTCCGGCGTGGAATTGAGTTCGAGGCCGCGCTTACAGGCCTGGCGCAGGCCGGCGAACATCGACTCGCTGTGCTTCGCGTAGGCGAACTCGTCGGCCAGCCCGCGACCGTACGACGGGCCGCGCGCGACCTGGCCGCCCGTGCCGGTCTCGCCTTTGATGTAGCTGCCCGTGTGGAGACTGCGGACTTCCCACTTCTTGAAGCTGAACGGGTGCCAGAGGAATCGCGGTAAGCGCTCGTGAATGAAGCGCACCTTGCCCAGCAGGCAGTCGACCGTGGAGTTGGCGCCGCCGTCGTCGACGTCGCGCGCGCGTTTGCTCACCATGAGGAGCGGGGCGTTGTGGACGAACAGGAGGTCGTAGACGAACGCCGAGCAGAAGATCCACGACGTCAGCATCTGCCGCGACTTCTCGGTCAGGGTGTTCGTCGGGGTCTGCAGGTCGGCCAGCATCTCGCGGATGTACGGAAACGCGGGCAGCCGCCGCGGCCGCGCGCCGTCCGGGTCGTCGACGTGAAGAGTCCAGCAGTAATGCAGCGCGAAATACGGCAGGCTCGCCGCGCAGCGCAAGTACTCGCGGACCTCGTCCTTCGGCGTGGCGACGATCGGAGGGGCGACCTCCCACGGCGAGGCCGCGTAGCCCAGGGGTTCGTAGATGCCCGGGCGGGACTCGCGCCAGTCGACCGGAGGAATCCAGATCGACTGCTCAAACGACTGGGCTGACGAGCCTGTTCGGCGCATTAGTCTGGCGCCAAGGTCATCACGTTCTGCACGGGCCTGCCGGTGTCCACCGTGCCGACGAGCAGCAGCTCCTCCTCCTTGATGACGAGCAGCGCGTGCCCATCGACGTCGACCATCGCCCCCGCGAAGCTCGCGCAGTAGACCTGCGCGCCGACGGACGTCACGGCGTCAGGGCCCGCTTTCACCACGCGGAACAACATGCCTTCGGTCTTCACGCGATCGCCCATGACGCTGTCGCGGCCGGGGATCACCAGGCTGCCATGCCGGCGCTCGAGCGGCCGCATCCGTGCCAAGACGAGCCGATCGCCGCGAGGCGTCCACGCTGCCACGACTCGATCGATGTCTTGGTGCCGCGCCGCCTCGTCCTGCTCCGCTTGGGAAATCACTGCATCTACCGTCGCTGTCGTCATCGTCGTCCTTTCGATTCGCGCCCGCGCTCCGCCGGCGCCGTCAACATGGCTGGCGTCACGGTGGCCAGCGCTTTCAATTCCGCTGCGGTCAGGCGCATACCAAACCGCTCAGCGAGAAACGTTCGCATCCCCTCGAGGTCGCCGGGCGCACCCGCGAGGCGCAGTTCGTCGGTCACGGCCTCCTCGGGCCGGAGCCGTCTAGCCAGTTCCCCGAGGAGCCAGTCGGCTGAAGTGATTGGAGAGAGCAGTGAGGAGCTCTGGGTCCTTAACACGTTGTTTCACCTCGTCGATAAACTGCCCGACGATCCGCATCGCTTGGTCGGTCGTAATCATCTCGAAGAGGTCCTTCTGCCGCTTCGTCTCTGAGTCGACCAAGCGGCGCCGGAGATCGAGGCGGTCGGCCAGCTCGTCCCAGGTCGACGCCCGTGACAACCCGTCGGTGAGAACCTTATCGAGGGCGTCGAGCATGACGCGGGCCGCGCCGATCCCGTCCTTCCCTTTGTCGGCCGCGCCCTTGAACGCATCGAACTTCGCGCGGGCGTCCTTCCAGAGCCGCGTGTTGCCCGTCTCACCGACGGCCTCGAGCAGCTCGGAAATGCGGACGTCGATGAGCGCGACGTCATCCCGCAGTCCCAGGAGCCGCGGATCGTTGAGGCCCTGCTGATACCGCTCGCTGAACTGCAGCTGCAGATACTTCGAGTGACGCCCCGTCCTGAAGTTCGGATGGGCGGGCCCGACGAGCGAGGCCCCGCCGTGCAGCTTGCATCGGCCGTTGGTCAGGCCCGCGCGTTTGCACTTGCCGCCCGATCGAGTTTTTGCCCCGCACGATGCCATCGACGCCGCTACGCGGCTCTGCCTTTCTTTTTCCGACGTCCATGGGGTAGCTGGTCTCCATGGGGTATCCGATCCAGCTTGACGGCCTTCTGGCCAGTCGGCGGGAGCATTGGCGCCGTATGTGCGGCGCAGATTTCTCGCAAGGGCCCCGGGGGCGACGTCAATCGCTCCCGGGTGCCCGCCTCAGTTGGGTCGGCGCGTTGATCCACTCCCTGGCCGCGCGCCGGCCCGACCTCCTTCTTTCCTACAGGCCGAGCTGGTGCTTCGCGGCGGCG
>JBDTNQ010000071.1:0-23276 GCA_039933635.1 Acidobacteriota bacterium
CTGCTGTTTTTTTCCCATCGATCACAGTTCTGGATCGCCCTAAAGACAGAATGGCCGCGACCGATTACAGGGGAGACCATGACCCCGGCCGATGTTGCCCTTGCCTCGTTCGTCGACCGGTTGATCGGCGTCCTGTCCCTGCTCCCACCGGACGCTGAATCCGCCGATACCGACGCGTTCCGCCAGAAGCTCGAAGAGTACCGCCATGTCGTGATGGATCCGACGCGCCGCATGGAAGTGCCGCGCGTGACCGAAGCGTGCGTCGTGGCCTGCCAGCAGTACTTCAAGCTGTCGAAGCAATACCACCACGATCGCGAGGAAGAGCTGAAGGAACTGATCGGCATCCTGCGCGACGCCGCGAAGATGTCGGTTGGCGATTCGACCGAGTTCAACGCCCAGGTGCTGGCCTCGTCGCAGCGCTTTGGCACGATGGTCGAACTCGACGACATTCGCGATCTGAAGCGCCAGCTCGTGGCCGAGGTCTCGACGCTGCGACACAACGTCGAGGAAAAGCAACGGCGTGATGAGCGTGCCTATCTGAGTTTGAACAGCCGGGTCGAGGCGCTGCAGTCGCGGTTGAGTGAAGTCGAGGAAGAGGCGTCGACCGACCCGCTGACGCGCATTGGCAATCGCGGGCGCTTCCAGCGCACGCTGGCCCGCATGATGGAGACGGCGCGCGAGCAGGGCTCGCCGCTCGCGCTCGCCATGCTCGACGTGGACAACTTCAAGACCATCAACGACACCCACGGCCATCCGATTGGTGACCGCGTGCTGCTCTGCACCGCGCAGTGGCTGTCGAAAGGCCTGCGGCAGACCGACTTCGTTGCCCGGTACGGCGGCGAGGAATTCGCCGTCTTGCTGGGGAACGCCACGGCTGGCCACGTCGAAGAACGCATGAAGCAGGTGCTGGCGGACATCGCGGCCAGCAGCTACGAATACGAACTGCTCGGCAAGAAGGAGCGCGTGCGCTTCACGCTCAGCTGCGGCCTGACGGATCTCCTGCCGAACGAATCCGAGGAAGAATTCATTCAACGCGCGGACGATGCGTTGTATGAGGCCAAGCGGAAGGGCAAGAACCGCGTCGTGTGCCGCAAGAAGACGACGCTGAAGAGCTTGCTGAACTGGGGCTAGGCATTAGCGCTTCACCGCGGCGCAATCACTCGAGAGCTGAAACCTAAAGGGCCCGCGCGGTGCGCGGGCCCTTTTGATTTCGGTCGACGAGCTACTTGATGGCTGTCGCCGTCACCTCGACGCGAATGGTCTCGCCCGTCAATGGGTCCGTCCCGACCGTGAACTGGGACGGCTGGCCGTCCCGCACGGTCAGCGTATTGCTCGCGCTGAAACGACGAACGCCGGCGGGCACTGAAGTGACCGCCCCCTCTCCTGACGTGGCCGCCGAGAGAGCAGCATCCGTCAGATTCATATAAACCCGGTAGACACCCGCGGTTCGGAAGTCGGCGCGGCAGTCGATGTTGGTTCCGATGTACTGGTATTCCGGCGTCGAAGAGGTCTTGCCATCATTGGTAGTGAGGATCAGAGTCCGGCCTGTGAAGACGTCTACACCCAGCCGTAGCGATGTGCTCTGGCCTTGCGGCTGAACAACCGGGTTGTCCCTGTACGGTAGGGCCGGCACCACCAGCGTGTAAGGCAAGCTGCTGATCTTCTTCGTACCCTGCGATCGGGAAAGGACGACTTCGACTTTGAGCGGAATAGCCTCTTGAGGAATGGACGGAGCTTGGGCGGCCAGTGCAGCCACGCTCGCAGCCAGTCCAACGCACGTGGCGATGGCGAACGGCACCCTACGCTTCTGTCGGAACATGGTCTCCCACCTTTTTTGACTCTGTGCCCGGCTTGAGGTCGCCAGAAGCCCCCGGCAACTCTTCGACCTTGACCGGCGAAATTTCGGGTAGCGGCTCCACGACTACCGGAGCATCGGTATTCCCCACAGGCGCAAGGACGACGCGCCCTTCGCGAACTGCGACCATCAACTTTCGCAGGGCTATCGCCTGATCTGGCGGCACAAGAACCTCGGGCTCGACTCGTTGCGGCAAGGCCTTGACGGCGATTCGCCCGAGCCGCACGCGCACTGGAGTGATGGCAGGCTTTTCCGATACGCCTGGTGCTGGTGTCGCGGGCGACGCAATCGGCGCAGTTTTCGTCGAGCGTCGTGCGGACTCCGACGGCGGCTGCATACGCGTGGCGACGATAGCGACCAGGACGGCACAAGTCGCTGCCGCGGCAAGCCACCACGGCCTGGTCGGCCGCACGGCCCGCCGGGTCACTTCATTCCGCACCCGCGCCTCAAACCCAGGCGTCGGCTCGACCGCCATCAGTTCGCGCAACTCGTCGAGAATCTCGTCGCGGTCTTCTGTCATCGCAACCGCTCCTGCAGCTGTCTTTTCGCTTCGAAGAGTCGTGACTTCACGGTGCCCTCGGGAATGCCGAGGAGCGCGGATACGTCCTTCATGCCGTGACCCTCAATTGCGGCCAGCACCACGACCAGCCTCAGCTTCTGGGGCAATGCGTCGATCGCGGTCCACAGTCGCGCGGCACGGTCGCTGTCGATGATCTCGTGCTCGGCGTTGCCGAAGGCCGGGCGCAGACGCGCGACGGCATCCTCACGCGCGCCACGGCGGCGATGGCCGCGTTTCCAGTCGAGCGCAATCCGGAAGGTCATCCGCACCAGCCACGCGCGAAAGCGGTCGCGATCGCGAAGCCGTCCAAACGCCCGGTGCGCACGCACGAACGCCTCTTGAGCCACGTCTTCCGCATCGGATCCGTTGCGGACCACGCTGTAGGCGACGCGAATGGCCAGCGTCGAGGATTCGGCGAGCCGGGATTCGAACTCGCGGGCCGTGTCGTCCTCGTGCCGGACCCCGGCCGTCACCAACCGTCCCGCAAACCGTTCCGCGTGTCCATCCATCAGCGCTCTACCCACAAGACGCCACGGTCACGGGTCTGGTTCGGAGGGCGTCTACGAGACCGGGTGGTGAACTGCCACACCGGCCTCGAACGGCCGCGCTATTCCGGATCGTGCCACGCGGGGCCATCCAGCAGCCCGGCGGCCGCGGCAGGGCCCCACGTGCCGGGCGCATATGGCTGCACCGGCGGCCGATCCTTGCCGAGCACGGGATCGACGATGCGCCAGGAGTGATCGACGGCATCGGTGCGCGCGAAGAGCGTCTGGTCGCCGCGCATCGCGTCGGCCAGCAACCGCTGGTAGGCCGGCAGTACGTTCGACGTGCTGCGGCAGGCGTCAAGATTCACTTCTTCCCCGACGTTCGCATCACCGGGTTTCTTGGCGCGCGTGCCCAGTTCGATGACAACCTCTGGACTGAGCCGGAACCGCACATGATTGGCGGCCGCGGTCCTCACGTCCTCGAAGACCGCGTGCGGCGGGCGCTTGAGTACCACAAAGACTTCCGTCGACGTGATTGGCAGGGACTTCCCGGTGCGGATGTAGATCGGCACGCCTTCCCAACGCCAGGAATCGAGGTGAATCCGCATGGCGGCGTACGTCTCGATGTCCGAATCCGGCGCGACGCCCGTTTCCCCGCGATAGCCTTCGAACTGCCCCCGTACGACCTCCGCCGGATCGAGCGGACGCATGGCCCGGAACGCCTGGCCTTTCGCATCACGAATCGCCTCGGGATCGTAGCCGGCGGGCGGCTCCATGAGGAGCAGCGCGGCAATCTGCAACAGGTGGTTCTGCACGACGTCACGAATCGCACCCAACTCGTCGTAGAGCTTGCCGCGACTCCGAATGCCGAAATTTTCGGCCATCGTGATCTCGATGCGCTCGACGTGATCGCGGTTCCACACCGGTTCGAGGAAGCTGTTGGCGAAGCGGAAGTAGACGAGGTTCTGCACCGGCTCCTTGCCGAGGTAGTGATCGATGCGGAAGATCGATCGCTCGCGGAAGTACTTGTGCAGCACGAGGTCGAGCTCGCGCGCGGTGGCCAGGTCGCGTCCGAACGGCTTCTCGACCATGACCCGCGCGCCGTCGGCGGCGCCGGCGTCGGCGAGACCCTGCACCACGGTCGCGAACCCGCTCGGCGGAATGGCCAGGTAGTGCAGCGGGTGCGCCGCCTGCCCCAACGCCTCCTTGATGCGGTCGAACGTAGAGTGCTCGCCGTACTCGCCGCGCACATACTGCAGTTGCGCCGCCAGTCGCGGAAACCCAACGGGGTCGGCCCCTCCGTGGGCCTCAACGCTGGCGCGGGCACGCGCCACGAGGTCGTCGCGCGTCCACTCCGATCGCGAGACGCCAATCACCGGAATGTCGAGCTGGCCCGTCGCGGCAAGTCCCTGCAGCGCGGGAAAAATGTCCTTGAACGCAAGGTCACCACTCGCGCCGAAGAACACCAGGGCATCGGACCGTTCGTTAGTCACAAGAGAACTCCTGACGCGAGCGAGGACAACTGCGGCATTGTCCCATCGGCCGGACCACCGCGCAAACCAACACGCGGGATCTCTTTGCTAAGATGCGAGTGAGCCTCACGTGACGGCGCGTCTACTGAAAGGTCTGCTCGTCGTCTGCGGCACCATCGCCGTGGCCCTGGGCGTCATCGGCATCTTCGTGCCATTGATGCCGACCACGGTATTTCTGTTGCTCGCGGCCGCCTGTTACGCCCGCAGTTCCGATCGCTTCTACCAGAAGCTCATGTCCAACCGCTGGCTCGGGTCCTACATCCGCAACAGCCGCGAGGGCCGTGGCATGACCCGCCGCCAGAAGATCGTCACCCTCTCGATGCTCTGGGTCGGTATCGGTGCGAGCGCAGTCTGGTCGGTCGAGTCCGC
Organism: Acidobacteriota bacterium; assembly: GCA_039933635.1. Taxonomy (GTDB): domain Bacteria; phylum Acidobacteriota; class Vicinamibacteria; order Vicinamibacterales; family SCN-69-37; genus JBDTNQ01. The sequence goes on from JBDTNQ010000071.1 coordinate 4,801, forward strand.
GTGGCTTCGCGCGCTCCTGGTCGCGATTGCCCTTGGCGTGACCGTTCATGTTGCGCGGCTCAAGGTCGCGGCTCCTGCGTCGCTTCCGGCGCCGGGCCAACCAGCCTGACCGCGGGTCACCCGAATCGAGCCGCATGTCGTTCCCACGCGTCGCCGGCTCCGTCGCAATTGTCGTCGGTGCGCTGATCGCCGGCGCTTCGAGCCTGCCGGCGCAGCCCGCGGCTGCCATCGACGTCAGCGTCTTCAGCCGGATGATGTGGCGTTCACTCGGGCCGTTCCGATCGGGCGCGGCCACCGCGGCGTCGGGGTCTACTGAACCGGGCGTGTTCTTCGAGGGCGTCGCCGGCGCCGGACTCTGGAAGACGTCGGACAACGGCGTGTCATGGGACCAGGTGTTCGACGCGCCGCCACACGGTTCCGTCATGTCGGTGGCCGTAGCGCCCTCGCAATCCGCCGTCGTCTACGCCGGCCTTGGCGCCAGCGCGGCCACACCATCGCCAGGTAGCCTGTACCGCTCGAACGACGAAGGACGGACATGGACGTCAACGCCGTTTCGGACCACGGGCTCGGTTGTCGCGATTGCCATCGATGCGCGTGATGCGGCGCACATCTGGATTGCCGTCGCGTGCGCAGCCGCCGCGGCGCCGGCCGACTGCGGCCTCTACCAATCGACCAACGGCGGCCAGTCGTTCGTCCCGTCGACACTTGGTGGCCCGTCGACGTCCGCCCGGGCGGTGCTGCTCGACCCCGCGAACAGCTCGACGCTCTACGCCGTGGTGGACGTGTCCGCCTCGCCGGACGCCAGCACCGTGTTCAAGTCGACGAACGGTGGCGCCGGCTGGCGGCCGATTGTCTCCGGCCTGCCGAATGCCGGGGTGCTCAGGCACCTGACTGTGGCCCTGGCTCCGTCTTCGACCAACCGGCTCTATGCGACCGCTGATGTGGGAAGTGAGACGCAGGTGTTCCGCTCCGACGACGGCGGCGCCAACTGGAGTTCCACTGGCGCGGCGATGGCGCCGGGGCCGAACTTTAGCGCAGGAGCAATCTCGGTCGATCGGGAGAATGCCGACACGGTGCTGATCGCGGCCGGCGACGTCTGGGCCTCCGCGGACGCCGGGCGTTCGCTGACTCGCTGGCCTGCGCCGCTCGATGGCGATCCCCGATTCATCGCGCGCGGCCCCTCCGGAACAGTCGCCATCGGCGGCGCGAATGGCCTGCGCATCAGCGTCAACGGCGGCCGAACGTGGAGCTCAGGGTTCGCGCAACCCACCGCTGACGTCGCGACCGTCGCCACGGATGGGGCGTTTCCGTTTCGGGTGTGTGGCACACAGGAAGGCACGGGGCCCGTCTGTGTTCCAAGCCGCGTGGAGCGCGACCGCATCGGCCTGCCGCAATGGCAGGTGATTCCGCTCGGACGAAACACGCTCCCGGACCCGAACGATCCGGACGTGCTGTACGACGGCAGCGGCGCGCGATTCGATCGCCGCACCGCACAGGTTGTGGACACGGGCCCGTCGGACTTCGAGGGCCGCGCCGACGCGGCGCTGGCGTTCAGTCCGGACGGCCGCACGATCTATCTCGCAGATCGAACGATCCGTCGCAGCGTCAACGCGGGACAGTCCTGGACGACACTCCCGGTGTCGACGGGATCGGCGCGCATCTCGGCAATGGCCGTGTCGTCAATTGATGCACGGACCCTTTGGGCTGGCGCGACGGACGGCACCGTGCGCGTATCGCGCGACTCCGGCGCGACGTGGACGAGCGGAACCGTCGCTGCGGCAGCCGCGATTCTGCGGCTCGAGCCGTCACACTTCGACGCGCAGAGCGCCTACGCGACGCTCGCGTCCGGCCCGTTGCTCGTTCGCACGCGCGACGGCGGCGCGTCCTGGCAACCAATCGTGAACGGTCTCCGAACGGCGGAGCGCGTGTTCGTCGTACGCGAGGATCCCTTCCGGCGGGGCCTGCTGCTGGCCGGGACGGACCGATCGATCTTCGCGTCGTTCGACGATGGTGAATCCTGGCAGCCGTGGGGCCTGAATCTTCCGGGGACCAGCGTGCGCGACTTGACGATCCGAGACTCGACCATCGTCGTCGCGACCGGCGGGCGCGGATTCTGGGCGCTCGACGACATGTCGCCCTTGCGGCAATTGACGGCCGACGTCGGACGCGCCGATGCGTTTCTCTTTCGGCCCGCGCCCGCCTATCGTCTGCGGGCAGTGGCGCGCGGCCCGGTAGCGGGCGATGCTCCCATGCCCGCTCCGGCGCCCGAAGGCGCCACCCTCTCATTTCTGATCGGGCGCAACGCGCGGGGACCGGTGACCCTGGAGATCATCGAGACCGCGGCCGACGAGGTGATCCGCCGCTATGACCTGACGGCCGATGGCGCCGCGGGACTGCATCAGATCGTGTGGGACCTGCGCTACGGTCCACCAAGCCCCGCGGCCGGTGACCGCGGCCCGCTCGTTCTACCAGCGACATATCAGGTCCGTCTGACCGTGAATGGCCGGCCATTGCGACAGGCGGTGGTCGTGCGCATGGATCCCCGACTGCGCGCGCCCGCCGCGGATCTCACGGCGCAGTTGACACTGGCACGACGTCTCGCGACACAGATCACCGAGACCGACCGCGCGCTGGTAACGGCCGCGCCTGAACGCCGCGCCGCGCTCGTTGAGGCACTCGGCGCTCTTCGAGTGCTCGCGTCACGCGTCGAGCGCGCCGACGTGCGCCCGTCTCCTGCCCTCGATGCCGACGCCGCGTCCGCCCTCTCGCGCGCGATGAGCGCGGTCGGCGCGCCGTGAGGGCCACAGCCGTCTCGCGTTGACGAGACGGCCCTGATATTCTCGCGCGAGTGCTCAATTCCGTCGCCACACTCGCGCTGACGTTCGCGCTGCAATCGGCCCCCGCGTCACCCGCGCCCCTGCCCTTGCCCGACGACCGTCCCATCGTCGACATTTTCCAGAACCTCGGGCACGACCTCAAGCGCCTGCCATCGCTCGACTCGGTCGCGATCCTGGGCGGCGGCGCGATTGCGGCGGCCATCGGTCACAACAACGATGCGCCGCTGTCGAACTGGGTGGCGAAGCGGGATCCCGCGGGCTACACGTCGACCGGACGGGTTTTTGGCGACGGCTGGATTCAAGGCGGCGGGGCGCTGGCCACGTACGGCATCGGCCTGCTGACGCACGACCGCATGACGATCCACATCGGCAGCGATTTGATTCGCGCCCAAACGCTCAACGCCATCCTCACGCGGAGTATGAAATCCATCGTGGGGCGACGACGGCCGGGCGGCGGGCCGGACTCGATGCCGTCGGGGCACACGACGGCCACGTTCGCCTCTGCCGCGGTGTTGAACGACCACTTCGGCTGGAAGGTCGGCGTGCCGTCATTCGCCGTCGCCAGCTTCGTTGGGTGGACGCGCGTGCGCGATCACGCGCACTGGCTCACGGACGTCATCGTCGGCGCCTCCATCGGCACGGCGGTCGGTCACACGGTGGCCGCGGGCCACCGCGGACGCTCGTGGGCGGTCATTCCCGTGGCGTCCTCGAAAAGCGTGGCGGTGTACTACGTGAGGAAGAACGGGAACTAGCCGGCCAGCTTCCGGAGCAGTCCGGCGACCGCGGCGCACGCGAAGGTGCCCCACGCCATGTCCACGAGCGCGAGCGTGCCGGTGTAGGACCGTAGCGTGGACCAGTTCGTGAGGTCGTAGACCCCGTAGGTGATGAATCCGAACACGGCACCACAGGTGATCGCCGTGCCGAAGGACTCACCGGTGATTCGCGGCAACACAAAGACGACCTGGCCGAGGGCCAGGAGCACATAGACGGGCAGCGCCACGGCCCAGATGGGCGTGAGCGCCCCATCCGGTCCCGTGCGAGCCATCGGGCCGAGGGCCGTGCGATAGAAGTTCTTCATCACGACACCGAGCCAGATCCCGTCGAGCACCGCGAATCCCACAAGGGCCGTGACGAACGGTTTCCACAGACCAGACATGTGTCCTGCTCCCGTCAACTCGCGCCTGTGCTGCCAAAGCCACCGCGTGACGCGCGGTGCGCCGCCTGCTCGTGAAACGTCGCGCGGACGTACGGCAGGATCACGCCCTGGGCCAGCCGATCTCCGGGCTGAATGTTGACGGCTGCGGCCGTGAAGTTGAAGACCTCGATCTTGATCTCGTCAGTCGGGCCGCAATAGTCGCTGTCCACGATCCCGACACCGTTCGCCACCATGAGGCCGCGCTTGAGCGGCGTACTGCTGCGCGCGAAGACGCCCAGGAAGTGCCCGGCCGGCACTTCGATGACCAATCCGGTCGGGACGAGCGTCACCTCGCCCGGCTGCACCGTCACGGCGCGGCTCGCGGCCAGGTCGAACCCGGCCGCGCCATCGGTTTGATAGGCCGGAAGGGGGATCTCCGCGCTCAGGCGGGTGATGCGCACGTCCATGTTCGGTGTCGCCACGATATCGGTAGCATACGGGCAAATCCTGGGCATGACGAAGCCCGCGTGACACGCCCGATATAATCAGCGGAATGGCCCGCAAGTCCGCTGAGTCCACCCGCTGCGCCCTCTGCAACGCGAAAGACGTCGCCGAACCCCGCGGCGAGGAACGGTATTGCCGCGACTGCTGGGACAAGAAGATCGCCGTCGAGGACGTGGTCGCGCGCGAGTTCACCGTGAAGCGCTACATCCGCGCGCACAGCGCCGAGAAATATCTCGTCTTTCATTCGACGCAAAAGCGTCCGATTGGCCAGCTGCAGGTCATCGACGACGGATTCGATCTGTTCCTGACGCTGCTCCTCTACCCCACCTTCGCGTGGGACGACGAGGCGTATCATCTCGAGAACGATCCGGAACATCGGGCGTTCGCCGAGATCCTCGTCGACGTGGTGGCGGCCGACGTCATCGAGCCGTGGGGCGGCGGCAAGTGGCACCTCGAGGTCTTCCGGTCCGCCACGGCGGAACCCGAAGACTGGAACGGCGAGATGTAGGGCCGGATCGATGCCACTCGACATCGCCGCCATTCAACGCGCGCTGACCGACGATGGCCTCGACGGCTGGCTGCTCTACGATTTCCACGGGTCCAACCCGATTGCCGTGAGCCTGGCTGGCGTCGCCGGTCGCCACGTCACGCGGCGCTGGTACTACTTCATTCCGCGAACGGGAGCACCGGCCAAGCTCGTCCACACGATCGAGGCAGGCGTGCTGGCCTCACTGCCGGGGTCGAGCACGGAGTACGCCGGGCGCACGCAGCTGGAGTCCGGGCTGCGGACATTGCTTGCCGGCGCCCGCACGATCGCGATGGAGTACTCACCGAAGTGCGCGATTCCGTACATCGCACGCGTGGACGCCGGGACCATCGAGCTCGTGCGCGACCTCGGCGTCGAGGTGGTGTCATCCGGGGATCTCGTCGGCCGGTTCGAAGCGGCGTGGGATGCCGCGGCGATCGGCACGCATCGCGCCGCGTCGAATGCGCTCTATCGCGTCAAGGACCGTGCCTTCAGTCTGGTGGCTGCCGAGCTCTCGGCCGGGCGCACCCCCACGGAGATCGAGGTCCAGCGGGCGATGATGCGTTGGTTTGGCGAGGAAGGCCTGGTGACCGACTCGCCTCCCATCGTGTCGGTCAATGCGCACGCGGGCGACCCGCACTACGCGCCCACCTCTGAAACGTCAGCACCGATCCGCCGAGGCGATCTCCTGCTGCTCGATCTCTGGGGCAAGCTGGATCGGCCCCGGGCGGTGTACGCGGACATCACCTGGACGGGCGTGTACGGTGAGCCGCCTGCCGAGGTGGCGCGGGTCTTCGGCGTGGTCGCCGCGGCGCGGGACGCGGCCTTGGCAGCCGTGCAACGCGCCATCGAAGGCGGCCAAGTCATCCGCGGCTGGGAAGTCGACCGCGAGGCGCGAGACGTCGTCGCCGCCGCGGGGTATGGGACGCAATTCGTCCACCGGACGGGCCACAGTCTCGGAGAAGAAGTTCACGGCAATGGCGTGCACATGGACGACTACGAGACGCATGACGATCGGCGGCTCATGCCGGGGACCGGGTTCACCATCGAACCGGGCATCTACACATCCGCCTTTGGCATCCGGTCCGAGATCAACGTGGTCGTCACCGAGACGGCCGCCGAGCCGACCGGCCCCAGCCAGCAGGCCCTCGTTCGCATCGATCGGTTGCCAATCGGGGAAACCACGCCGCGATCTGCTCCGTCCTAAGGGCTGATCGGCGGTATTCTGATAGGTATCGCTGGGCCGGGCACCGTTTCTTCGGCCGAGTTGCTCACGGAGCGCCACATTATGTCGACCCGGAAGTCTTCCATCTTCTACGGCGTGCTGATTGCTTTTTCCTCGCTGGTGGTCGGGATGGTCATCGCGTCGCGTCTCGACCTGACGCCCGCGTCGCTGGCCGGCACGCTGACCGTGCCCAGCACCAATTCCGCGCCCCTTGTCGGGCCCATCGACTCCACGACCTTCCGCACGATCGCGCATGACGCCGGCCCATCGGTGGTCAGCATCATCACGACGGTCATGCGGGATGTGAATGACAACGAAGGCCTCGGCGACCTGTTCGGTCAACTGATGCCCCAGGCCCCAGGCCGCCGAGGACAGACGCCGAAGCAGGAACCGGCACGCGGGGCGGGCAGTGGCTTCATTATCGACAAGAACGGCTACATCCTCACCAACAACCACGTCGTCGAAGACGCCACGTCGATCGAGGTCAAGCTCTCGACGATGCGCGATGAAGATCTGTACGGGTTGTCGGCGAAGGTCATCGGTCGCGACGAGCTTTCGGACACGGCATTGCTGCAGTTGACCGACATGCCGAAGACCGAACTGGTGCCGGCGAAATTCGGCGACTCCTCGCAGATGGCGCCCGGCGACTGGGTCATGGCCATCGGCAACCCGTTCGGGCTCTCGAACACCGTCACGGTCGGTGTGGTCAGCGCGGTCGGTCGTCAGACGCCGGTCTCGAGCGGGCGCTATGAGGATTTCATTCAGACCGATGCGGCCATCAACCGAGGTAACTCCGGCGGCCCCCTGCTGAACGTGCGCGGTGAGGTGATCGGCATCAACACGATGATCGTGACCGACTCGCCGATTCAGGGTAGCGGAGGCAACGTCGGTATCGGCTTCGCGGTGCCGATCAATACCGTGCGGGATCTCCTGCCGCAATTGCGAACAGGCAAGGTCGTTCGCGGACGCATCGGCGTGTCCGTGGGCCGCGAGTCCATCACCGACGACTACGCGAAGGAACTCGGCCTGCCCGGACCAGGCGGTGCAGAAATCCGCAGCGTGGAGTCCGACGGCCCGGCCGGGAAGGCCGGTCTGCGGCGTGGCGACGTGGTCATTGACGTCAACGGCAAGACCGTGCACGACAACAACGACCTCGTGTCGCTCATCGCAAGCACAAAGCCCGGCACGACGATTCCCATCAAGGTCGTGCGGCAGAAGAAGGTGGTCACGCTCAACGTGACGGTCGCCGAACTCAATCTCGCCCAGGAACGTCAACAGACGTCCAGCGACGCCGACGAACGGCCGCGCGCGGATGAGCCCAAGGACACGGCATTCGGGATGTCCATTCGCCCGATCACCAACGCCGAACGGCGCCAGCTTCAAGTGCCGAATGGCCAGGGCGGAGCCGTGGTCACGAGCTTGACGCCATTCGGACCGGCCGGCAACGCTGGTGTCGCGCAGGGTGACGTCATCTTGTCCGTCCAGGACGCCCCCGTAAACAACGTGGACGAAGTCAGCGCGGCACTCGATAAGATTCCCGCGGGCGCCACCGCCCGGGTCGTCGTGTGGCGTTTCAGCCGGGGCGCCGGCCTCGAGGTGTTCGTCCCGATCCGCCGGCGCTAGCCGGTCCGTCACATCCGGCCGGGGGCTGCCACGAGCAGCCTCCGGCCATCCACTGTGCCAATCGAACACGAAGTCAAACTGGCCTTCGCGGATCTCGGCGCCGCGCGTCAGGCCGTCGAGCGCGCAGGCGGTCAACTCCGCACGTCCAGACGGCTGCTCGATGACACGCTGTTCGACAGATCAGATGGGGCCCTGCGGCGAACCCGGATGGCGCTCCGCATCCGTCGCGATGACGACCACGGCGTGCTCACATGGAAAGGTCCCGTACAGCCCGGGCCTGTCAAGAGCCGCGAGGAAATCGAGACGGAGGTGGCGGATCCGGACGCGCTGCAGTCGATCTTCGAGGCGCTCGGTTTTCGTCCCGCCTTTCGCAGCCAAAAGTTTCGCGAGGAGTATGAGCTCGACGCCATGATGATCACCGTCGACGAGACGCCGATGGGTGTCTTCGTGGAGATCGAAGGTCGCCCTGAAGAGATTCCGGCCGTGACCGCGCGACTCGGTCTGACCCCTGCGGATTTCGTGCTCGAGTCCTACGCCACGCTCTGGCGACGCTGGTGCGAGACGCACGGTGCGAGAATGGGCGACATGCTGTTCGACGTCCCCGCCATCTGATGCAGGCCCTGCTCCTCACGGCCGGCCTCGGTACCCGCCTCGATCCGATCACGCGCCTCGTGGCCAAGCCCGCCGTGCCCCTCGGCGCCGCGACCTTGGTGGAACACGTCATCGCGTGGTTGCGATCGCAGGGCATCACGGACATCGTGATGAACCTGCACCATCGACCGGAGAGTCTCACGTCGATTGTCGGAGACGGCACGCACCTCGGCGTGCGCGTACGGTACTCGTGGGAGCAGCCGGCCCTGGGATCGGCCGGAGGTCCTCGGCACGCGCTGCCGCTGCTCGACGCCGACCCGTTCCTGATCGTCAATGGCGACACGCTCTGCGAGATGGCGCTTCAGCCGCTGATCGATGCGCACGCGGCAAGCGACGCGGACGTGACGATGGCCGTCGTCCCCAACCCGGCGCCCGAGCGCTACAACGGCATCGCGGTGGATGCCGAGGGGCGTGTCCGTGCCTTCGTGCAACGCGGACGACTCGCGGCCGGCACCTGGCACTACATCGGCGTGCAGGTCGCTCACGCGCGCGTGTTCGCGGCGCTACCCGATGGCATCGTCACGGAGACCGTCAGCGGTCTCTATCCGGAGATGGTGGCGGCACGACCGGGGTCCGTCGCCACGTATCCCACCGAGACGACATTCGTGGACGTGGGCACACCGCGCACCTATCTCTCCGCGGCGCTCAGTCTCGGTGGAGCCAGATCGGGCCGCGACGCGGGCACGCACGCCGGGGCGGCCGGCGTCACGCATTCGGTGGTCTGGGCTGAAGCGCGGATCGATCCTGGCGCGCTCCTCGATCAATGCATCGTCGCCGGCCCCGTTCATGTGCCCGCGGGATTTCGGGCTCACACGGCAATCATTCTGCCGGCGTCCGTGGCGCGGCCCGGGGACCGGGCTGACCTCCGCGGTGACCTCGCCATATTCCCACTCGGGAAATAGCGCCGGCATTTCGTAGACTGTTACGCGTGTCCGACCCGCGGCTGCCTGCAGCCATCACCACGTTCCTCGAACGTCAGCACATCGATCCGCTCCGCGTCGTGTCGCTCACCGGCGACGCGTCCGACCGGCGCTACTTTCGGGTCATTCGCCGCGGCGAGCCCTCGCTTGTGCTCGCGCTCTATGCCAAACCGTTCGTCTACGAGTCCTTGCCATTCGTCAACGTGACCGCGCTCTTCGAGGCCATGCCGCTGCCCGTGCCACGGCTGCTGCAGCACGCGGACGACCACGGGGTTCTGGCGCAGCAGGACCTGGGCGACGTTACGCTGCAGGCCCACATCGGCGGCGCTTCGGCGGACGAGCGGGACGCCTGGTACGCGCGCGCGACCGACATCCTGGCCACGCTCCAGCGTCGCGGCCGCGAGCTCGCGGAGCCGCGATACCTGCCCTACGGGATCGCGTTCGACGTCGAGAAGCTGACGTGGGAGATGGACTTCTTCATCCGCCATTTCCTCGAGGCCTATCGCGGGATTGAGTTCACGCCGGCGACGCACGAGGCGCTGCGGACCGAGCTCACCACGCTCGTCCAAGAACTCGCGGCCGAACCGCGCGTGCTGTGCCACCGGGACTACCACAGCCGCAATCTGATGGTCAGCGGCGGCGAGCTCTACGTGATCGACTTTCAGGACGCACGCATGGGCCCCGACACCTACGACCTCGCGTCGTTGCTGCGGGACTCCTACGTCGACCTGCCGGAGCCGCTCGTCGCGCGCCTCATCCGCTCGTTTGCCATGGCGATCGGCGATCGTGACGTGGAGGCGTTCGGAGCGCGCTTCGACTCGATGGCCATGCAGCGGAATTTGAAGGCGCTCGGTACGTTCGGCTATCAGGCCACCACGCGCGCCAATCCGGTGTACGGCCAGTACGTGCCACGCACGCTCCGCCATGTGCGTGACAACCTGGCCCGACGCCCGCGCTTCGGGCGGCTTGGCGAGATCCTGGCGGGGGTTCTTCCGGAGCTGCGGTCGTAGGATCGCAATCGAACCATGCCCTTTGGCCTTTCCACTCATCTGTTTCACGGCGCAAGGCTGACACGCCGGCACCTGGAATCCATCGCGCGCCGTGGGTTCACCTCCGTCGAGATCTTCGCGACGCGCACCCACGTCGATTACCACGATGCCGCGTGCATCGGCGAGTTGCGATCGTGGCTCACCGAACTTGGACTCGACGCGTGGAGCGTCCACCTGCCGATCTGTGACGGATTCACGAACGGTGTGTGGGGACGCGCGTACTCGAACGCCTCGGCGGACGCCGCATCGCGGCTCGAGGCCGTCGCCGAGACGCGTCGCGCCATCACCGCGGCGCGCGATCTGGGCTGTCGCATGGCGGTCCTGCACCTCGGGCTGCCGTACGGTCAGCCCATTCCGTCCAACGACAACGATGCGGCCGCCGTGCGAAAAAGCCTGGAGCCCATCGCCGACGCGTGCGCGAATGCCGGCCTGCAGCTGGCCCTCGAAGTGATCCCGAATGAACTCGCGGGTGCGGGCGCCATCCTCGACTGGCTGACCGGCGATCTCGAACTCGGGAACACCGCGGCGTGTGTCGACGTGGGACACGCCCACCTCACCGGCGGCGCGCCCGACGCCATCGACATCCTGTCCGGGTACATCGTCACCACGCACATTCACGACAATCGTGGCACGGCCGACGACCACCTGGTGCCATTTGACGGAACCATCGACTGGGCCGTGACCATGGCGGAGTTTTCGAAGGTGGGCTACAGCGGGCCCCTGGTATTCGAGGTGCCGGATCACGGGGACGCCGAGGTCACGCTCGACCGAATCGTTGAGGCCCGCGGGCGGATTCAGGCCATACTGGATGATCTGGTGCAGCCGTTTCCGTTCGAAGAGTAACGCTCCACCCTGTTCTCGCCATGGCCGTCTACATCGAAGACATCGCCCATCACGAAGGTCAGCCCGTCACCATCCGGGGGTGGCTCGCCAACCGTCGTTCCAGCGGCAAGATTCATTTCCTGCAGGTGCGGGATGGGTCGGGGTTCATCCAGGCCGTGATGTCGAAGGCCGCCGTGGGCGATGAGGCGTTCGCCACGGCGTCGCACCTCTCGCAGGAGAGCGCGATTGTCGTGCACGGCACCGCGCGCGCTGATGCTCGCGCGCCGGGTGGTTACGAGATCGACGTCAGCGCGCTGGACGTCGTCAGCGCGGCCCACGACTATCCGATCACCCCAAAGGAGCACGGCGTCGACTTCCTGATGGACCACCGGCACTTGTGGATTCGGTCCGCGCGGCAGCAGGCCGTGTTGCGGATCCGCCACGAGATCATCGACGCGGTCCGAACGTACTTCAACAGCCGTGGCTTCATCCTCGCGGACACGCCCATCTTCACGCCCTCGGCGTGCGAGGGGACGACGACGCTGTTTCCGGTGCAGTACTTCGAGGACACGACGGCTTACCTCACGCAGAGCGGACAGCTCTACAACGAGGCCAATGCCATGGCGCTCGGGCGGGTCTATGCCTTCGGCCCGACCTTCCGTGCCGAGAAGAGCAAGACCCGCCGTCACCTGACCGAGTTCTGGATGGTCGAGCCCGAGGTCGCGTACGCGACGCTGGACGACATCATCGTGCTGGCCGAAGAACTCGTGGCCGACGTCGTCGCGCGCGTGCTCGATCGACGGCAGCGCGAACTGAAGACACTCGAGCGCAACACCTCCGCCCTCGAGCGGGTGAAGGCGCCGTTCGCGCGCATCACCTATGACGCCGCGGCCCAGGCGCTCAAGGACAAGGGCCTGCCGTTCGACTGGGGCGGTGACTTCGGCAGTCCGGACGAGACGGCCCTGTCCGAAATGTTCGACGGTCCCGTCGCGGTCACGGGCTACCCGTCGGCCATCAAGGCGTTCTATTTCAAGCCCGAGCCGGACCGTTCCGAGGTCTCGCGATCGGTCGACATCCTGGCGCCCGAGGGTTACGGCGAAATCATCGGCGGCGGCCAGCGCATCGACGACTACGAACTGCTCCTGGCCCGGCTCGACGAGCACAAGCTGCCGCGCGAGGCGTACGAGTGGTATCTCGACCTCCGTCGATTCGGCGGTGTCCCTCATGCCGGATTCGGCATGGGGATTGAACGTGTCGTCGCCTGGATTTGCGGGCTCGACCACCTGCGCGAAGCCATCCCGTACCCGCGCATGCTCTACCGGCTGTACCCATGAAGATCGGATTCGTCTCGCTCGGTTGTCCCAAGAATCTCGTCGACGGCGAGGTGATGCTGGGCCTGGCGCGTCAGGCCGGCCACGAAATCACGGCCGACGCCGCCGGCGCCGAAGCGATCGTCGTCAACACCTGCGCCTTCATCGATCGGGCGAAGGAAGAGTCCGTCGACGCCATCCTCGAGATGGCGCGGTTGAAGCGTGACGGCGGCTGCAAGACGCTCATCGTGACCGGCTGCCTCGCCGAACGGTACGGCGAGGAACTTCGCCGCGAGATTCCCGAGATCGACGTCATCCTCGGCACCGGCGATGTGCCGGCCATCACCGAAGCGCTGGCGGGTACCGCGGCGCCCGACGGGGTCGCGCCTCTGCGTTTCTTTCGATCGGGACAGGCCCATGGGCTCCCCCCGACCGCGACGCCGGACCGTCAGCCCCCCGCGCCCGGCCCCACGTACCTTTACGACGCATCGACGCCGCGGGTGCTGACGACGCCGAAACACTACGCCTACGTGAAGATCGCCGAGGGCTGCGATTACACGTGTGCGTTCTGCATCATCCCCACGCTGCGCGGCGAGTACCGCAGCCGCGACGAAGACTCGATCCTGCGGGAGGCCGAGGCGCTTGCCGCGCAGGGCGTGCGCGAACTGCTGTTGATCTCGCAGGACACGACGTTTTTCGGCATCGACAAGGGACAGCGCGGCGCGCTCGCGCGCCTGCTGCGTCGGCTCAACGACGTCGCAGGCCTCTCGTGGATCCGGCTGCTCTACCTGTATCCGACGACCATCACCGACGATGTGCTCGAGGCCATGGCGTCGTGCGAAAAGGTCTGCCGCTACGTTGACCTGCCACTGCAGCACGCGTCGGCGTCCGTCCTCAAGCGCATGCGGAGACCCGGCAATCGTGAAGCCTACGATGCGTTGCTGGCGCGCATCCGCCGCCACATGCCGGATGTGACGCTGCGCACGACGTTCATCGTCGGTTTCCCGGGAGAAACCGAGGAGGATGTCGCGGAACTCGAGGCGTTCGTCCGTGAGACGGACTTCGACCACGTCGGCGTGTTCACCTATTCGCACGAGGAAGGCACCCGTGCGCACGCCATGGCCGATGACGTGCCCGCAGCGACGAAGAAGGCCCGCCGGGATCGCATCATGCGCCTCCAGAAGCAGATCGTGGCCCGTCGGCGGCGGCGGCAGGTGGGCGAGGTGGTGCCGGTGATTGTGGATGGCCCGTCGCCGGATTCCGACCTCGTCATGACCGGTCGGGTGGCCGGTCAGGCCCCGGATATCGACTCGATCGTGGTGTTTTCCGAGTGTAATCCGGCGGAACTCGTCCCCGGCCACCTCGTCTCGGCGCGCATCATCGGGGCACGCGGGTACGATCTCATCGCCACGCCATTGCCCGACTAACGGGCGTCTTGTTATACTTTCGGGTGGTCTTAACGGGAAAGGCTTTGCTAGTGGGCCCGTGCCCACTATTTGCTTTTTAGGGGGCATGTGACGCGACGGGCGTCCGGTTCCCTGGAAACGGCCTGACGCCACGACCCCGGGTGACCACTGGTGCCTGCAAGCCGAGACGACATCCGTGAGCACGTGCAGACGGCCGCCGCGCGTGTCGCCGCCAGCTACGGTCTTGAGATTTTCGACGTCCAGATCCGTCGCGAAGCGATTGGCTGGGTCGTGCGGGTGGTGATTGACCGCCCCGATCCAGGCGCGGCCGCGAGTCTGGGTCGGGACGGCCAGCCGGTGGGGATTCCCGGCGGCGAACCGGTCGGCATCGAGGATTGCCAGCATGTCAGTCGCGACTTGAGCGCGCTGCTGGATGTCGAGGAGGACCTGACGGCGGGTCTCGACAAGGGTTTCACGCTGGAAGTGTCGTCCCCGGGACTGGACCGGCCGCTCCGGGGCGAAGCGGACTATCGGCGATTCGTGGGCCGGTTGGCGAAGATCGTGACGCGGGAGCCCGTCGACGGGCAATCGCACTTCGCTGGTCGACTGGCAGGGGTTGAAGACGGGCGCATCGTGATGACCGAAGGGCGTCGCACGCACCGCGTGCCGATGGACCTGGTCAGCCGGGCCCGGCTGGAAATCGAGTTCTAGGAGCGCAAGGAGTTTATGGCCACCGAACTGCAGCAGATGATCGACGTCGTCGCGAAGGACAAGGGGATCGACCCGTCGATCGTCATCGGCGCGATTGAGGACGCCTATCTGGCGGCGTCGCGCAAAGTCTTCAAGACCGAGGAGGACCTGCGCTCGCGCTTCAATCTCGAGACCGGCCTGGTCGAACTTTATGCGGTGCGACTGATCGTCGCCGACGTGACCAGCCCCGCGCGTGAGATTTCCCTGACGGAAGCCCAGGACCTGTACGGGGCCGAGGCGGAAGTCGGGATGGAGATCGAGTTCCCGAAGGAAACCGAGAAGCTGGGGCGCATCGCCGCGCAGACCGCCAAGCAGGTCATCGCCCAGCGCGTGCGGGAGGCCGAGCGCGAGAAGATTCACGGGGAGTTCAGCCAGCGCATCGGCGAGGTCGTCAACGCGATGGTCAAGCGCTTCGAGAGCGGCGACATCATCGCGGAAATCGGCCGCGTCGAGGCGCAGATTCCGCGCAAGGAGCAGTCCCGCGCCGAGAACTACGCCATCGGCGACCGCGTGCGCGCGGTCATCAAGGCGGTATCGAAGAACGCCAAGGGCCCGCAGGTCATCCTTTCGCGCACGGATCCGGCGCTGCTCGTCAAGCTGTTCGAGCAGGAAGTCCCGGAAATCTACGATGGCACCGTGATGATCCGCGGCGCCGTCCGCGAGGCCGGCGATCGCGCCAAGGTCGCGGTCTACTCGCGCGAGCGCGACGTCGACCCTGTGGGCGCGTGCGTCGGCATGCGGGGCACGCGCGTGCAGGCGATCATCCGTGAGTTACGTGGAGAGAAAATCGACATCGTCGAATGGTCCGAGGATTCCGTCACGTTCGTGACGAAGGCCCTGAGCCCGGCCAAGGTTCAGCGGGTCAGCATCGTCGACGACGAGCAACGGGTGATGGAAGTCGTGGTCGAGGACCGGCAGTTGTCGCTCGCCATCGGCAAGAAGGGCCAGAACGTCCGGCTCGCGGCAAAACTCACCGGGTGGAAGATCGACATCAAGAGCGAAGAAGACAAGCGCAAGGAAGTCGAGTTGCAGCTCGCGGATATCGAGTTCGGCGACGCGACGGTGGAATCGCGCGAACTCGTGCTGCCCGACATCCACGACGACGTCGTCGCCGCGGTGCGTGCGGCCGGGTACGACACGGCCGAGAAGGTCATCGCCGCGGATCCCGAACATCTGGCACAGTTGCCCGGCTTCGACCAGGACACCGTGGAAGCGGTGCTGGCAGCCGCGCGTCAGCATGTCAGCGAGGCCGCCGCGGCCGCGCAGGCCGCTGAGGAAGCGCCGGCAGACGAAGCGGCGGCAGAGGATGTAGCGGCGGAGCCGTCCGCCAAGGAAGGCGAGTAGCATTTGGCCACAGTTCGTATTTACAAGGTCGCCGAGCTGCTCGGTCTCTCGAGTCAGGACGCGATGAACCTCCTGAAGCAGGAGACGGGCATCGACGTCCGCAGCGCTTCGAGTTCGATCGAAGAGATCGTGGCCCGGCAGTTCGTGGAGCGGCAGGCGCGCAAGCGCAACATCGCGCTCCCGCCCGGGTCGCTCTTCGCCGAGACCACGGCGGCGAAGCCCAAGGGCAAGGCGCCGGAACCGCCAAAGCCCGCCGGCCCCGTGCTGCGGCCGCGCCTCATCAAGACTCTGCGTCCGTCCGACGCATCCGCGGACGGTGCCCCCGGGGCGCCGGTCGCTGACGACGTCCACACGGCAACGTACGAACCGAGCGTGGGCACGCTCGAGGTCGAGCCCGCCGTGGTCGTTGAGTCTGACGTGGCTGAGCCTGAACCCATTTCAGCCGAGCCACATCAGACAGCCGCAGAGGCGACCAGTGGGCCTGAGCCGCTGGAGGCGCCAGAAGCTGAGGCGATGACGCCCGCGCCCGAGCCCGTCGCGGCCGCGCCGACCATCACGGTGCCGCACGTTGTGGCCGCGCCGCGTGCGCCCGTGGCGGCCACACCGCGTGCCCCGGTCGCGCCACCGGAGCCGTTCCGTCCGTCCGGCAGGCTCGTCCCGCCGACACGGCGGTTGCGCATCGAGGATCCGCTGACCGGCGAGGCGCCAGCGGCACGACCAATTCCGCAGCGCCCGGTGATCCGCCCGCAGCAAGCGCCCCCGGCGCCGACCCGTCCGGCCACACCGCCCATCGGCGGCGTGCGGCCGAACATGGCCCGGCCCTCGGCGCCGGCCGTTCGGCCACCACTGGGTGGTCCGCGTCCTTTGCCTTCGCAGCCCATCCGTCCAGCGGGACTGCCCGGACGTCCGGGCGGACCTCCTCCGGGCATGCGTCCGGGAGGCGCGCGTCCGTCCATGGGCTTCCGTCCACGCACGGGCTCCGGCCCGCGCCGCGACGACCGGCCGTCCTATCAGGCGCCTGCCGAGATCGCGCCTCCGATCACGAAGCTCATCACCCTCGCTGAAGGCATGACGGTCAAGGATCTGGCCGACAAGCTCGAGGTGAAGGTGAAGGACGTGCTCAAGAAGCTGATGGATCGGCGAATGATGTTGACCATCAACTCGAACCTCGACGCCGAAACGGCGACGATGCTCGCGCGGAGTTTTGGCGCGGAAGTGCTGATTCGATCGTTCGAGGAAGAGCTGACGGAAGTCGAAACCGAGGCCTCGAATCCGGAGGACCTGGTCACGCGCGCACCGGTCGTCACCGTCATGGGTCACGTCGACCATGGCAAGACGACATTGCTCGATGCGATTCGCGAGACGAAGGTGGCCGAGCGCGAGGCGGGCGGGATCACGCAGCACATCGGCGCGTATTCGGTCGACGTGAACGGGCGCCGTGTGGTGTTCCTCGACACGCCGGGCCACGAAGCGTTCACGATGATGCGGGCGCGCGGCGCGCGCGTCACGGACATCGTCATCCTCGTCGTCGCGGCCGACGACGGCGTCATGCCGCAGACGCGCGAGGCCATCGACCATGCACGCGCGGCCAAAGTGCCGATCGTGGTCGCCATCAACAAGATCGACAAGCCCGGCGCGAATGCGGAACGCGTGAAGCGCGAACTGTCCGATCTCGGCCTGATGCCGGAAGACTGGGGCGGGACGACCGTCACCGTCGAGGTCTCCGCGCGTCAGCGCAAGAACCTCGACCAGTTGCTGGAAATGCTGTTGCTTGTCGCCGACCTGGCGGATCTGAAGGCGAATCCGAAGCGGATGGCCCAAGGCACCGTCGTCGAAGCCAAGCTGGATCGCGGTCGTGGTCCCGTGGCGTCGGTGCTCGTCCAGGACGGCACGCTGAGCGAGGGGGATCTGTTCATCGCGGGCACCGTGGACGGCAAGGTGCGCGCGCTGTTCGATCACATGGGCCGCAAGGTGAAGTCCGCGGGCCCGGCGACGCCGGTCGAAGTGCTGGGCCTTTCGGCCCTGCCCTCCCCCGGCGACACGTTCCAGGTCATCGACGATCCGATCAAGGCTCGCCAGGTCGTGGCGTACCGGCAGGCGCAGGCAAGAGAGAAGTCGCTTCACGGCAAGGGCGGTCGCCTGACCCTGGAATCCCTCAAGGAGCAGATGGCGGAAGGCGGCGTGAAGGAGCTGCCGATCATCATCAAGGCCGACGTGCAGGGCTCGGCCGAAGTGCTGGCCGACACGCTGGCGAAGCTGAGCGACGACCGCGTGAAGATCCGGACGATCCACACCGGCGTCGGCGCCATCAACGAGTCCGACGTGCTGCTCGCGACCGCGTCGAACGCGATCATCATCGGCTTCAACGTGCGGC
>JBDTNQ010000072.1:0-23242 GCA_039933635.1 Acidobacteriota bacterium
GGCCCATCCCGCCGTACCGCAGGATCTGGATGCAGCGTTCACAGCCGTCGCGCCAATCGCTGACGACGTAGTACGAGAGGACAGGGCAGAGCTTCTCGATCGAGAGCGGGTAGTCGCGTCCGACGCCGTTCAGTTCCGCGATGAGCACTCTCGTGGTGGCAGGCACAACAATCCCGGCCTGCTCGGCGATATAGCGCGCGGACCGGCCGACCAGCTTTGGGTTCGGCAGTCGTTGCGGCGTGACCAGGAGCGTCGAGAGCGTGCCGATTTCAGCCGGCGACAGGAAATACGCCCCTTGGCTGATGAACTGACGTTTCGCCTCCTCGGCGACGGCCGCTTCGACGACCACGGAATTCGGCGACGAGCACAGGACGCCGTTGTCGAAGCTCTTGCCGGTGACGATGTCGCGGGCGGCCTTCGCAATGTCCGCCGTCCGCTCGATGAAGCAGGGCGCGTTGCCCGGCCCGACGCCGTACGCGGGCTTGCCGGTACTGTACGCGGCGCGGACGAGTCCGAGTCCACCCGTCGCAAGGATCAGCGCGACGTCGCGGCTCTTCATCAGCTCTTGGGTGCCTGCCAGCGACACGTGTCGCATCCAGCTGATGGCCCCTTCGGGCGCACCCGCGCTTCGCGCCGCCGCCTCCATGACCTCGGCCACCGCCGTGATCGCGCGCGCGGCCGACGGGTGCGGGCTGAGCACGATGGGGCACCGCGCCTTAATCGCAATCAGAATCTTGTAGATCGCGGTCGATGTCGGGTTGGTGGACGGCACGATTGCGGCCACGACGCCGAAGGGCTCGGCAATTTCGACGACCTTGCGTTCCTCATCCCGTTGTACGACGCCGACGGTCTTCATCGGCCTGATGAATTCGTAGACCCGGTCCGTCGCGAAGACGTTCTTCTGGATCTTGTCGTCGACGACGCCGAAGCCCGTTTCCTCGACGGCGAGGCGCGCGAACATCTCCACTCTGGAGCGCGCTGCCGCGGCCATCGCATCAACGATGCGATCGATCTGATCCTGGGAAAATTCCGCGAGCAGGGGAGCGGCCTGTTTGGCCCGCTGGGCCAGCCGCTTGGCTTCATCGATCGAAGCCTGATCGCGATCCGCGGGCGCCGAGGCCTGGGACATCGCTGACAATCGCGCCGGTTACGTGCGGGTCGCCGTGCGCGGCAGCACGCGATCGACTTCCTCGTGCGGCCTGGGAATCACGTGCACCGAGATGAGTTCGCCCACGCGCCGCGCGGCAGCCGCGCCGGCATCGGTCGCCGCTTTGACCGCCCCAACATCGCCGCGGACGAGCACGGTGACATAGCCCGCGCCGATATACTCTTTGCCGCTGAGGACGACGTTCGCCGCCTTCACCATCGCATCGGCCGCCTCGATGGCGCCGATGAGGCCGCGGGTTTCAACCATGCCGAGTGCGTCTGCAGTCATGAAGAAGTGTGTAACGGGAAAGTCGCGCAAGGCTAACATATCGAACACCATGCAGCAATGTCGCATCCTGGCCACACTGGCGATGGCCGCCTCGCTCACCGCCTGTCACAAGACGGACGCCACGCCGCCGGTGGCAACGGTGACGGTGACACCGGCGAAGCCGCGCGTCTCATCCGGTGCGCCCATCGACCTGACGTACAAGTTCGAGGTGGCGTCCCGCACCGCCATCGCAGCCGACTATCGCGTCTTCGTGCACGTGCTGGCGCCGGACGGTCAGACGCTCTGGAACGACGACCACGAACCGGCTGTGCCGACCTCGCAATGGAAGCCGGGGCAAACCGTGCAGTACACGCGCACGACGTTCGTGCCCGTGGACGTGCGCGCGGCCAGTGCGAGTGTCGAGGTGGGACTGTATCGCGACAGCGACCGGTTGCCGCTCCAGGGATCGGACACGAGTGGCCGTGAGGCCAACACACGGGCCTATCGGGTCGCCACGGTTCAACTCGGTCCTCAGTCCGACAACGTCTTCCTGATCTATAAGAGTGGCTGGTACGCGCAGGAATTCTCCACGAGCGACCCGGCCTCGACCTGGGCCTGGACGCAGAAGTCCGCGGTACTGGCGTTCAAGAACCCGCGCGCCGACGCCACCTTACTGCTCGACGTGGCCGCCAGACCGGACCTCTTTCCCGGTCAGCCCCAACAGGTGACCGTCTCCGCCGGTGGGCAGACGCTCGGTACGTTTCGGGCCGATTCGCTGGATCCGACCCTCCATCGCGTGGCGATTCCTGCCGCCGCCCTAGGGGCCGGCGACATGGCTGAGTTGCATATCGACGTCGACCGCACGTTCCGGCCCGCCTCCGGCGCGGCAGGGAAGGACGACCGCGAGTTGGGTGTGCAGGTCTACCACCTATTCATCGACGGCCGATAAGTGGTGTGGACACGCTGAAAGTGCGCCCGCGCGTGCTTCAGCGATCCACATCACGATGCCTCACGTTTCTGCACGCTTCGTCACACTCGTCGTCGTGGGCGCGCTCAGCCTGTCGGCTGCAGACGCACGGGCGGACATCGTCAAGCTGACGAACGGCCGCACCATGCGCGTGGACAGCGCCCGGTTCGAGGGCAGCGTCGTGATCCTCCTGATGCACGGCGGCGGCGAGATCCGCGCGCCAAAGGACCTGGTCGAGGAGTTCCTGCCTGAGGACATGCCGTGGGCGCGGGATGCCGCCCGTGAGGCGCTGGCTGCCTCGCCGACCGCCGCCGCGCCACGTCTGGCCGCCGGCGTCATCCGCGGCATGGTCGAGCAAGCGGCTCGTCGCACGAGTCTGGACGTGAAGCTCGCGCAGGCGGTCGTGCGTGTTGAGTCGAACTACGAACCGCTGGCCATCTCGCATCGTGGCGCGATGGGGCTCATGCAGATCATGCCGACCGTCGCCCGCACCTACGCGGTGCGCGATCCGTATGACCCGAGGCAGAACCTCGAGGCCGGCATGAAACACCTGGTCGCGCTCCTGAAACGCTTCCGTGGCGACGTCCGGCGTGCGCTGGCCGCGTACAATGCCGGCGAGGGCGCGGTCAGCCGGTATGGTGGGGTCCCGCCATATCGCGAGACCCAGATGTACGTCTCCCGGATCATGGCGTCGATCCGATAAACCTCACGGGCGCTGGCGGATCGCCTCAGCCAAGTCGCTCGAGCGGCGGTCTAAACCAAGGGCCCGAGACGAGCGGGGGCTTGGACCGCTCCGTGTGACATCTCATTGCACGCAGCGGTCGGAGCTCGGCGAGGCACGACTCTCGGCTGGACGTGCGGTTTCCACCGTACTATTGTGACCACGGGTACTACCGGCAACAGCTGGAGGGACAGGAGCGCGTGGAGTTCCGCTGCAGAGTCGCAACGGCCTCGGGGCAGATTACCGAGGGGACCTATGTCGCCGAGAGCGAGACGCGCTTGCGTCGCGAGCTCGAGGACAAGGGCCTGTACGTCCTGTCCGTGCGCGGCGGCGGCATCAGCCTCGGCGGCATGCGTCTGGCCTTGCCGCACCGCCGGCGGGTTCCCACGAGCGACTTCCTGATCTTCAACCAGGAGCTGGCCACGTTGCTCAAGGCCGGCCTGCCCCTGGTGCAGTCGCTCGACATCCTCCGGCGCCGCGTGCCCAACCCGACGTTTCGATCCGCGCTGAACGACATTCACGAGCGCGTCCGCTCCGGCACCGCACTGTCGGACGCCTTCGAAGCCCAGCAGCTGTTCTCGGGCGTCTACACGGCGTCGCTCATGGCGGGCGAGAAGAGCGGCAGTCTCGAGCAGGTGATCCGCCGTTACGTCCAGCACGTAAAGATCCTCACGTCCGCGAAATCGCAGGTCGTGTCGGCGCTGATCTATCCCGTCATCCTCGTGGCGCTGTCGGCCGCGGTCGTCGGCCTGATCGTCTTCCAGGTCGTCCCGCAGTTTGCGGAGTTCTACAAGCAGTTTGGCCACGGCGCCGACCTTCCGCTCTCCACGCGCGTCGTCGTCTTCGTGTCGACGGCGATGGTCGGCAGTGCGGGACTCATCCTGCCGGTACTTGCGGCGCTGGTGGTGGGGATCTTCGTCTGGTTCCGGCAACGGGCGCAACGCCGGAGACTGCACGCCATGATTCTCCGCGTGCCGTACTTCGGCCCGCTCGCGCGTCGGTTCGCGACCGCGCAGGTGTCGCGGACCATGGCGACGTTGCTGTCGGGCGGCATTCCGCTGGTCAATACGCTCGATATTGCCGCGCGATCGACGGGTAATCTGGCCATCGCCGACCACTTGGGCGCCGTGGCACAGCAGGTCCGTGAGGGCAGCAGCCTGGCGGGCGCGCTCTCGAGCCGCGACCTCTTTCCGAGCGTGGCTGTCGAGATGGTGGAGGTCGGGGAGTCGACCGGCGCGCTTGCCGAGATGCTGAACAGCGTGGCGGACTTCTACGACGAAGAGAACCAGACGAGTCTCACGCGGTTTTCGAATCTGATTCAACCCCTCCTGCTCATCGTCATGGGCGTCGTGATCGCGGGCCTGCTGCTCTCGCTCTACATGCCGCTCTTCCGCCTTTCGAGTTTGAACTGACCATGGCCGACACGTCGTCTTCCGCTGACGCACTCTACGTTGACCCGCCGGAGGGATCGGTCGATCGGACGTCCGAGGAAACCGAAGCCCGGCGCCTCGCCAAGCGCTATGAGCTGGAGTTCGTGGACCTCGAGCACTTCAACATCGATCACGGGCTGTTTCGGAGCATCCCCGCCGATCTGATGTTGCGGTATGGCTTCGTGCCGTACCGGCGCGATGGGCAGACGCTGCTTGTCATCGTGTCGGACCCCAGCGACCTGCAGACGATCGACGAGGTCGGCGTTCAGCTGGCGACCCCGATTCGCGTCTGCGTCGGCGCGGCCTCGGCGATCCAGGCCATTTTGAAGAAGAGCGAGAGCTCCCAACGCGTCCTCGAGGAAGCCACCGAAGGCTTCCAGATGCAGATCCTCCGGGATGACGACGCGACGGCCGCAGACGACAACCTGACCGTCGACAAGCTGACGTCCGACGCGAGTCCGGTCATTCGCCTGGTGGATTCGATGGTGTTCACCGCGTTGCAGCGGCGGGCGTCGGACATCCACATCGAGACCCAGGACGACGCCGTGGTCGTGAAGTGTCGTATCGACGGCGTGCTGCAGCCGCTGATGAAGTCGATCGGCAAGCAGCACCACAGCACGATTATCTCGCGTATCAAGGTCATGGCCGAACTGGATATCGCGGAGAAGCGCGTGCCCCAGGACGGCCGCTTCAAGCTGCGGATCCGTGGCAAGACGATCGACTTCCGCGTGTCCATCATGCCGAGCGTGCACGGCGAAGACGCGGTCATCCGTATCCTCGACAAGGAGTCGATCAGCGAGCAGTTCACCGAACTGAAGCTCGACATCCTCGGCTGGCCCGAGGATGAGATGCGGCGCTTCCGAAAGTACATCCGCGAGCCGTACGGGATGGTGCTCGTGACGGGTCCGACGGGCAGCGGCAAGACGACGACGCTCTACGCGGCGCTCTCCGAAATCCGGTCGATCGAGGACAAGATCATCACGATCGAAGATCCGGTCGAGTACCAGCTCCGCGGCATCACGCAGATTCCGATCAACGAGAAGAAAGGGCTGACGTTCGCACGCGGGCTGCGATCGATCCTGCGTCACGACCCCGACAAGATCATGGTCGGTGAAATCCGCGACCCGGAGACGGCGCAGATCGCGATTCAGTCGGCGCTGACGGGACACCTGGTGTTCACGACGGTGCACGCCAACAACGTGATCGACGTCCTGGGACGCTTCCTCAACATGGGCGTCGAGCCGTACCAGTTCGTCGCGGCGCTCAACTGCGTGCTGGCCCAGCGCCTCGTCCGCCGGATTTGCGATCACTGTAAACGGCCGGCCGCCGTCTCTCCGGAAATGCTGGCCGAATCGTCGATCGATCCGGACCTCGCGCGGAAGTACACCTTTTACGAGGGCGCCGGCTGCATCGAGTGCGGTGGCACGGGATTCAAAGGCCGGACGGCGATCTGCGAGCTCATGGACCTGAGCGACCACATCCGCGACATGATCCTCGAGCGCCGGCCGACATCGGAGATCAAGCGCGCCGCCCGCGACGAAGGGATGCGCTTCCTGCGCGAGTGCGCCGTCATGCGCGTCCTCGACGGCATCACGACGCTCCGCGAAATCAACAAAGTCACCTTCGTCGAATGAGGCTTCCGTTGCGAACCGCATCCTGGCTCACGCCCGCTCCGCCCACCGTCGCGATTGAGATCGCGGCGCGCCGGCTCACCGTGGTCGCCCTCGCGCCAACCGCGCCGATTGTCAGCGCCTACGCGTCCGAGCCGCTGCCCGAAGGCGCGGTGGTGCCCGCGTTGTCGGGCATCAACATCGCGCAGGCCGATGTGGTCATCGCCACGCTGCAGCGCGCCCTCGAACACGCGGGTCTGGGCGGCACGAAACGCGCCGCCCTGGTCATCCCCGACAGCGTGGCGCGCGTGTCGCTGCTGCACTTCGATCAGGCGCCGGCCCGCGCGCAGGAACTGGACCAGCTCGTGCGCTGGCAGTTGAAGAAGGCGACACCGTACCCGCTCGAAGAGGCCCTGATCACCCACGCGCAGACGCTCACCGACGCGTCGGGCGTGTCGGTGGCGGCCGTGGTCGCGCGACGGGATGTGATCACGCAGTACGAGACCGTGGCCTCAGCCCTGGGGATTCACACCGGCGTCGTCGATGTGGCGAGCATTGACGTCATGAACGCCATCGTCGCTGCCGGCGCGTCGGTCGCAGGCGACTGGCTCCTCGTGCACCTGGCGGCGGACGCCACGACCATAGCGATTCTGCGGGGCAGCACGCTCATGTTCTATCGGCATCGCACCGCGGCGGACGAGGAAACGCTGAGCGCCCTCGTGCACCAGACGGCGATGTATCACGAGGATCGTCTGGGCGGCCATGCGTTTGAGCGGGTGTGGCTCTGTGGCGCCGGCGGATCGGCCGATGAGGCCCGGTGGGAGATCAGCAGCCGGCTGGGCGTGCCGGTCGAGCGCGTGGATGTGCGGCCGGCCGCGGACCTTCGTGATCGTGCCACCGCAACACCGGACGTACTCGACGCTCTGGCGGCGCCCGTGGGATTGCTGATTCGTGAGCGGCGAGCGGCCGCATAGGGGACGAGATGCTGAAGGGCAATCTCTCGACACGGCCGTTCTATAACGAGCGCCTCGTCACGATGGCGCTGGCGGCCATCGCCATTGCGGCGGTCCTCCTGACCGGGTACGACGTTCGGCGGCTGATCGAGCTCTCCGGCCGCCGCTCGTCGGCGCTCGCGAAGGCCGAAGCCAATGAGCGTGAAGCCGCGCGCATCCGTGGGCAGGCGCAGGCGCTGCAACAGGCTGTCGACCGGCCGACACTCACCCGGTTGGCGAACTACACGCGCGAGGCCAACACGCTCATCGAACAGCGCACGTTCAGCTGGACCGGCGTCTTCGGCCACCTCGAGAAGACGCTGCCCGTCGATGTGCGTTTGGTGTCGATTTCACCGACGGTCGTGAAGGGTACGACCCGCCTCAGCCTGGGCATCATCCTGCGCGATTTGAATGACGTGTCCGCCTTCATCGACAACCTGAACGCGACCGGCGCCTTCTATGACGTCGGACCGACAGAGCAGCGGCAGCAGGAAGACGGCAGCTTCGCCGCTCGGATCGAGGCCAGCTACCGTTCCGAGCGTCCCGCCCCTGCAGCCGCCGTCCCCTCCGACCGAGAGAAACAACAGTGAGCCTGTGGGCGCGCGTCTATGAAGAGCGGCGGCGTGTCATCGTGCCACTCGTCATTCTCGCGGCAATTAGTGTGGCGACGCTGCTCCTGGCGGTCTGGCCGTTGCAGCGCAGCGTGACGAATTCGGAGAACGCGGCGCTCGAGGCGATGGTCGGGCTCGCCAACGCCCGGCGGTTCGAACGGCAGGCCCGGGAAGCGGCCGACAGCAAGCGGCGCGCCGACACGGAACTGCAGGCGTTCTACACGGACGTGCTGCCGCGCGATTTCGCGACGGCGACGAAGACGACGACGCAGTGGCTGCAGGTCGCCGCGCGCGAGGCCGGCCTGGAGTTCAAGGCGTCGCATTTCGATTGGGACGTGGTGCGGGACAGCCGGTTGTCACGTGCCTTTTCGACGGTGACGCTGGTCGGGAAGTACCCGAACATCCGCCGCTTTCTCTACGCGGTCGAAACGGCGAGCGAATTCATCGTCATCGAGAAGGTCAGCGTCGCGGAGTCGACCGGGCAGGGCAGTGGCGGCAACCTCGAAGTGTCGCTGGGTGTGGCGACCTACTTTCTATCGCCGTCGGGCCAATGAACACGCCCACGACGTCTTCTTCGGGACGGCCGAAACAGGCCGTGGGACTGGCCGTGCTGCTCGTGGTGCTCGGTGGCGTCATCTGGTTTCAGTTCTTTCGCACGGCTGGAACCAATGCGCCGGCGTCCAACTCGGTGACGGGCAGGCCGGATGCCGCGGCCACGACGCCGATGCCCGCGCCGCAGGTGGTGCGGCTGGGTGAATTGACGGCGGTGAGCGAACCCGGCGAGGTGGGACGCAATCCGTTCGCCTACGGGGCGCGCCCCGCGCCGCCACCACCACCGAGACCGGAGGGGCCGCCGCCAGGCTTCGTCAGTGCGCCGCCGATGGCGCCGCCAATGCCACAAGGGCCACCGCCGATCGGCTTGAAGCTCACGGGCATCACGACGGCACAGCAGGGCGGGCGGCCGATGGTGAGCTTGAAAGATCCGCTGTCGAACGCGTTGTTCCAAGCGTTTGAAGGCGACATCGTGGATGGACGGTATCGCGTTGTGAAAGTGGGGACGCAGTCGGTGGTGCTGTCGTATGTGGATGGCAGCGGCACTCGAACGATTTCACTCGGCGGCTGATTGAAATTGCACACGAGGCGACTCCCCGTCATGAAAGGCTATTGCGTGTCGAAACGACTGCATCGGTTGGGAATGTTTGCGCTTGTGCTGGCGCTCGTGGCGGGATGCGCCACCGGCTCCGCCGTGCGCAACGCCGACCGCGCGGCGAGTAAGGGCGATTGGGACACGGCGGTCTCGTTCTACCGGCAGGCCCTGGGACGGGCGCCGAGCCGCGCCGACCTCAAGATCAAACTCGAACGTGCCACGCGGAACGCCGCGGCAGAGCACGTGCGTCGCGCGCGGCAACTCGAGACGCAGGATCAATTGTCCGGCGCGCTGGCGGAATACAGGCTCGCGGCCGACCTCGATCCTTCAGCGTCCGTGGCCGTGACGAAGAGCATGGAACTCGAGCGCAAAATCCGGCAGCAGGCCGAGGCGTCGCGCCCGCAGGGGCGCCTCGACACGCTGCGGCAGCAGGCCGCGCAGGGGTCGCCCATTCCGCGGCTCGACCCTCGCGCGCCCGTGCCGGCCATGCACTTCACGAACTCGTCGATCCGCGACATTCTGCGCACGATCGGCGAACTGACCGGCATCAACATCATGTACGACCAGGGGCTTGACGCCTCACTGAGCCGGCCGTACTCGATGGACATTCAGCAACAGTCCATCGAAGAGATCCTGCTGCAGGTCCTCCAGGCCAATGCGCTGACGTTCAAGATCCAGAATCCGCGCACGATATTCGTGTATCAGGACAATCCGCAGAACCGGCAGAAGTACGAAGATCAGTACGTCCAGACCTTCTTTCTATCGCACGCGAATCCCAGCGACCTGCAGACGCAGTTGAACGCTCTCATCGGGAACGCCGCCATCGCGGTACGTCCCGCGTTCTCGCCGAACAAGGACAACAACTCGCTGACGGTCAAGGCCACCGCGCCTGTGCTCGCCGTGATTTCCAACTTCGTGAACTCGATGGATCGGCCGGTGCCCGAAGTGTTCATCGAGGCCGAAATTCTCGAGGTCGATCGCAGCTACACCAAGCAGCTCGGTCTGGACCTGAACCAGTGGGCGCTGGGTCTCGCGTTCTCGCCCGAGGTGTCCCCGGCAGCCGGGACCGGGTCGATTCCGATGGCGAATCCCGGAGCCTACAACCTGAACACGATCAGCCGCGGTGTGAGCGCCAACGATTTCTACCTCACGTCGCCGGGCGCGATGATTCGACTGCTCGAATCGAATCAGAACACGCGCGTCCTGGCCCGCCCGTCGCAGCGAGGTCAGGCCGGCGCCGAAATCGCCCTCAAGCTCGGCGATCAGATTCCGATCCCGACCACCGTGTTCCAATCGGGCGCCGCCGGCGGTGTGGCGAACATCCCGACGACGTCGGTCCAGTACCAGTCGGTGGGTGTGAACCTCGTGTTCACGCCGCGCGTCACCTATCAGGACGAGATCATCCTGGAGAAACTGACCCTCGAGAAGAGCGGCCTCGGTGCCAACCTCGACGTCGGCGGCCAGTCCTTTCCGACGATCGTCAGCCGGCAGGCCAACACGACGCTGCGCCTGCGCGACGGCGAGTCCACGATGATTGCGGGCCTGCTGCGTGACGACGACCGGCGCACGATCAAGTCGCTGCCCGGCCTGGTCAACCTGCCCGTGCTGCGATCGATCTTTGGAAACAGCGACCGCCAGATCGATCAGACCGACATCGTCATGATCATCACGCCGCACATCGTGCGCGGTCACGAGATGACGGCCGACGATCTGAAGCCGATGTACGTCGGGACGCAGCAGAACGTCACATCCGGCAATGCACCCGTCTTGATTTCTCAGGAGGCCCTCGCCGCCGCGGTGTCGGGTCCTTCAGGCAGCACTGTTGCCGGGGGGCCGGCTTCGTCCGCGCCTTCGCCGTCACCGTCACCTGTGGCCCCCGGTCCAGGCCCGGTTCCTGGCCCCGGCCCGGAGATGGCGCCCATCGTCCCGTCCACGCCGCAGGGCGCGGCGCCGGCGACTCCGCGTGCGCTGCCGATTCAACCCGTCCCCGCACCGGGCGCGGCGGCACCAACGCCACAACGTTCCTCGGGCCTTCGCATCACCCTGGCGCCGCCGGCTGCGGGGCCGGAGGGCTCGCTGCCATCCGGCGGCGGTCCGTTCACGATGCCGATCCAGATTGCGGATGCGGCCGACGTCGCCACCATCGCGCTCAGCATCACGTATGACCCCGCCATCGTGCGCGCGCCCACCGTCACGCAGGGCTCGTTCATGATGCAAGGCGGCGTGATGGTAACGTTCGTGCCATCGATCAACCCCTCGAGCGGACGCATCGATATCGCCCTTTCGCGTCCCTCCGCGCGCACCGGCGCCTCTGGATCTGGTCTGCTGGCCGCCATCTCGTTCACTGCCGGCACGGCAGGCACGACCGAGTTCACGGTGACGGGCGTCGCCACGACTCCGGCGGGGCAGTCGATTCCCGTGCAATTCACCCCGGCAAGGGTTGCTGTAAGGTAGGAACGTGGCCTTCTTTCGGACGGGCAGTCTCGGCCGGCATCGCTGGACCCGCCGCGTCTCACCCGGCTTCACCTTCATCGAACTGGTCGTCGCGACGGCCGTCCTGATGATCCTTGCCTCCGCGGCGCTGCCCATTGCGCGCGTCTCCATCCGCCGCCAGAAGGAAGCCGAGCTGCATCGATCGCTCCGCGAAATGCGCGCGGCCCTGGACGACTTCAAGCGGTGGGCGGACTCGGGGCGCATTTCCACGTTGGGCGTGAACATCGGCAGCGAGAATTACCCGCCGAGCCTCGAAGTCCTCGTCGAAGGCACGGCGTTCACCAACGACGCGTCCGGCCGCAAGAAGAAGTTCCTCCGGCGGATTCCCCTGGATCCGATTACCGGGAAGGCCGATTGGGGCATGCGCGCATACACGGACGGTCCCGACGCGAACAGCTGGGGTGGCCAGAGCGTGTATGACGTCTACTCCAAGGCGCCGGGCGTGGGCCTGGATGGCAGCAAGTATCGAGACTGGTAGGCGCTCAATGAGAAGTCAGGTGCTCGCACGCGTCTCCGCTCACCGTCGTCGGGATCACGACGGCGGCTGGACCCTCATCGAGCTGCTCGTCGTGATCTCCTTGATCATGATTCTCACGTCCGTGGCAATGATGCAGTACCGCAACTCGGTGCAGTCCACGAAGGAAGCCGCGTTGCGCAGCAACCTGTACCACATGCGCGACGCGATCGATCAGTACTACGCCGACAAGAACAAGTATCCCGAGTCTCTCGAAACGCTGGTGTCTGAGCGCTACATGCGCTCCGTGCCGAAAGATCCGATCACGAACACGACGGACTGGCAGACCATTCCCGCCGATTCCGAACCGGGTAACACGACATCGACCGCGGGGGTCTACGAGATCAAGAGCAGCTCGCAGGAAGCCGCGCTCGACGGCAGCCACTATTCGGACTGGTAGCTGGCCCGCGGGCCTGCGCTATCTGCCCGCAGACATCAGACCGAGAACCTAAATCCCTACTTTCACGTCGATGAACGTCACCGTCTGCACGGGTGACCCGCTGTCCGATGGCGTGACCTTCAGCGAGATCACGTAGCGGCCGGTGTTGAACGTGTGGACGGTCGCCTTATCCGTGGTCACCGCAAATGTCGTATCGCCAAAGTCCCACTCGTATTTGTCGATAAGAGCGCCCGCTGACGTCGTCGCCGTGAGCGTGATCGGCACGCCGGGTGTGCTGCCTGAAACCGTGATCGATACCGCGAGCGGGGAAACGGCGATTTGCGTGGACGAACTACCGGTGCCGCCGTCGCTGTCGGTGACAGTGGCCTTGACCGTCTTGGTGCCCTGCGATCGGAAGGCATGGGAGATCGGCGTCGCCGCCGTGATGGTACCCATCTGCGCGGAGCCGCCGTCACCGAAGTCGACCACGGCATTCGTGATGATCGCGTTGGTACCAGGTGTAATCGTGAACGTCACTGGAACGGCCACAACTGCGCTGGCAGCGGCCGTGCTGATGGACACTGTCGTGCGCGGCTTGAGCGTGACAGACACCTTGCCGCTCAGGCCTGCCGTTCCACCACCCGTCAGCGCCGTGACGTCGGCAGCCTCCGTCGTGGTCAACGTCGTGACGGCGACGCCCTGATCGTTCGTCACGCCAGACGTTGCGGACAGGTTGCCCTTCGTCGTGCTGAAGCTGACCGGGATGGCACTCAGTCCGTTGCCGTCTTTGTCTTCGACCCTCGCCGAAATCGTGGAACTGCCGCCGGTTCCCGGAAGTGTCTGGGGGCTGGCGGTGAGCGCAAGCTGAGTTGCGGCAGCCGCCCCGACGTTGATATCCAGCGCCTCGCTCTTGGCTGATCCGGAAAAGGCCGTGATGCTCGCGACCCCGGACTTACCGTCCGTGACGAGTTTGACCGTGGCCTTACCGTTCTTCGTTTCTGCATCCACCGGCTCGATACGGCCCAGCGTCGTCGTAAAGGTCACGACAGTCCCGTCGTGCACGGGCGTGCCGCCCGTGCTCGTCGTCGCCGCGGAGGTGCTCGACGAAGGCGCTGAGCCCTCGATGACCACCGCGGTGATTTCAATCTGCCCGTTCGCGGCGACGGTCGACGCACCAATCAACGTGATGCCCGCGCCCGACGGCGCCGTCAGCGGCACCCGGCGGCAGCTCGCAAGGGCGGCTGCGGCGACGACGCAAAGCAGCACTGGAGCCAAGCGACGAAAGGGAAAGGAATGGTGTCGCATCATGGAGGCCGTTAAGTATAGTACTGACATGGACTTAGGCGATCAACGTTCCGGAGGCCGTCCATCCCCCGATCGCACCGGGTTGGACGACCGCGGCTACATCATGGTCGTCTTGCTCATCAGCATCGCCATCTCCGCCGTCTGGATGACTGCAGCCCTGCCTTCGTGGCGCCAGCAGGTGATTCGCGAACGGGAAGCGGAGCTCATCTTCCGGGGCGAAGCGTACGCCCGCGCCATCCAGCTGTATCGGCAGAAGAACAACCAGAATCTACCCCCGAACGTCGATATCCTCATCTCCCAGAAGTACCTGCGCAAGAAATACAAGGATCCCATCACCGGCAAGGACTTCCTGGTCGTCGGCGGCGTCGGATTGCAGCCCGGAGGCGTGGGCGTGCCGCAAACGGGCTCCGGGGCGCCGTCGAGCGGCGGATTCCAGTCGTCCGGCGGCCTCGGGGCTGCCGGCATCATCGGCGTGCGAAGTACCAGCAACGATCAGTCAATTCGCGTCTACAACAACCAGCAGACCTACTCTCAGTGGGCGTTCGACTTCACGCTGGAGCAGCTGAGGTCCGGGCAGAGCCTGGGCCCCTCGTCAGGGGGGGCGGCCGTGGGAGGGCGCGGTGGGGTGTCGACGACGCCGGGAGGAGGGCGTGGGGCGACGCCGCAGCAGCCCGGCGGCGGGCGAGGTGGTCCATTCTCGGGGCCAGGCACGCCGCAGAACAACCCGGGCGCTGGCCGGCAATCCGTGCCGCCACCGATGCCAGGCGGCGGGTTCGGCCGCGGTCGGGGCTGAGAAGCTCAGAGGGCTCCGCGTTCGAGGTCTTCGACGACCGCGTCGTGCAGGCGCGGGCGCACGGCGCGAATACCGTCGTTGTTGCGCGTCGGGTAGACCCGGTTCGACAACAACACCACATACAGATCCTGCTCGGGATCGATCCAGAGCGACGTGCCGGTGAAGCCAGTGTGACCGATGGCGGACGCCGAGAGGCGGCGGCCGCACGACGAGGTCAGCAGCATCGTGTCCCATCCGAGCGCGCGTGAACTCCCGGTGACGGCCGACCTCGCGGCAAATGTTCTCATGGTGCTGGCCGCGCCGAGGGCGCTGGTGTGTCCGCTGAACGTCCGCAGTACCGCGCGCGCGAACGCGCCGACGTCGCCTGCCGTCCCGAACAGTCCTGCGTGGCCGGCCACCCCGCCGAGTGCGGCGGCGTTCTCGTCGTGCACTTCACCAACGAGTAGACGATCGCGCCACGGATCGAATTCGGTCGGTGCCGTGCGGTCGCGCCAGGAAGCGGGCGGCAGGTACTCCAGCGCGGGCGCGCCGACCGCCATGGCGAGTTCGCGCATCTGATGATCGATCGGGGCACGCCCCCGGTCCTCGAGGATGAAGCCGAGCATCAGGAAGCCCAAATCCGAGTAGACCGCTGAGGCGCCGACCGGGCGATCGAACCCACAGGCATGGATCTCAGACTCGTAGTCGTCGCGGCCCCGTGCGCGTTCCCACAGCCGCTCGTGCGCCGGCAATCCGGAGGAGTGATCAAGCAGATGACGAACGCGCACGGACTCATGGACCGCGTCGCTCCATGCCGGCAGATAGCGGCTGACCGGGGCCTGCAGATCGAGCGCGCCAGATTCACAGAGACGCATGGCGATTGAGGCCGTGGCGATGACCTTCGTGAGCGACGCCAGATCGAACACGGTGTCGAGACCGCACGGGGGGGCATCGGGTTCGTAGCGCAGACGGCCTGTGGCGGTGCGCCAGAGCGGTTCGGCCGCGCGGCCGACTTCGACGGCGGCGCCCGGAAACGCGCGACCGGCCAACCCGGCGTCGAGTACCGCGCGCGTGAGGGGAAAATCCACGTCAGGGCTTGGCGAACGTCGTGCGCAGCGATGGTGCCAGATCTTCCCCGAGCGCGGTGCGCACCGAATCGTCGGCGCTCTTCAGGCGGCGCAGCGCCTGGGGATAGTTGACACCGGTCTTCTTCATGACGATCGCGGCCTTAACGTTCCACTTCGCGCGTTTGAGCAGGTCGCCCGCTTCGTCCGCCGGCACGCCGGTGACGAGTGCCACGATCCGTCGGGCCCGGTCCTTGAGCTTGTCCGAGCCGGTCTGCACGTCGACCATCAGGTTGCCGTAGGTCTTGCCGACGCGGATCATGGCGATCGTCGTCAGCATGTTGAGCACCATCTTGGTGGCGGTGCCGGCCTTGAGGCGCGTGGACCCCGCGATCACTTCGGGCCCCACCGCGGGCGCGATGATCAGGTCCACGAAGTTCTGCAGGTCCGCCCCCGGCCAGCAGGTGATGAAGATGATGCGCGCGCCCTTGTTCCTGGCGCCGGTCAAGGCTCCGCGGACGAAGAGGGACATGCCGCTGGCCGATACGCCGATCACGACGTCCCGCTTGGTCACGCGAAGGCGCGCCATGCTGCGCGCGCCCTCTTCGAAGTTGTCTTCCGCGCCCTCACGCGTACGGAAGACGGCGTCCTGACCGCCCGCCATGATGGCCTGCACCATCTTCGGCGCGGTGCCGAAGGTGGGTGGCATCTCACTGGCCTCGACGATGCCCAACCGGCCGCTGGTGCCGGCGCCCACCAGGAACAGCCGCCCGCCCTTCTTCAGCGCGCTGACGATGAGCGTCACGCCGTGCGCGATGCGCTCACGCTCTTTGTGGACGGCCGACACCACCTTGCGATCTTCGTGGGAAATGATGTCGATGATGTCGAGCGGCGGCATCGTATCGATGCCGAGGGTATCGAGATTGATCGCTTCGGTCGGGAGATCTTGCCACTTCGAGTGATACGTCATGCCTCGTCCTGACAGATCGGCTAGCGTACTCGCAGCCGCCGCCCACTGCAACGTGGGGCGGCACGGCCGGTGGCGCCCGCGCGGTTCTGGGGCGATGATGGTGGACGTGCCGCCAGTCGAACGCGCCGCCACCGCCGTGCCTGCGGATGCCGACGTCTTGCGCTACTTGCGCCATCTGGAAGTCGAGCGCCGGATGGCGGCCAACACGCTCGAAGCGTACCAGCGCGACCTCGTGCGGCTGGCCGCATTCGCGGCGGCCTCGGGGCGCCGCGTCATGGCTCTACAGCGGACTGATCTCGAGGCGTTCGTGCGCGAGGCCATGGCCTCAGGGCTGGCGCCGTCGTCGGTGTCCCGTCTGGTAGCCGCCACACGCGGGCTTTTCAAGTTCCTCCGTCTTGCCGGGCTGGTGGAGGTCAATCCGGCGGCCGATCTGCAGTCGCCGCGCGCGTTCACCCGTCTGCCGGCGTTTCTGTCCCCCACGGACATCGACGCGTTGCTGGCCGCGCCGGACGTCACGACACCGCGCGGTTTACGCGACCGCGCCCTCATCGAGGTCCTGTACGCCACGGGCCTCCGGGTCTCAGAACTCGTGAACCTGCGCATCACCGATGTACGGCTGGACCAGGGCTACCTGCAATGTCTCGGGAAGGGCCACAAACAGCGTATCGTGCCGCTCGGTGACGAGGCGGCATCGTGGGTGCGGAAGTACGTGGGGGAGAGCCGTCCGCGGCTCGTCCATAAGCGCGAGAGCCCGTGGCTGTTCGTGAACGCGCGCGGCGGCGCGCGTCTCAGCCGCAGTGGGTTCTGGAAAATATTGCGCGCGTACGGGCTGGCCGCCGGTGTACGAGGCGCGCTCAGCCCGCACGTGCTGCGGCATTCGTTCGCGACGCATCTGCTCGAGCGCGGCGCCGATTTGCGGTCCATCCAGGCCATGCTGGGTCACGCCGATCTCTCGACCACGCAGATCTACACGCACGTGCTCGAAGCCCGGCTCCGGCAGGTCTACGACGCCTTTCATCCACGGCGTTGACCGCGGCTGCGGGCCTCTGGTACGGTTAGCTGTTTGGCGGGCGCAGGACGCGCCTGCCGGTAAGGAGCCATTCAATGGGCCGCACGGGCCGCCATCTTTTCACCTCCGAGTCAGTCACCGAAGGTCACCCCGACAAGATCGCCGACCAGATTTCAGACGGCATCCTCGACGCGATTCTGGCGCAGGATCCGGTCGCGCGCGTCGCGTGTGAAACGCTGGTGACCACGGGACTCGCGGTCGTGGCAGGCGAGATCACGACCAGCGGCACCGTGGACTATCAGCACGTCGTCCGCCAGGCGATTCGCGACGTCGGCTACACCCGCGCGAAGTTCGGCTTCGATGCCGACACGTGCTCGGTGCTCTCGGCCATTCACGAGCAGTCGCGTGACATCGGTCAGGGCGTGGACACCGGCGGCGCCGGTGACCAGGGTCTGATGTTCGGGTTCGCCTGCCGCGAAACCGACGAGCTGATGCCGTTGCCGATCATGCTGGCGCACAAGCTCGTACGCGGCCTCTCGGAGCTGCGGCGCTCGAACGGCGTGAACTATCTCCGTCCGGACGGCAAGTCACAGGTGACGGTCGAGTACGACGGTGACACGCCCGTGCGGATCGACGCGATTGTCCTGTCCACGCAACACAGCCCGGAATCGACGCAGGACACGATCCGCCACGACCTGATCGAGCGCATCGTCACGCCGCTCATTCCGGCGAAGCTGATGGACAAGAACACGAAGATCTACGTCAATCCGACGGGACGCTTCGTGACGGGCGGTCCGCATGGCGACGCGGGCGTCACCGGCCGCAAGATCATCGTCGACACCTACGGCGGCTACGCGCCGCACGGCGGCGGCGCGTTCTCGGGCAAGGATCCAACGAAGGTCGATCGTTCGGCCTGCTACATGGCACGCTACATCGCCAAGAACGTCGTGGCCGCCGGCCTCGCCGATCGTGCGCTCGTCCAGCTGGCCTATGCCATCGGCGTGGCGGATCCGGTGTCGGTCCTGATCGATACCGACGGCACGGGCAAGGTGACGGACGAGAAGATGACCGACCTCGTCCGCTCGCACTTCAAGCTCACGCCCAAGGGCATCATCGACTCACTCGACCTTCGTCGTCCGATCTACCGGAAGACCGCGGCTTTTGGCCACTTCGGTCGTACCGAGCCCGAATTCACATGGGAGCGGACGGACAAGGCGGCGGCGCTGAAGAAGGACGCGGGTCTTTAGCCCGGATCCTCCTGTGCGTGGGGTTCTGCGCACGCTCATACGCGCGACGGCGGCCTGCTGGGCCGCCGTCGCCGTTTACGTGGGGCTCACGCTCCCGCCACCGCGAGTCACGCTCGATTCGACGATGCCGGCCACGCACGCGCTGGGCGGATATCACATTCACACGCTGCGCTCCGACGGGAGCGGGACCGTCGACAACGTCGCGGAGGCTGCCCGGCGAAGCGGCCTGCAGTTCCTCATCTTCACGGACCACGGCGATGCGACGCGCGTGCCCGATGCCCCGACCTATCGGCACGGCGTGCTGTGTATCGACGCCGTCGAAATCAGCACGCGCGAAGGCCACATCGTGGCGCTCGGCCTGAATGGCAGCGCACCGTATCCGTTGGCGGGAGCCGCAAGGGACGTCATCGATGACATCCACCGGCTCGGCGGGCGCGCGGTGCTGGCGCATCCGGACTCGCCGAGTGCCGCGTTGCGCTGGACGGGACAAGGACAAGGTTTCGACGGCATCGAGTGGCTGAACGGGGACTCGGAGTGGCGCGACAAATCCCCCTGGCGATTGCTGGCCACGGCCGCGCGCTCCGTCGTGCGACCGTCCGAGTCCATTGCGAGTCTGTTTTCGCGCCCTGTTCGAACGCTCGTTCGCTGGGATGCGGCGGACCGGCAGCGGCCGGTGTTCGGCCTGGCGGCACTCGACGCGCACGCGCGCATCGGGTGGAGCCAGACGGAAGAACCGCGCGGTCCGGGAGTGTTGCAGCGGCCGACATACGCAGCAATGTTCGGCACCGTCGCGCAGGTGGCGGTGCTCGACACCGCACCGTCGGGTGACGCCAATCGGGATGCGGCCGCCGTCCTCTCCGCGATCGTGGGCGGGCGATCGTATTCGATCGTCCGCGCGTTCGGCGGTCCGGCCGCGTTGCGATTCAGCGGCGATCGGGGAGCCGAACATCTACGGATGGGGGATCGCGCGCCGGCCGGAACGGGTCCCATGGTTTTTCACGCGGAAATCGCCGGCGCCCCAGGCGCGGCGCTGGCGTTGTATGCGGACGGACGGGTGATCTCCCGTGGCGCGGGAGCGATCACATCGACATCCGCGACAGCCGGCGTGTATCGCATCGAAGCATCGTGGCCGGGCGCGAGCGTCCCCTGGATCGTCTCGAACCCGATCGTTCTCACCGATGACCGCGTGGCGCCGCCGCGCGCGCCCGAGCCGGCCGCGGCCGAGCAGCGGCCGATCGCGATCACCTTGCCGTCCTGGACCATCGAAAGCGAGCCGTCATCGGCAGGGCAGTATCGCGTGGATGACGAGCGACTGCGATTCGACTACCGGCTCGGCGGGGGCGCGCCGAACGGACAGTACGCGGCGCTGGTGGTGCCGGTCGCCTCAGACGCCGGTATCGACCGCGTGGAAGCAACCGTGCGCGCCGACCGACCGATGCGGATGTCGCTGCAGGTGCGCATGCCCGCCGGACGCGGCGGCCAGCGCTGGCGTCGCTCGATCTACGTGGATGAGACACCTCGTCTGATCGCGGTTCGGCTGCAGGATTTTGAACCGGCCGATGCCCCAACAACGAGACGTCCGATCGTTGCTCCGATCGAGACGCTCCTGTTCGTCGTGGATACCGTCAACTCGCCACCCGGCAGATCGGGCACCGTGTGGATCTCGAACGTCACGTTGGGAATCGATCGGCTGCGGTAGGGCTATGTTCTTGCCGTGAGCGTCGCGTAGGTCGCGAGCGCCAGGAACAGGATGTTCGTTGCCCAGGCCGCGAGCACCGGGTTCAGCAGTTCCGCGCGACCGACAGCCATGAAGAACGTGTTCAGCAGCCAGTATCCCGCGCCAAGCACCATGGCCAATCCCACGCCGTACAACGCTCCGCGCCGTCCCGTCGTGAGCCCAAAGGGAATGCCCAGCAGCGTCATCACCAGCGTGACGAGCGGGAATGCGATCCGCTCCTGCAACTGAACCTTTGACTCGACGAGGCTGAACCCGCTCTTCGCAAGGTCCGTGATTTGCCGTCGAAGCTCCGCGAAGGTCATCAGCTCGGTGGCTTGATTGTGGGTCCCCTCGAACTTCTCCGGCTTCTCGAGGGTGAGGGTGCGCGTCGCGAACGACTCGCGCACAATCCTGTCCGAGGTGGGGAAGCGCTGCACCCACCCGGTGTCGGCATGCCACGCGCCCGCCTCGTAGATCGCGCGTTTCGTGAATGTGTGTGCGGTCAGGCGGCCGCCGTTGCGCGTCGGCTCGAACACCGAGAGTCCGTAAAGCGTCTGACGAGGAATCTCATACGCCCGGTAGTAGTAGATGCGGCCGCTCGCATCAGAGAGCCAGTTGGCGTTGGCCAGCTGGCTCTGAGATGGCTGCAGGTTGCCTTTGATCTCGCTGTCGAGTTGGTCCGCGCGCTGATTGGCGTGCGCGAGCACGCGGTCGTTCATCAGGAAGAGACCGCCGCTCCACAGGAGGGACAGCAGCAGTAGCGGCGCGGCGGCGCGGTACAGGGAAATCCCGCAGGCCCGCATGACGATCAACTCGCCGGTGCGCGTCAGGCTCCCAATGGTGGCCAGGACCGCGACGAGCGTGGCCATCGGGACCACGTGCACGATGAACTGCGGCGTTGAGTAATACAGATACAACGCCAGTTTCCACCCGTCGGCCTGCCCCTTGGCCAGCCGCTCGGTCTTGTCGATGAACGTGCCGATGTAATACAGGCCGATGAGGCCGCAGAAGGACAAGGTCGCAATGCTCAGGTACCGCCGTGAGATATAGACGTCCAGGATTCGGAACGTCGGCAGCGGAAGTTCTGGCATCCGAATCACCAGCACGACCTGACCGGTCGTTGTCGACCGCACACGGCCGCCGGCGGAGACCGGACGGCGGGGCAGTCGAACCCAGGCCGGCAGGCGGATGGTGACGTCCCGTCCCGCGCGGTGCGTCCGTACCCACAAGGCGATGACGCCCAGGACGCCAACGACGATATTGGGGATCCAGCGGGACCAGGCCGCATCGAGGTGGCCGCCCTTGGTGAGCGCTTCAGCCATCTGCATGATGCCGTAGTAGGCGAAGATCACGCCGATGCCCAGGGTGAATCCACCGAGCTTGCCTTCCTTGCGCGTGTGAATGCCGAGGGCGACGCCAATCAGGGCGAACACGAAACAGGCCACCGGGAACGAGAACATCTGGTGTCGCTGCATGATCTCCGCATGTGGCGAGAGCCCTTCAGTCCGCTTCTTGGCTTCCTCCTGGCGGAGGTCTGCGATCGTCATCTCCGGACGACCGCGGCCGTTCAAGGCTGCGCCGCTCCCGAACACGGAGTCGGCCGAAACCGCGAAGCGGACGTCCTTGGCCCTGGCCTTGTCGTAGATCCCGTCCTCGTCGCCCGGCACGTAGCGCTCGGACTCGCCGGGCAACACGATCGCGACCTGGCGCTTCACCGCATCGAGCTCGAGGTGGCCGAGCGGGGCCAGGGTGATTGAGGGTCGTCCCGGCTCGTGCGTGTCGGCCAACATCACGCCAGCCCAACCGCCTTCCGCGCGCGTTTCCCGGACGAACAGCACGTATCCAGGAAACCCTTCGTAGAACACGTTTGCCTTGATGTCCGATTCGCCCTGCTGCGCCAGCAACCTGAAGGTGATTTCCCTAAACCGCTGATTGGAGTTCGGGATCAGGCTGGTCATCACGTACAGGTCGACGGACGCCGCGAGGAGCCCAAATATCAGGATGGGCCGCAGCAGGCGCATCGGACTGACGCCGCAGGCCAGGAGCGCGACGGTTTCGCGGTCGCCGGACAGCCGCCCGAGCCCCATCAGCAGGCCCGCCATGAGCGCCATCGGAATGGTCAGTCCCAGGGCCTGCGGAAGCAGGGTCACCAGCAGGATGCCGACGGTCGGCAAATCCACGCCCTTGGACAGCAGCAGCTGCGCCCGGTCGAGCATCGGGTTCACGGCCAGGAGGAACGTGAACAGTCCAAGCGCCAGTAGGAACGGCGGGAGGACTTCTCGGAACAGGTAGCGATCGAGCGTCTTCACGGGAACAGTATCGGTCTCAATGAGGAAGGACTGACAGCGGCGTCAGGCGGCCTGGGATCCGTCCGCAAGTTATCCACAGGCCCCTATCTTTCAGCATTTCCGCAACGTCTGATAAGACATGTTATGTTGACTTAACCAGTTCGGCTGGACCGGCGCGGCCCGACTGCCTGACCGACTTAACCGGCCCTGGACCGGTCGCGTCCTCGACCGCCCACGGGCCCCGCCAGCGCCGTGATCGCAGCGACTGGCTCGCCCGACCAGAGTCACGCCTTCAGGCTGCCTCAAGCCTCCTCGAGTATCACCCTGACAGCCAGGTATACGGCGGCCTGAATAACTATTCGCCGCAGCGAGAGCCACGCCTGTCATCACAGCCAAACGTTGCCCAAATCGACGAAGGCTTGGCGACCCAGAACCCAACTGGTCACCTAGACCGAAACGTGTAAGGACTCGGGCCTTCAAGGCATCCTGGCGAATCAAACGCACAGGTGCCCTGAAACCCCGGACCGCCCTGGGCCCTAGTGCGACTTGCGCAGCTCGTCGATGATGGCTTCCAGCGCCTCGATGACCTCGG
>JBDTNQ010000073.1:0-23068 GCA_039933635.1 Acidobacteriota bacterium
ACATGTTGTCGTTGCGCAGTGCCTGCACGAGTTCGTCCGGACGACTGGTGCTGAGGGAAAGTGGCGGCGACGGCCTGGCGCCCTTCCACACGAGCCGGTAGACACGGCCACGGTCGTGCTCACGCAACGGGGTTTCATAGGCGTTGCCGCGCCCGTTCAGATACTGATAGCCGCGGGCCACCGTGCCCGTGGGCGTGGGGTTGTGCTGAATGATGAAGTCGTAGAAGTCGAGGATCCACAGCGCGCCGTCTGGGCCGACTTCCGAGTGCACGGGCGCGAACCACTCATCATCGCTGGCGCCGATGTTCCACCCGTCCTGTTCCGCGAAGCCCGATCCCTGACGCTCGATGACAGCGCGGTGCACGACGTGTCCCGTGGGCTCGTTCACGAACGCGATGCGATTCCAGTATTCCCGCGGAAAGGCGCGCGCCGTGTAGAAATTGTGACCGGCGGCGGCCGTGAAGCCACCCTGGACGTCGACCTGGCGGATGCGCGGGGTGTTCGGCTGCATCGCATAGTGGCCGTCGATCTTCTTCTTGCCATCGGCGCGGAGACCGCTGACGCCCTGGTAGTACGGCGAGGGGATGGCGACGTACACACTGTGCTCGCCGTTGGCCGTCGAGCCGAATACATCGAAGGTCTCGGTGAAGCCGAGCCCCCACGTGTTGTTCGTGAAGCTCGCCATCTGCTCCATCTGTTTCCCGTCTGGCGTGAAGCGATAGAGCGCCTGATTGAACGTCAGCGCACGGCCGCCGACGGTGCCGTTGAATCCCGAGTAGCCGACGGCGCCCCAGATGTGGTTGTCGAGGCCGTACTTCAGGTTCGACGCGAGCGCGTGCGTGTCGCGCGTGCCCCATCCCGTGATCAGCGTTTCGCGGACGTCGGCCTTGTTGTCCCCGTTCGTGTCTTTCAACAGCACGAACTCGCCGCCCTGCGCGACGATGAGGCCGCCATTCGCGAAGACGAGGCTGCTCACGATGCTGAGCTTGTCAGCGAAGACGGTGGCCTTGTCCGCCCGACCATCGTGATTCGTATCTTCGAGAATCTTGATGACGTCGTGGCCGAGGCCGGGCGGTTGCAGGTTGTTCGGGTAGTCCCTCGCCTCGGCGATCCACAGTCGACCGCGCTCGTCCCAGGCCATGGCTTCCGGATTCCCGGTGATGAGCGGCTCGGACGCGAAGAGCTGCAACTCAAAGCCTGGCGGAATCTGGATGTGCTTGGCCGCCTCGGACGTGGACAACGGCGCCTGCAACTGAGGTCCGGGATCCCGGCGTTCGTAGTTCGGGATCGGCACGGGACTGTTGGTCAGGTGAAGCGGCTGGATCTTCAACGCCGCCAGTCGAGCCGCTGCCTGCGATCCGATGGCGCGTGTGACCGCATCCTTCATGCGGTCGTGAAAGTCACGCGTGGTCCACGCCTGGACGGTGTCGCCGTAGGCCGTGGCGATCACACGGCCCGCGCCCTGCGCGGCGGCCTGGACCCAGGATGCAGGTCGTGCGCTGTCGATGATCACGCCCTTCCCGCCGGCGAGGAAGTCGAGCACGGCCCTTCGTTGATCGGCCGCGAATGTGTCGTGGCTCGTGTCGATCATCAGCGCGTCGTACTGCGCGAGATTCGCAGCACTCAGATCGTCGAGGTGGCGGGTGTACGAAAAATTGAAGCCGTACTCGGCGAGCGCGGCCCTAACGGTCGTCGCCAGGCGTTCGCGGGCAGGGTCGGGCGTGGTGCTGCCGACGAAGAGGACTTCGGCGCGCCGCGGCGCGCCGGTTTGCGCGCCGATCAGAACTCCGCAACACAGGGCCACGACGGCGACTGTCGACGCTGTCA
Source organism: Acidobacteriota bacterium (assembly GCA_039933635.1). Taxonomy (GTDB): domain Bacteria; phylum Acidobacteriota; class Vicinamibacteria; order Vicinamibacterales; family SCN-69-37; genus JBDTNQ01. The sequence continues at coordinate 1,828 of JBDTNQ010000073.1, forward strand.
ATCGAACGATCATTGGTGTCTCCGGGAGAATCCACGGAGGATAGCACGGCCATTTCCTCCAACGGATTCGCGCTCCGTGCGTCCTCTTCGTGTCACATCCGCAATCCAAGCGCCGCCCTCCCTCGTAGGACTCTTGAGCCGGAGTGTTGGATCTTCAACCGCGCCGGATTCGGCCTGTTGGCCGTCAGGGAGGTGGAACGTGAAACGCATTTGGATATGGTCGTCGACGGCGGCCACGGTCATCATCGGCGCCGCGCTGGTCTCGAACCTGTCGCTCGGGGCCTCGAGTCATCGTGAGGCGCCACTCATCAGTCAGGACCCGCTCGCAGACAACACCGACCTTTACGCGTTCGTGAGCCCGGCCAATCCGGATCGCGTGACGCTCATTGCAGACTTCATCCCGTTCGAAGCGCCATATGGCGGACCGAACTTCTTCAAGTTCGATGACAACGCCCTGTACGAAATCATGATCGACAACAACGGCGATGCCGTTGAGGACATCACCTACCAGTTCAGATTTCGGACCGAGGTCCGGAACCCGAACACCTTCCTGTACAACACGGGAACGATCGACTCGCTCGAGTCACCCAACTTCAACGTCCGGCAGTTCTACACCGTCACCCAGGTGGACGGTCCCCGTCGGCGCGGCCGCGGCACGGTCATCGCGCAGGATGTGCCCACGCCCCCCGTCAACGTCGGGTTTCGATCGACGCCGAACTATGACGCGCTTGCGGTGTCCGCCATTCGCCAGTTGTCGAACGGGACGCGGCTGTTTGCCGGGCAGCGCGATGATCCGTTCTATGTCGATCTGAATGTGTTCGATCTGCTGGCGGTGCCGCCGGCGGACACCAGCAATACTGATTCGCTCGCCGGGTTCAACGTGCACTCCATCGCCATCGAGGTGCCGATGGCCTCCTTGAGCGCCAATGGCGCCCGGCCGACGTCGGCTGCCGATCGCAATGCGGTCATCGGTGTGTGGTCCACGGTGAGCCGGCCGTCCGTAACCAGCCGCGGTGGTGGCCAGGAGCGTTTCAGTCCGAACTACGTCCAGGTCTCGCGCCTCGGACAGCCGCTCGTCAACGAAGTCGTCGTGCCTCGCGGCACGAAGGACGCGTTCAATTCCCTCGAGCCCACGCAGGATGCCGCGGCGCTCCCGTTCGTCACCGACCCGGAAGTGCCCAAGCTTCTGAAGGCGCTCTTCAGCATCCAGTCGCCTCCGGCTCCGCGGAACGATCTGGTCACGATCTTTCTGACCGGTATTCCGGGCCTCAACAAGCGTGACGGCGACACCCCATCCGAGATGCTCCGCCTGAACATGGCGATTCCGCCGTCGCCCAATCCTTTGGCGCTCGGCGTCCTCGCCGGTGACGTGGCGGGATTCCCGAACGGGCGCCGCCCGGTCGACGACGTCGTGGACATCGCGTTGAGGGTCATGGCCGGCGCCTCGCCCCTCACCCCCAGCTTCAACACGGGCATCAACGCCCAACTCGGTGACGGGGTCGGCAGCAACGACAAGCCGTTCCCGACCTCGTTTCCGTACATCGCCTCGCCGCATGCCGGCAACCGCTGAGGCACCTGATTGGAGACTGTAATGACACGACCGATGAAGTTTGTTCTCATCCTCGGCCTGCTGGCGATCCCGGCACTCGCCTCGGCGCAGAGCATGGGGTCTCAGGCATCCGCGGATGCCCCGATCGTCTACGTCGCCCCGTTCATTGGCACCACGTTCTCGGGCGATACAACCTCCTCTGGCACGGCGGTCGGCGTGGCCGCCGGATGGCGCGGCACGGGCTGGTGGGGTGTGGAAGGGGAAGTGGCTTCAACGCCGAACTTCTTCGAGCAGACGGGTTTCCTGACCAGCCGGATGGTGACGACCGCGATGGCCAATGTGCTCGTGCACTACGGATCGCGAAACATGTCGGTGTTCGGCGTGGCCGGGTACGGGGCGATCCACGTGGACCTCGCCGAGTCGGGCGGTCTGTTCGGTGTGAAGAAGACCGAGCCTGGCTTCAACGTCGGCGCCGGCGCGATGCGCACCTGGACGCGGAACGTCGGCGTCCGCGGCGATCTCCGCTACTTCCGGGCCGCGGGCAACACCGATGATGACGGCAACATCTTCGGTCTCGAGGTATCCAAGCTGCACTTCGTCCGCGCCTCTGCCGCGCTCGTCGTCGGGTTCTAACGCCATGACCACACATCTGAGCGGCCGCATCGTCGTCGCCGGACTGATGGCCCTCGTCGCGGCCGTCTCAGGGTGTGCTCGTTCCTCGTCTGATCAGCGGCCGCCAACGTCACTGGCCGGCATGCCCGGTGGTCCGTCCACGTCCCGGGCGTCCCTCGACGACACCGTGTCACGCATGCGGGCGCGGCTGACGAAAGATGCAGGAGACGCGACGGCGGCCGTGACGCTGGCTGATGCCCTCATCCGCCAGACGCGCGTGTCGAGCAACGCAGGCCTGGCCAACGAAGCGGAGGGCTACCTGCTCGCGATCTTGCAGCGGTATCCCGACCACTACGACGCCCGTCGGATGCTGGCGGCGGTCTACCTCTCGGAACATCGCTTTCGAGAGGCGCTCACCGAAGCCGGACGTTGCCTGACGATCCGCACCGACGATGCCTGGGTATACGGGGTGGTTGGTGATGCGCACGTTGAGCTCGGTGAATACGCTGCCGCGTTCGAGGCGTTCGATCGGATGGCGGCGCGACGGCCGAACGCCGCGTCGTACGCGCGTGCGTCCTACGCCCGTGAGCTGCAGGGCGATCTCGACGGCGCCGTGCGGTTCATGCGCATGGCCACGGAAGCCACCAGCGCGCAGGATCCCGAGTCCCTCGCGTGGCACCACGCGCAGCTCGGGCACCTATATCTGGAGACGGGGGAGATCGCGAGTGCCCGGCGGGAATACACCCACGCCGACTACGTCTTTCCGGGCCACCCGTTCGCCACCGAGGGGCTGGCGCGGGCCGAGGCCGCAGACGGCCGCTACGACAACGCGCTGACGATGGTGAACCGGGTGATTGCCGTCGCTCCGACACCGGCGGCTCTCGCGTTTGCCGGCGATCTGCTCTCGATCCTGGGACGCGCGGATGAAGCTGAGCGCCATTACCGGCTGGCAGAAGCCGCCTGGCAGTCCGACGCGCCTGAGCCGGCCCGACTGGCCCGGTTCCTCTCGGAGCGTGGCCGCCGCCTGGACGACGCGGTGAGACTGGCGCGCGACGTGGTCGCCGACCGGCGGGACATCTTCACCCAGGACGCGCTCGCGTGGGCCTATTTCCAGTCCGGTGACATCAACCGGGCCAGAGCGGCCATGACGATTGCGATGTCCACCGGATCGCGCGATCGCGTCATCCGCTATCACGCCGCGGAGATCGCCCGCGCGTCGGGCCAGATGGAACTGGCCAGGCGCTACGTGGACGAGGCGCTCGACCGATCCCCGCTCTTCGACCTCATGGCCGCGCCGGCCGCGGCGAAACTGCGCGATGCGCTGGCTGCGCCCAGAGTAGCCCGCCGGTGAAGCACTGGCTGACCGCATTGATGCTCGTCACGGCGCTCGGCGCGCGCATCTCGGCGCATCCGGTGTCGACGACGACGGTTTCCGTGGCGGTTGATCGGTCGGGGCGTTTCGTCGCGACGATCACCGGTGACGCCGATGCGCTCATCGCCAAGCTCGATGCGCTGTCGGCGATCCCCCTTCCTGCTGACTCGGCTGTTGCCCCCGGCCAACGCGCCGCCAGACTCGACGCGCTCGGCGATGCCCTCCTTGCGGGCATCAGCCTGGAGTTCGATTCGCGACGATCGACGCCCCAGGTTCAACCGGCGGAAATATCTGCGGCCGGGCAGGCGACGATTCGTCTCATTGGCGACGTCCCGAAGGATGCGCGCGCAATGGCGTGGGCTTCGTCTTTGGTCTTCGGATCGTACCCGGTCGCGCTTCGCGGCGCGGACGGGCGCGAAACCGTGGTGTGGCTGCAGGGGCCCGAACGGACTGACGCTGTCCCGATAGACGGGCCTGGGCACACCCGCACGGTGGCGCGCGCCATCTGGCTGGGCTTCACGCACATCCTGCCCAACGGCATCGATCACATCCTTTTCGTGGTCGGACTCCTGCTCCTGGGCAGCCGCTCGCGGCAGCTGCTGGCGCAAGTCACGGCGTTCACGGTGGCGCACTCGATGACCCTGGCGCTGAGTCTCTATGGGGTCTTCTCGCTGCCGGCGCACGTGGTCGAGCCGTTGATCGCGCTCTCGGTCGCGTACGTCGGCATCGAGAATCTGATGACCTCGAAGCTCCAGCCATGGCGCGTCGCGGTCGTGTTTTGTTTCGGCTTGTTGCACGGCCTCGGCTTCGCCGAAGCATTGGCGGGCCTGCATCTCTCCCGAGGGGATCTGTTGGCGACGCTGGTGTCGTTCAACGTAGGCGTCGAGGCCGGGCAATTGAGCGTCATCGCGCTTGCGGCCAGCGTCCTTTACGCGGCGACGTATGCGCGCGCGACGTGGCGGCCGCGGCTGGTCAACGGCGCGTCGATCGCCATCGGCATCACCGGGCTCTGCTGGACGATCCAGCGCGTCTTCTGAAACGCGCCTGGCAGATCTCCCTGGCTAGCAGGCCTTCAGGTCTCGGGCGATGCTCGCCGCATTCATGAGATGAGTGCTAGCGCCGGTCGTCGAGCATTACCTCGAGGAGCCGGACCAGCGTCCGTTGCTCGGCCGCGGAGAGTCGGGACAAGGGTAGAGGATGCGCGGTCATGCGCGTGAGCAGGCGCGTGCGGACCTTCGCGCCGGTCGGTGTGAGGTCCAGCACCTTGACACGCCGGTCTTCGACCGACGGTCGGCGTCTCACGAGGCCGCGCGCTTCGAGCCGGTCGACGAGCCCGGTGACGTTCGACGCATCGCAAGCCAGGGTTTCGGCGAGCCGGCCCATCGGCATCCCTTCGCCGGGTTCAATCAGATGCAGCACATGACACTGCACGGGCGAGAGCCCCGGGGCGGCGTCGCCCGCCGGCAGGTGCTCCCGCTGCAGGAAGAAGAAGCGAACGAGCAGCTGCCATGCCCGGCAGGCGTGATTCGGATCGGCAGGCACGGTTCCTATTATACTTGACGAATGACATAGTTGACAATGTCAAGTAATCCAGCTAGCATCATGCGACTATGACCAGGCTTCGAATCATTCCGCTGGATGATACGGTCGTGTTTCCGGGCATGCCGGTCACGCTGACCGAGGACGTGGGCACCGACACGCAAGTGCTGCTGGTGCCGCGGCAGGGCCAGACCTACGCCACTGTCGGCGTGGTGGCCGATGTGGCCGAGCGTCTCCGGGTGCCGGGACGTGGCATGGCGGTCGTCCTGACGCCGCTCCAGCGCGCCCTGCCGGGCCGCGCCGTGGCGGACGCCGACGGCGTCCTGCGCGTCGAGGTTGAACCGCGCCCCGATGTGCCGGCGCCGCCCGCGCTGACGCGTGAGCTCGAGCGTGAGTACCGCGCGATCGTGGACGAAATCCTCGAACTGCGTGGCGACGACGGCCGCATCCGCAGCTTCGTACGCGCGATCACCGACACCGGCGCGTTGGCCGATACGTCCGGCTATTCGCCCGACCTGAGCTTCGCCCAGAAACTACAACTGCTGGAGACATTCGACGTGATCGAGCGTCTCACGCTCGCCCTCGCGTTTCAGCGCGAGCGGCTCGCCGAGATGCAGGTGCGCAAGCGCATCCGTGACGATGTGGAAGACGGCACGCAGAAGCAGCAGCGCGAGTACCTCCTGCGCAAGCAGATGGACGCCATCCGCAAGGAGCTCGGCGAACAGGAGGGACCGGTCGGCGAAGACTATCGCCAGAAGATCGCGAACGCCGGCATGCCGGAGGCCGTGCGTCAGCAGGCCGATCGCGAGCTCGCGCGGCTGGACCGCCTGGGGGACGCGAACGCCGAAGCCGGCATGATTCGCACCTACCTCGACTGGTTGCTGGCCGTGCCGTGGGCGAAACGGTCCGAGGACCAACTCGATCCGGTACACGCGCGTGAGGTGCTCGACGCGGATCACGAAGGCCTCGACGATGTGAAGCGTCGCATCACGGAATACCTGGCCGTGCGCAAACTGCGGACGGACCGGGGCATGAACGACACCCGTGGCGCGGGCGTCATCCTCACACTCATCGGGCCGCCTGGAACCGGCAAGACGTCGATTGGCGAGTCGATTGCCCGGGCGACGGGACGGCAGTTCGTCCGCATGTCCCTGGGCGGCGTTCGCGATGAGGCCGAAATCCGAGGCCACCGGCGGACGTACATCGGAGCCCTGCCGGGCCGGCTCGTCCGCGCGCTGCGGGATGCGGGCACCATGAACCCGGTCATCCTGCTCGACGAGGTCGACAAGATGGGCGCCGACTGGCGCGGCGATCCGTCGGCCGCGCTCCTCGAGGTCCTTGACCCGGCGCAGAACCACTCGTTCCGCGATCATTACCTCGACGTGGAACTCGATCTGTCGCAGGTGCTCTTCGTCGCGACGGCCAACGTGGCCGACACGATTCCGGCGCCGCTGTTCGACCGGATGGAGGTCATTCGCTTCGACGGCTACACGATGGACGAGAAGGTCGCGATTGCGCGTGGCCACCTGTGGCCGCGGCAGCTGGAGCGCAACGGTCTGCGCGTCCCGGAGGTCAGCATCGACGACCTGTTTCTGCGCGACATCATCACGAACTACACGCGCGAGTCCGGCGTGCGGCAGCTCGAGCGCGAGTTGGGGACACTCCTGCGCAAGGCCGCGACCCGGATTGCCTCCGCCGTCGGCGAGACGTCCGTGGCGATCGATCAGGCGGCCGTTCGCGACGCGCTCGGACGACCGAAGTTCTTCCACGAGGCGGCGGCCCGCACGGCCGTTCCAGGCGTGGCGACCGGCCTGGCGGTGACCGGGTTCGGTGGCGATGTGCTGTTCGTTGAAGCGGCGTCGATGCCGGGACGCGGATCGCTCGTCCTCACCGGTCAGCTCGGCGATGTGATGAAGGAGTCGGCCCGCATTGCGCTGACGTACGTCAAGAGCCATGCGCCGGATCTGGGGATCGACAAGCGCGCGCTCGACGGACGCGAACTACACGTGCACGTGCCAGCCGGCGCCATTCCAAAGGACGGACCGAGCGCCGGTGTGACGATGGTGACCGCGCTGGCGTCGCTCCTCACCGGGCGGCCCGTGAAGAGCACGATCGGCATGACCGGCGAGGTGACGCTGCAGGGGCACGTGCTGCCGATCGGCGGGCTCAAGCAGAAAGTGCTCGCGGCGGACGCCGCGGGTCTGACCGACGTCATCCTGCCGGAGCGCAACGCGCCGGATCTCGATGATGTGCCGGCCGAGGTGCGCAATCGGATGCGGTTTCATCCGGTGGCATCCGTCGAACAGGTGCTCGCGCTCGCTTTGGAACCAGCGGTCGTCGCGATTGCGGCGTGAGGCGTGGCCGCCCCGCTACCAGGGCGGCAACGTCTTGAACAGGAACTGCTTGAGATACGGATCGTCGGACGCCAGGAGTTCCGCGGCGCGCCCCTGGAAGACGAACTGGCCTTCATGCAGGACCATGAACTCCGCGTGCGTGGCCTTCGCGTCACCCGCCGGGGTGACGCGCACCTCGTCGCCGACGCGCTCGGCCTCGTGCGTCGCGATGTAGAACGCGTCCCGGATCTGGTGAGTCGCGACGACGCACGTGACCTGCTCCAGGTCTCGAAGCTTCACGACTTCGTGATCGACCGTGGTCGCGATGACGGGATCGAGGCCGGTGGTCGGATCGTCGAACAGCAGGACGCCGGGCTTCGACGCCATCGCGCGCGCCAGGCCGACCCGGCGGCGCTGACCGCCGGAAAGCTCCGACGGCATCCGGTCGATGTACTCCCGCAACCCGACGAAGCCGAGCACCTCGTCCACGCGCGCCCGTACTTCGTCCAGCGACATGTCGGTTTCTTCGTACAGGCGGAACCCCACGTTCTCCGCGACCGTGAGCGAGTCGAAGAGCGCATTCTCCTGGAAGACCATGCCGATGTCAGCACGCACGCGCAGTAGCGCTTCCTCAGGCAGCTGATCGATACGCTGGCCGTTGACGGCAATCGTGCCGCTGTCGGGACGAAGCAGTCCGAGGATCAACTTGAGCAGGACGGATTTGCCCGAACCGCTCGCCCCGAGCAGGAACCGCATGCTGCCCTTCGGCACGGTGAAGCTGACGTCACGGAGCACGACCTGATCGTCAAAGGCGAACGAGACGCGATCGACGACGATGCTGGGCGGCGCGGCAGGTTCGGGAGGCGCTGGCGTACTGACTGGCGCGGGCGAGTCGGTCACATCTCCATTTTACTGGGGCCGCGGCGCCGGTGGGGCGGCCGCTTCGACGGAGACGTCTGAGAAAATGGCCGTCTCTGACTTCGTCGCGTCATGCGCGCAGACGAACAGCCCGACGAGTACCGGGTTCGGCATCGAAACCTCGGTGTGCACGACTTCCAGTGGTGCAGCCCCCTCGCGTCCCACGTAGAGGTAGGTCTTGATTCCGGTGCGAACCATCTTCAGGGTGAAGGTGCCTGGACCTTCGATGGGCAGATCGAAGGTGTTGGTGTCGTCGCCCGGCTTGCTGCGCCATTGCAGGCCTGGCATGCCGTTGCCGTGAATGACGACGTCCGCGTAGGTGGCATCGGTGTCGAGCGACTGGCGCACCATGATGCCCGCCTTGCGGTGCTCGTTACCCTCCCCGAGAAACCGCACCGTGGCCGTGGCCGTGAAGTCTCCGGTCATCTCGCGCCACACAAACTGGAGTTGGTCCTGTTTCGCCCAGATGTTAGCGCCCGCCCCGGTGATTCGATACTGCTTCGTCGATGGGTTGAATTGCGTGGCGCCGGCAATTGCCGGATTGCCGACGTCAGCTGACCTGAGGAAGAGGCCGACGCTGCCTGCCTGCGCGAACACGCTGGAGGACAGCAAGCCGGCGAGCAGAAGTCGGTGAGCGAGGTGAGACATGGACATCCTTGCCATTCTGGAGAAGGCTGCGGCTAACGCGCGGCGGCCGGTGCCGGGAGTGGCGTCACGGACACGTTCGAGAAGGAGACCGTGTTCGTCGCCTCCTTCGTATGCGAGGCGACGGCGAGGCCGACGAGCACTGGACTGCCGAGCTGATTGGTCGTGTGGCCGAGTTCCTTTAACGTCGCGCTGCCCTTGGCCACCCACACCGTGACGGCGCCGCTCTGTCGCGTGAGCTTCAGCGTCCACACGCCCGGTCCGCCGATGGGAAAGTCGAGCGTGTTGACGTTGTCGGCCTTGGTCGTGCGGAACTGCACGGAGGGCATGCCGTCTCCGTGGATGGCGAGATGCAGGAAGGGCGAATCCTCGTCGAGTGTCTTGCGCAGCATGATGGACGCCTTGCGATGCGGGTTGCCATCGGTCAGGAACGTCGTGGTGGCGGACACGGTGAAGTCACCTGCCATCTCGCGCCACAGGTAGTGGAACTGATCGGCCTTCGCCCAGATATCGGCGCCCGAACCGGTGACCTTGTATTCGCGCGCGGTGGAATCGAACGCCACCGATCCCTTCAGCGGCGGCGCGCCGACGTCACTCGACGTGGTGAACGCGCCGAACCCGCCGGTCTGCGCTGAGACCGACGCAAGCAGGAGCGAGGCGAGGAGCAGGTGGCGCATCGCGAGAGTCTAACGCGGGGACGGCGCACGATTGATCATGATCCGGTGACAAAATTAGGCGAAACTGTCGTTCGTTAGGGCCGGCGAGCCTGGCCCTGATTTGATGCTGGCGGCAGCATGGGCGCATCATTCAGGAAATGAGCAGGAGTGTTATGAAACGACGGGCCGTTCTGGCGTGTGTTGTCGCGTTGCTGTCGTTCGCCACGGCCGTCTTCGCGCAGACCAGCCCGGCCGCAGCCGTCGTTGGCGACTGGTCAGGCACACTCGATGCGGGTGCCATCAAGCTGCGCGTGATTCTGCATGTGACCCGCGCGGACGACGGGACGCTCGCCGCCAGGTTCGAGAGCGTCGATCAGGGCGGCGCCATGCTGCCGACGGACTCCATCAACGTGGACGGCCGTGAGGTGTCGTTCGCGATCGCGCGGGCCAGCATCAGCTTCAAGGGGGTGCTGGCAGACGACAATCAGAAGATATCCGGCACCTTCACGCAGGGCCCGGGCCAGCTGGCGCTCGTGCTGTCGCGCGGCACGGCGTCCATCGCGCTCAATCGCCCGCAGGAGCCAAAGCCGCCGTTTCCCTACCGGTCGGAAGAGGTGACGTTTCCCGGGGGCGCTGACGCCGTCACGCTTGCCGGGACGCTGACGCTGCCCGCCGGTGCCGGTCCCTTCCCTGCGGTGCTGCTCATCAGCGGATCCGGCCCACAGGACCGGGACGAAGCGCTGATGGGACATCGGCCGTTCCTCGTGCTGGCGGACCGGCTCACCCGCGCGGGGATTGCCGTGCTGCGCGTTGACGATCGCGGCGCCGGCAAGTCGACAGGCAACTTCGCGACGGCAACCACGCTGGACTTCGCCTCGGATGCGGAATCTGGTGTTCGTTTCCTGAAGGGGCGGCCCGAGGTGGCCCAGGCAAGGATTGGATTGGTGGGGCACAGCGAGGGTGGCCTGATCGCGCCGATCGTCGCGTCGCGCTCAGCCGATGTGGCGTTCGTGGTGTTGCTGGCGGGTCCTGGCGTCACCGGACAACAGATTCTCCTTCACCAGCAAGCCAAGCTCTCACGCGCCGCCGGCCTCAGCGATGCCGTGATCGCCTCGAGACGGAAGATGTTCGAGACGGCGTATGACGCACTGAAGGATGGCGACCGCGATCCGGACACACGCGCGCGCGTGGAGAAGGCATTCGCCGACGGTGGGATGAGCCAGGAAGAGCGGCAGGTCGCTCTTGCGCAGATGGGGGCACCCTGGTTCAAGACTTTCCTCACACTGGACCCGGCGGTGTATCTCCGCCAGCTCAAGGTGCCCGTCCTGGCCCTGAACGGTTCGCTCGATCTTCAAGTCGATCCCGCGCAGAACCTGCCGCCGATGCGCGCCGCGCTCGCGACCGCCGGCAATACGGACACGGACGTCGCCGAGATGCCCGGCTTGAATCACTTGTTTCAGCACGCGACGACGGGCATGCCGACCGAGTACGGCACGATCGAGGAAACAATGTCGCCTGAGGTGCTGACTCGGGTGACGACGTGGATCACGAAACACGCGAGCGGTCGTTGAATCATCCGATCCCGGACGACCGGACTCCCGCCAGTGCGTCCCGACTAGCCCGCCTCGCCGTCGCGTAACCAGGACTGGTTTCTTGGCGGCGATCTTTAGCCGTGACTAATCCTCTTTTGCCTCGACGGTAGTAGGCTCGATCTACGAGCCCCCCCCAACTTTCCTCCCCCGCGGGGGCTCAACCATTCGTTGGACAGTTATGCGTCGAACTATCACGGTCGTCTTCGCATCGTGCATGTGGCTGGTCGCGACCGGCTGGAGTAGCCCCGCGCCTGCGGCGGCGCCAAAGCCGCTCGGCCGTGGCGATCTCCGATGGCTGAATCGGGTCACCTTCGGCATCGACAGCGACACGGTTGCACGCTACCAGCGTCTCGGACGCGTCAAGTTCCTCGACGATCAGCTGCATCCGGGCGCGGATCCCTCTGACCTGGCCGCCCCGGTGGCAGCGCTCACCATCTCACAGCAGACAGCCGAACAGCGCATGCAGGACGTGCGGATCGAACAGCAGCGCATCAACGCACTCACGTCAGACGACGAGAAGCAGAAGGCGAGAGCGGCCCTCAACCAACGGGCGGCGCAGACCCTGAACGAGACGGCGAGGCGTTCGCTGATGCGTGCGGTGCGGTCCCCGGCCCAGCTGCGAGAGCAGATGACCTGGTTCTGGATGAATCACTTCAACGTGTTCTCCGGCAAGGCGAATGCACGGTGGACACTCGCCGACTACGAGCAGACGCTGCGGGGTCTGGCGCTGGGGCGATTTCGCGATCTCGTGCTGGCGACGACCACCTCGCCGGCGATGCTGGAGTATCTCGACAACGCGCAGAGCGCGGTGAATCGGATCAACGAGAACTACGCCCGCGAGCTGCTGGAGCTGCACACGCTCGGCGTCAGCGGCGGGCCTAGCGGGTCGCGCTATTCGCAACAGGACGTGCAGGAACTGGCCCGCGTTTTGACGGGCGTTGGCGTGAACCTGGCCGGCACGACGCCGAAGGTGCCCCTGAACCGCCAGACTCTGTTGGTCAGACGGGGGCTGTTCGAGTTCAACCCGGCGCGCCATGACTTCGGCACGAAGGTCGTGCTGGCTCACATCGTCGAAGGCAGCGGCTTTGCCGAGGTCGAAGACGTCGTCGGCTGGTTGTGCCGGCAACCGGCGACGGCAAAATTCGTCAGTCGAAAGATCGCCACCTACTTCGTGTCCGATGACCCGCCAGCGCGCCTCGTCGATGCGATGGCGCAAACGTTCCTGCGAACCGACGGCGATATCGCCGACGTCCTTCGCGTGATGTTCACCGACCGCGAGGTCGTCGCGGGTTTCGAGGCCACAGGCGCCCCGGCCGCGCGCGTGCAGAAATTCAAGGATCCGATGCGGTTCGTGGTGTCGTCGTTGCGGCTCGCGTACGATGGTCAACGGTTCCCGAACTTCCAACCCGTCGTGAATTGGCTCGCGCAGCTCGGTGAGCCACTCTACGGCCGTCTGACACCGGATGGCTATCCGCTGGCCGAGCAGGCATGGACCAGCTCCGGACAGATGGTCCGGCGCTTCGAGATCGCTCGCGCGATCGGGAGCGGGAGCGCCGGCCTCTTCAATACCGACGACAACAAGCCGGGGCCGTCCGTCGGATTTCCGATGCTGACCAATCGACTCTTCTACGACGTTGTGGAGCCGTCGCTCAGCGCGGGCACGCGAACGGCGCTGAAGCAGACGGCCTCACAACAGGAATGGAATACCGTGCTGCTGTCGTCGCCGGACTGGATGCAGCCGTAGGAGGTGACCATGACTCTCTCTCGTCGCACCATGTTGAAACTGGCGATGTTCGGCACGACGGGGCACCTGTTGCCGACCGGCATCGTGTCGCATGCGTTCGCGGCGCCTGCCGCGGGCGACGCGCGGTTTCTGCTGGTCTTTCTGCGGGGCGGGTACGACGCCACCAACGTCGTGATTCCGGTGGCCAGCGATTTCTACTATGCGTCGCGACCGACCATCGCTTTGCCCAGGCCGGATCCGGCCAATCCACTCGCGGCCATCGCACTGGCGGGGCCGAATGATGCGGTCGTGTGGGGATTGCACCCGGCGCTCAAGGACACGATGTTGCCGCTCTGGCAGAAGGGGCAGCTGTCGTTCGTCCCGTTCGCGGGCACGAACGACCTGACCCGCAGTCACTTCGAGACGCAGGACAACGTCGAGAGCGGCATGCCCCTCGCAAGCGAGGCCGTCGGGCCGCGAGTCTACAACTCGGGGTTTCTGAATCGTCTGGCGTCCGCCCTCGAAGCCAAGGGCGCGCCGGTCTCCTTCACTGACGGCTTGCCGATGGCGATGAGCGGTCCGTTCAACGTGCCGAACGTTTCCCTCAAAGGCGCCGGTCGCGCGCCATTCGACGATCGGCAGATGGCCGTTCTGGCCGGCATGTACGCCGGCACCCGATTCGAGGCGCTCATCGACGAGGGCTTCGGCCTCAGGAAGACGGTGGCCGAGCAGGCCGAGATGATGGCGTCGGGCGGCATGAGCGGCGAGATGCAGGCGGCGAACCGGAGCGCGATCACGGCGCAGGGATTCGAACTCGAGGCACGCCGCATGGCTGGACTGATGCGCGACAAGTTCAACGTGGGCTTTATTGACGTCGGCGGGTGGGATACGCACGTCAACCAAGGCAACGCGCAGGGCCAGCTGGCGGCGCTGCTCGCGAACCTCGGCCGCGGCCTCGCCGGATTTGCCGATCAAATGGGGCCGGCTTGGAACTCGACGGTTGTCGTCGTGCTGTCGGAGTTCGGACGCACCTTCCGCGAGAACGGCAACCACGGCACCGATCACGGCCATGGCACCGTCTATTGGGTGCTTGGCGGTTCGGTGGCCGGTGGTCGCTTCGTGGGTGAACAGAAGCCGGTGACGGAACAGACCCTCAACCAGAACCGCGACTGGCCCGTGCTCACGGAGTACCGATCGCTCCTGGGCGGTCTGTTCAGGCGGATGTATCTGCTCGATAACACGCGCCTTGGTCAGATCTTTCCAGGCGCCGTGCCGATGGACGTGGGGTTGGTGTGAGGCCTCAGGGCCGGGCGATCGCGACGTCCTCGACGGTGAGCCAGGCGCCGTCGGCGAGGAGCGTCGCGCGCTCGATCACGTTCTCGAGCTCGCGAATATTGCCCGGCCAGTCGTGCTGCATCAGCATGGCGAGCGCATCGGGCTTGATGCCGTCAATCGATCGCTTCAGTTCGCCGGAGAGCCGCGCGAGCAACGTGGCGACGAGCGCCGGGATGTCTTCCTTGCGGAAGCGTAGGGGTGGCACTTCGATCGACACCACGTTCAGGCGATAAAAGAGGTCCGCGCGAAACGTTCCGGCCTTCACCATGGCAGCCAGGTCGCGATGTGTCGCGGCCAGGATGCGCACGTCCACTTTCACGGTCTTTACTCCGCCCAGCCGCTCGAACTCGCGCTCTTGCAACACACGCAGAATCTTGGCCTGGGTGCTGGGACTCATGTCGCCGATCTCGTCGAGGAACAAGGTGCCGCCATCCGCATGCTCGAATCGACCGATGCGTTGTCTGTCGGCACCCGTGAACGCGCCCTTCTCGTGACCGAAGAGCTCTGACTCCAGCAGGTTCTCGTGCAGGGCCGCGCAATTGACTTTCACCAGTAGCCGGCCCGATCGATCCGAGTTGTGGTGAATCGCCGACGCGATCAGCTCCTTGCCGGTGCCCGTTTCTCCCTGCACGAGCACGGTCGAGTTCGAGCGGGCCACCTTCCGGACCATGGCCAGCAAAGGCTTCAGTGATCCGGTGGAACCGATGATGCGATCGAAACTGTGAATGTCGGGCTGGGTGCGGTTGAGATAGGCGACCTGATACTTCAGGCGGCGGAACTCGAGCGCCCGCTCCAGGCGCAGGCGGATCTGCTCGATCGCGAACGGCTTCTGCACGAAGTCGAACGCGCCCAGCTTAATGGCATCGACCGCGACGTCGATCGTGCCGTGGCCGCTCATCAGGATGACCGCCGGTGCCGGATCGGATGCCAGGGCCTTCCGCAACACGTCCAGGCCGTCCGACCCTGACATCCTGAGATCCGTGATCACGACATCGTACTGCCGTGACTCCAGACACCTGACCGCCTCGGCGCCGTCATTCGCCTGGTCGAGTTCGTAGCCGGCCGGCGCCAGCGCGCGCACCAGCATCTGTCGAATCGCGGCATCGTCATCGACAATCAGGATGCGGCTCATACCTGCCTCGAGCGATCACCCGCGACCGCGAACAGCTTGTGTGGGGGAGATGGTCAAAGTCTACACGGCCCAGGGTGGCGCGATGACAGAATGATTGGATGAAGCGCTCGGGCGTGGCGGACCTCCCGCTTCACGGCGGACGCGTCCCCGCATGGCTGGCGACGCGGATGACGACGATGGGCACGGCCATCGCCGAGTCGGTGCTGCACCACTACGGCGCGTCCGAGTTGCTGACGCGCCTCAGCGACCCGTTCTGGTTCCAGGCGCTGGGCTCCGTCATGGGGATGGACTGGCACTCGTCGGGGATCACGACGTCGGTGATGGGCGCGCTCAAGCGCGGGCTGAACCCTCGATCGGCGGAACTGGGCATCTACGTCTGCGGCGGGCGCGGCAATCAATCGCGCCGGACGCCCGACGAGCTACGCGCGATCGCGGACTGCGTCGGTCTGGACGGCGATGCGCTCGTTCGCACGAGCCGGCTGACCGCACGCGTTGACAACAACGCCATCGCGGACGGGTTTCAAATCTACCTGCACACGTTCATCCTGACGCGCGACGGCGAGTGGGCGGTTGTGCAACAGGGGCTCAACACGGCGCGACGGACGGCGCGCCGCTATCATTGGCACTCGGCAACGGTCCGGGATTTTACCGACGCGCCGCACACGGGCATTGTCGGCGAACATGCTGGCATTATCCGAAATCTCGTTGACCATCGCGCGGCGCCGGCGCAGGCGGCGTTGCTCGCCATCACGCGCGAACATCCGGACGCGGTGCTGCGCGAGGTTCGTACGCTGACCTTGCCGTCCCACCACGACGTGCGCGGGGCAGACGTCGATCTCAAGCGTCTCGGCGCGGTGCTGGCGGTCGCGTACGAACGCGACCTCCGCGACTTCGCGTCACTGCTGCTGCTCGAGAATCTCGGTCCGCGCACGCTGCAATCGCTCGCGCTCGTGGCGGAAATCGTGCACGGCGCGCCCGCGCGGTTCGACGATCCCGCCCGCTTCTCCTTTGCGCACGGCGGCAAGGACGGGCACCCGTTCCCCGTGCCGTTGCACACCTATGACGAGACCATTGCCGTGCTGCGCCGAGGTCTCGATGGCGCGAAGGTGGGCGAGTCCGACAAGGTCGACGGCATGAAGCGCCTCGACGCGTTCGTAAGGTTCGTCGAGGCACGGCTGGCTCCGGAGGCGGACTTCGACGCTGCCCTTGCGCACGAGCGCCGCATCTCCCCCGCGGTCGGCGGGCGCACCGTGTTCGACGACCGGCCCAGACGCCACAGGCAATTGGCGCTGTTCTAGGACGCGTCTCACAACGTGGCGTGTCAGCCTTGTCGGGCCCTGGATCGCCAATATCTGACCGGCCCGGACTTGCGCAGGGGCTCGAGCTTCGGTGGACGTGTGCCACGAGGCCGCACGCCACTCCGCAGCGGGTCGTACTCGAGCTGCTCGCCCGCGGCCACGCTTCGAAGCAGCAGCCCCCCGCGGCTCATGTCACCGCGGCCCACGAACGGTGCGGGGAAGCGCAGCCGATCGCCAAACCAGGGCGCGAGCGCGTCGACGTACTTGCCCGTGGCGACGCTGCCGAGCAGGACGACCGTCGCGTGGGATGAGAGGCGTGCGGCCAGTGCGGCGGCATCGCGATCGAGGGGCACGCGATACGAGGGCTCGTCGAGCGAGACATCGGTCGCCGCGAACTCGAGCAGTGCCGCGGCATCAATAAGGGTGTCCGGGGCGAGCAGTCCCCGTGTCGGTGTAATCACGAGCGTGGATGGCCCGCCGCCGCCCAGACGCCCGAACGCCCGGCCGTAGGCAAGCTTGCCGCGGAAGTACAGGCCGCTCAGGAACGCGAACGCTTCCCCCACCGTCAAGCCGCCGTTCTGGAGCCGACGCGCGATCGGCACCTCGGACCCTTCGCGCAAGAGAATCCTCGCCCTGCGCCCGCCGCAGAACGCTGGTGACAGCAGGAAGACGCGTTCGTCATCCACCCCTTCACGATAGACAAGGGCGGCCTCCGCCACAACGTCTCCGACGGGCGTTCACGCTGAAGACCATGCCGCACGGTTTGCGGAGATCGGCGGATATCTCTTCCGGCGTTCGCAGCTTCCGGCCGGCCAACACCTTGGCGTAGTAGCTCTGAATCCTGAGGATGACGGCATACGCATCGGGCGCGGTGATGCGGGTGTCGTTCAAGGTCTCTTGTGGATTGGTCGACCGCAGCGTCGCCAGGATGTTGCGATTGCCCTCGACGACCTTGTCCAGGATGAAGAGGAGTTCGAATCGCGAATCGATCTATTCCGGTCCTCGTAGTATTGCCCCATGTTCTGCTCGCCGTACGCCCTGAAGAGTCGCGGCACATCGCCGGCCGCCGGGCTGTACTGGTCCGCCAGCTTGAGCAGTGGTTGCATGGCCTGCCACCGATCGCGGCGGGACCATGTGCGATCGATGAGCGCCTGCAGGGCCGCGGGACCCAGCGACAGGGACGTGGCAGGTGCGTCTTGGTGGCGGGCCGCTTGCTGACGCAGGCCGTTCAGAAACCGATCGAAGTCATCCTGCGGTGTCAACGCAAACAGATCGGCCGAGAGTCCCGGCGTGAGGAAAGGAAACAGCACCTGGTATCGAGCGGCGATCTTGGACACGTCGAACGTGGCGCCGTTGAACTCGAGCGACCTACGGCCAGGCTTGAAGTGTGGCGCGTTCTCCATTTCCGGCAGAGGGTTGAGACCCAGATAGGTCTCGTCCTCTGGCGGCGCGGTGACCACCGTGACGTGGCGAGGCGCCGGCGCCGCGGCAACGACACCAGACGGTGAGGGCCGAACCAGACCGAGCACCAGTGCCAGGTGCAGTGCGGCCGAAGCGGCGAAGGCGACAGGCCTCGCGGGCATGCCGGTCTTGGGCGATTAGACACCGTTTCCCGCGCCGGGGCGCGGCCACGCGCAGAAATCCGGCGGATGTCGATTCGGCCCCCGCTCGTTCGTCGTGGGGATAGAAGGGACGTCTGCCGAATGGGCCGGCCCGGATAACCAGAGAAGGAGCGATGACGTGCGATTCATGACGACGGTGTTTGCGAGAGAAAACCAGGGGTTCCCTCCCAAGGGCCTGATGGATGCGATCGGTGAACTGGGCCAGGAGGCGGCGAAGGCCGGCGTATTCGTACAGATGGGCGGTCTGATGCCCAGTGCCGGGGGCGCGAAGATTCGTCAGTCGGGTGGCAAACTGACGGTGCTGGACGGCCCGTACGCCGAGGCCAAGGAAGTGATCGGCGGCTTCGCCATCTATGACCTCCCGAACAAGGAAGAGGCGATGAAGTGGGCCATGCGGTTCATGCAACTCCACGTCGACCACTGGAAGGAGTGGGAAGGGGAGTGCGAAGTCCGGGCGATGTTTGGCGAGGGGGACGGCCCGAAAGCGCGGTAGGAGCACGCCGCGGGTGGCGTCGAGTTTGCAGTATGGGCCCCTGGGATCAAATTGCAGATCGATACCACCCGCTTTCGGGTGTCACCGAAGAGCCGGCTTCTGCTGGATCGGCACGATCCGGCGGATACGCTCCCGTTCACCAACCGCAAGGAAGTCAAGGGACTGCTCGAAAAGAGCGGCCGGCGGCTGTATGAGTTGACGGAGCTGCTCTCGGCCCAGAACCATTGGGCCCTGCTTCTCGTGTTCCAGGCGATGGATGGTGCTGGTAAGGACAGCGCCATCAAGCACGTCATGCGCGGGCTCGATCCGAAAAGCACGCATGTCCACACGTTTGGTCCGCCCTCCACCGAAGAGCTGAATCACGACTTCCTGTGGCGCTGTACGAAGGTCCTGCCGCCGCGTGGACGGATCGGGATCTTCAATCGCTCCTACTACGAGGACGTGCTCGTCGTCCGCGTCCATCCGAGGATCCTGGCGCAGCAGAACCTGCCGAAGGCGCGGATCACTCCCGGTATCTGGGCGGAGCGGTTCGAAGACATCCGCAACGTCGAGCGCTACCTTTCGCGTAACGGCACCGTGATTCGGAAGTTCTTTCTCAACGTCTCGCGCGCCGAGCAGCGGCGTCGGTTTCTGGAACGGCTCCACGATCCATCGAAACGGTGGAAGTTCTCCGTGAACGACGTGAACGAACGCCTGAGGTGGAAGGAGTACATGCGGGCGTACGAGGACGCGCTGCATGCGACCAGCACCGCCGAGGCGCCCTGGTACGTCGTACCCGCGGACAACAAGTGGTACACGCGGCTGGCCATCGCGAAGGTGATGATCGAGACGCTGGAGAGTCTCGATCTGCGGACGCCCCAGCTGACGCATCGCGAACGACGTCAGATTTCCGAGGCGCGAAGGCGATTGCGCGCCAAGAAACGCTGAAAGGGCAGGTGGACATGACTGGACCAACGAACGCGGTCGCCTCTGCGACGCTCTCCCTTCTGTTCGTCAGCTCTGCGGCGCACGCTCAAGACCTCGATCGGTCGGCGGTCGTTGCGCCGATTAGTTTCGCCGCACAGGTCGTGGAACAGCCGGCGCCGGCCCTGTCCACTCCGCGCCACACTGGCATCAAAGCGACGCTCCGGGCAATCCCGCGTGACTTCCGTCATCTGGGATCGCGCGAAAATCTGATGTGGGTCGGGCTTGGCGCGGCGGCGGCGCTTGCCATCCATCCCGTCGATGACAACATCAACCATCACTTCGCCGGCGTCGGCGCGGCCGATACGTTCTTCAAGCCGGGCAAATACATCGGCGAGACGGCCACGTTGGCCGGCGCGTCGCTGGCGATCTACGCGACGGGGCGGCTGCGTGACACACCGAAGGTCTCGCACATCGGCATGGACCTGATCCGTGCGCTGGTGGTCGATGAGGCCATCACACAGACACTGAAATTCTCCGTCCGACGAGAGCGACCGGATGGCAGCGATCGTCACTCGTTCCCGTCGGGCCACTCATCGGCGACCTTTGCCGTCGCGACCGTCCTCGAGCGGCACATCAACTGGCGTATGAGCGTGCCGGCCTACCTCTTTGCCAGTTACGTCGCGATGTCGAGGCTGCACGAGAACAAGCACTTCGCCAGCGATGTCGCGTTTGGAGCGGCTGTCGGCATCATTGCCGGCCGGACCGTGACACAGCCCGGCAGCGACAAGTACGCGTTCGCCATCGCACCGATTCCGGGCGGCGTGGGCATTCAGTTCGCCACGAACTTCGCGCACTGACCCGCGTCGGCTCGTCCGGGCCGGGCCGCCGCATACGCCTACTCCATCCGGCGGGTGAATGTTCCTGAATCGAAGCTCCGGCCAGCGCGCGAGATGGCCCGGAAGCTGAAGACATCGCCGAGGAACTCGCCGATCAGGAAGGCGTTGTCCGTATCCAACCCCGCCGCCGTCAGCCCCGTGCTCTTGTCGATGTTGCCCGTGCGCAGTTGCCCGCCCGATCCCGTCACGAAATAGAGAATCCCCTTCTGCGGCTTCACGCGCTCATAGAAGTGATCGTGGCCCGTGAAGACGATGCTGACGCCGTACTTGAGAAACAGCGGCTCAAGCGTGTCGCGGAGCCGCGTATCCGACCCGTGCCGCTCGCCCGATGAATACAGCGGATGGTGAAAGAAGACGACTTTCCACGCCTCCTTCGCGCTCTTCAACTGGTCCTCGATCCACGCGATCTGCGCCGGATCAGGATAGGTGCTCTCGAGGGCGAATAAACGAACATTCTGGTGCGGCGCCTTGAAGGAGTAGTAGAGCTTGCCGTCCATGTTGAACGGCTTGTAATAGCGCTGCTCGCGGGCATCGTGGTTGCCCAATGACGCGTAGAACTTCACGCCGGCATCGAGCAGCGGCTTGTACGGAATCTCGAACTTCTTCTGGAAATCCTGCGG
>JBDTNQ010000074.1:0-22118 GCA_039933635.1 Acidobacteriota bacterium
GCGACGAGCTTCTTCATGTCCGGCTGCACCATCGCGACGAGCGCGCCGTAGACGATGCCGATCACGGCGAGCACCGCGATGTACGGCACGAAGTACGCGGCCGCTATCGGAAAGAGCGGGAACGCAAAGCGCAGCAGCCCGTAGGTGCCCATCTTCAGCAGCACGCCAGCCAGGATCACGGACCCGGCGGTCGGCGCCTGGACGTGCGCATCCGGCAGCCAGGTGTGGAACGGGAACAGTGGAACCTTGATGGCGAACGCCACGGCGAAGGCGAGGAACAGCCACGTCTGCGTCGCGGCCGGGATGTCCATCGCGATCAGATCCGCCAGATCGAAGCTCGGCAGCCCGGTGGCGGCGCGGTGGTAGTACGCGATCCAGATGATCGCGAGGAGCATCAGCACGCTGCCGGCCATCGTGTAGAGCAGGAACTTCATGCTGGCATAGATGCGCCGGTCGTACCCCCAGATGCCGATGAGGAAATACATCGGAATCAGCATCGCGTCCCAGAACACGTAGAACAGGAACAGGTCGAGGGAGATGAAGACGCCGATCATGGCGGCTTCGAGCAGCAGCATGAAGAAGGAAAACTCGCGCACGCGCTGGTCCACCGATTCCCACGAGCACAGCAGCGCGATTGGCGTCAGGAACGTCGTGAGCAGGACGAGCATCAGGCTGATGCCGTCGATGCCGACGTGGTACGACACGCCGAAGTCGGGCAGCCAGCTGTAGCGCTCGACGAACTGGTAGGCCGCCGCGCTGGCGGAGGAATCGAACCGCGCCCACAGCCCCAGACTGATGATGAACGTGATGAGCGACACGGCCAGGGCCAGCTGTCGTGCCAGGCCGTCACGGCCCTTGCCGAGCAGCAGCACGAGCAGCCCACCGATCACCGGCAGCGCCACGAGGGAAGTCAGCACGTGACCTCCCGGCTCGCGCGCGCCCGTTCGAGAATCCCTAGCGCCACAGGTAGTACCCCACAATCGCGACCACGCCGACGAAGAACGACATCGCGTAGGCCCTCACAGAGCCCGTCTGCAGCCGCCGCAAAACAGCGCTCCATCCGCGGACGACGAGGCCGACACCATTGACCGTGCCGTCAATCAACCCGGCGTCGATCCCACGCCACAACAGCGTGTTCGACACGCGTTTGATGGGCTGCACAATCGCGGCGTCGTACGCCTCGTCAACAAAATACTTCCCCAGCAGCAGCTGATACACGCCGGAGAACCGCGCCGCGATCGTCTCCGCCATTCCCTGGCGCCGGCGGTAAATCACGGTCGCGAGGCCGATCCCGGCAAACGCGACGACCGTCGAGAACACCATGAGGCCCATCTCGGTGGAGGCGTTGTGCGCCCCGTCCGCTCCAAGCGGCTCGGTGGGCTCGGCCAACCCGGCAGCCTCGACCACCCCGCTCGCGCGGAAACTGGGCTCGAGGAAAGCCTCGATCCGATTGCCGCCGTGCATCAGCACGTTCGGCACGCCGACATAGCCGGCGAAGACCGATCCAATCGCCAGCACGATGAGCGCCATCGCCATCGCGGGAGGTGCGTCGTGCAGATGCGCGTGATGCCCGGCTCCATGGCCACCGTGGCCGCCCGCGTCATGGCCATGCCCGTCCGCCACGGGCGCCGCACGCCGCTCGCCAAAGAACGCGAGATAGAGCAGGCGGAACATGTAGGTCGCCGTCAGGAACGCCGTGGCGATGCCCATGACCCACAGCACGATGTGCCCGTGCGCGAACGTCTGCCAGAGGATCTCGTCCTTCGAGAAGAACCCGGACAAGAGCGGCACACCCGCAATCGCCAGCGTGCCGATCAGGAACGTCCAGTAGGTGATCGGCAGTTCCTTCTTGAGGCCGCCCATGTAGCGCAGGTCCTGTTCGCCGTGCAGCGCGTGGATGACCGCGCCGGATCCCAGGAACAGCAGCGCCTTGAAGAACGCGTGCGTGTAGAGATGGAAGATGCCCCCGGCAAATGCACCGACGCCCATGGCCAGGAACATGTAGCCGAGCTGCGACACGGTCGAGTACGCCAGCACGCGCTTGATGTCGTTCTGCACCAGCCCGATCGTCCCGGCCAGCAACGCTGTCGTCGCGCCGATGACCGCCACCACCTCGAGCGTCACCGGCGTGTGGCTGAACAGCACGGCGTTGCGGCCGATCATGTACACGCCGGCCGTGACCATGGTGGCCGCGTGGATCAGGGCCGAGACCGGGGTGGGACCTTCCATCGCGTCCGGCAGCCACACATACAGGGGAATCTGCGCGGACTTGCCCGTGGCGCCCACGAACAGCAGCAGCGTCGTCAGCGTCAGGATGCCGGCGGAGGCTTCGAGCGGCAGGTCGGCGACGTGACGCGCGACCTCCTGGAAATCAAGCGTGCCGAAGAGCGCGAACACCGACAGCATCCCGAGGATGAAGCCGAAGTCGCCCACGCGGTTCACGATGAACGCCTTCTTGCCCGCGTCAGCCGCCGAGGGCTTCGTGAACCAGAAGCCGATCAGCAGGTACGAGCAGAGCCCCACGCCTTCCCAGCCCACGAACATGACCGGGAAACTGGCGCCGAGCACGAGCACCAGCATGAACGCGGCAAAGAGATTCAGATACGAGAAGTAGCGCGCGTACTCGCTGTCCGACTCGTCGTGCATGTACGCCGTCGAGTAGAGGTGGATGAGCGTGCCGATCCCGGTGACGACGAGAATCATCAGGGCCGACAGGGGATCCACACGGAACGTCAGCGGCACGGTCAGCGCGCCCGACGAGATCCAGGTGAACACCTGCTGCTCGATCGCCCGCACGCCGCCCACCGGCTCGGTGCCGAGCAGCTGCCACACGGTGGTGGCCGCCACGCCGAACGCGAGGCCCATCGCGCCCGTGGCAATGGCCCCCGACACGGCCTTCGGCAATGACCGCCGGAAGACGGTATTGAGCAGGAAGCCGACGAACGGAAGGAGGGGAATCAGAATCAGCACGCGGTCACCACTTCAGCGACGTGAACGCATCCGGGTTCAGCGAGTCCCGGTGCCGGAAGAGGGCGATGATGATGGCGAGCCCCACGGCGGCCTCGGCCGCGGCGACGGTCATGACGAAGAACACGATGATCTGTCCATCCACCGTCTGGAAGAACCGATCCGCCGCCACGAACGTCAGGTTCACGGCGTTCAACATGATCTCGATGGAAAGCAGAATCGTGATGAGGTTGCGCCGGAGAAACACGCCCGCGGTGCCGATCGAGAACAGCACCGCCGACAGCATCAGATAGGAATTGAGTGTGGGGTCGGGCATCACTTCTGTTCCTTGCGCGCCAGGATGATGGCGCCCACCATCGCAACCAGGATGAGCACCGACGTCGACTCGAACGCGAACGCGTAGTCGCGGTACAGCCGCAGCCCGATGGCGTGCACACTCGTCTCGGTCGGATTGGCCGGCATCGCGGCGCCTTGCACACGGCTCAGCGCCCACGCCAGCTCCACGACCAGCGCCAGGGACAACACGGCCCCGAAGTGCCGCGGCCCGGCCGACACCGGCAGCCGGCTCCGGCGTTCGTCCGGCGTCTCGGTGGGCACGTTGAGCAGCATGACCACGAACAGGAAGAGCACCATGATCGCGCCGGCGTAAATGATGATCTGAATCGCCGCGACGAACGGCGCGCCGAGCAGCACGTACAGGCCGGACAGCGCGCAGAACGACACGATGAGCCACATTACGCTGTGCATCGGGTTCCGTTGCCCGACAACGAGCAATGACGCGATGACCGCCGCGGCCGCGAGAATCCAGAAGTAGAGGGCGTCCATGTGCATCAGAAGCCGAAATACACGACCACGGCGGCCGTCACCAGCAGGTTGACGACCGAAAGAGGCAGCAGATACTTCCAGCCGAACTCCATCAACTGGTCGTAGCGGTATCGCGGCAACGTCCAGCGCATCCAGATGTAGAAGAACAGCAGCGCGAAGAGCTTGATGAAGAACCAGATCCAGCCCAGCCAATCAGGCAGGAACGGGCCATGCCACCCGCCCAGAAACAGGTCGGTGGCCACGGCGGACACCGTGACCATGTTCACGTACTCGGCCAGAAAGAACAGCGCGAAGCTCATCGAGCTGTACTCGGTGTGGTACCCGGCCACCAGTTCCTGCTCCGCTTCCGGGAAATCGAACGGGGCGCGGTTCGTTTCCGCCACCCCCGCCGTCAGGAAGATGAAGAAGCCGACCGGCTGGAGAAAGAGGTACCACTTCGGAATGAACCCGAACCAGTATCCGGCCTGGCTGTCGACGATCTGACCAAGCGAGAGTGAGCCGGCGAGCAGGATGACCGCCGCGAACGAGAGCCCGTAGGACAACTCGTAGCTGATCATCTGCGCCGACGATCGCAGGCCACCGAGCAGCGAGTACTTGCTGTTCGAGGCCCAGCCGGCCAGCACGATCCCGTACACGCCCATCGACGTGATCGCAAAAATCACCAGCAGCCCGACGTTGACGTCAGCCGCTGCCAGATGAATCGGGCGATCGAGCAGGCCGAAGAGCGTCGTGTCGGCCCCGAACGGCACGACCGCGAACGCCGCGAAGGCCGCGACCGCGCTGAGGATGGGCGCCACATAGAAGAGCACGGGGTCGGCCGTCTTCGGCCGCAGCTCCTCCTTGAACATCAGCTTGACGATGTCCGCGAGCGGCTGCATCAGACCGTGCGGGCCGACCAGATACGGGCCGTAACGCTGCTGCACGAGCGCCGCGACCTTGCGCTCCATGTACACCAGCACCGCAGCGGAAATCTGCAGCGCCATGAACACGGCAAAGATGACCAGCAGCTGCACGGCAAGCCGAAGCATGAACGGCGTCACGCCCAACGTGCCCAGCCACTCCGCAAGAGGCGCCAGCATCTAGTGTGCCCCCGCGTGGGTGCGCGCCGACGCGCGCCACGATGCCGGCACGGTGCACCGGCCTTCGCGAATGTGCGCCTCGTACTCGGCGCGGAACGTCTTCACCGTCGTCAGCACCGGCGTGGCCGCCGCGTCACCAAACGCGCAGAGCGTCTTGCCCGTGATGTTGCCGGCAATCGACAGCAGCAGGTCGAGGTCCTTCATCTGGCCGTCCCCTCGCTCGATCTTGCCGAGGATGTTGTGCAGCCAGGCGCCGCCCTCGCGGCACGGCGTGCACTTGCCGCAGGACTCGTGACGGTAGAAGTGCAGCAGGTTCTCCGCCGCCCACACCATGCACGTCGTGTCGTCCATAACGATGATGCCGGCCGATCCGAGGAGCGACCCCGCGGCCGCCACGCCGTCGAAGCTGGCCGGGATGTCGAGCTGATCGGGGAGCAGCACCGGCACGGACGAGCCGCCTGGAATCACGCACTTCAGCGCGCGATCGTCGCGGATGCCGCCGCCAAACCGCGGGTCATAGACCAGCTCGCGCATCGTCGTCGACATCGACGCTTCGTAGACGCCCGGCCGCTTCACGTGCCCGCTCAGGCAGTACAGCTTCGGCCCGCCGTTCTTCTCGGGGCCCAGCTTGGCGAACCACTCGGCACCCTGATCAATGATGAGCGGCACATTGCAGAGGGTTTCGACGTTGTTCACCGCCGTGGGGCACCCGTAGAGCCCTTCGACGGCCGGAAACGGCGGCTTCAAGCGCGGCTGCGCGCGTTTCCCCTCGAGGGACTCGATGAGCGCCGTCTCTTCGCCGGCCTCGTAGGCCCCAGCGCCGCGGTGGACGAAGATCTCGCAATCAAAGCCCGAACCGAAGATGTTCGTGCCGATGATTCCCGCCGCGCGTGCTTTCTCGAGTTCGCGCTCGAGCACTTCCTGCACATGGTAGAACTCGCCGCGGATGTAGATGTACGCGACCTTCGCGCCAATCGCGTAGCAGCCGATGAGGCAGCCCTCGAACAGCAGGTGCGGGTTGCGCTCCATGAGCACGTGGTCTTTGAACGTGCCCGGCTCGCTCTCGTCCGCGTTGCAGCAGATGTAGCGCGGCTTCGGAGACTTCTTGTCCACGAACTGCCACTTCATGCCGGTCGGAAATCCCGCGCCGCCGCGGCCCCGCAGACCCGACGCCTTCACGGTATCGATCACCGCCTCGGGTGTCATGCCGAGCGCCTTGCGAAGGGCGTTGTACCCGCCGTGCTGCGTGTAAAAATCAAGCGTGAAGCTGTTTGGCTCACGCACGTAGCGCGTCAGCAGGGGTTCCATGCTCACTGTCCCTCCCCTGCCACCTTGAGATGGCAACCCGTCAGCACCGAGGGGCCGGCCGTCCGCAGGCCGTCGACGAGCGCTCGCACGTCTTCCGGCCGCTGGCACTCCTGCCAATGATCATTCACGCCGACGACCGGCGCGCGATCGCACGCCCCCAGGCATTCGACTTCGTGGAGGGTGAACGTGCCTGAGGGATCCGTCTCACCGGGCTTCACGCCGAGCGCTTCCACGAGCGCCTGCGTCACGCGCTCGGCGCCCATCAGCGCGCACGAGAGCGTGCGGCACACCGTCAGCACGTACGTCCCGACCGGTCGCGTATAGAACATCGTGTAGAAGGTGACGACGTCCTCGACTTCGGCCGCCGTGCAGCGAATCGCCTCGGCCACGTGGCGCATCGCGTTCCGCGTGAGGTACCCCTGCTGCGCCTGGGCCAGGTAGAGGGCCGCCAGAATCGCGGACTTCCGCTGTTCGGACGGATACCGCGCGCAGATCTCCTCGAACTTCGCGCGATTCTCCGCGGTGTAGACGAACGCGGGGCCTTCTTCCGGCAGCGCACGCGCCGACTGGTGCCGGCCGCGGCCGTAGTCCATCGCTGGGTGAAAACTCATACCGTCAGCTTCTTTCCACTGCGGTTGGGACCCCGCCCCCAGCGCTCACAGCACTCGGCGCCTTCGCTCCGACCACGGCCTCGCGGTGTCATCGATCCACGTCTCCCATCACCACGTCCGTCGACCCAATGACCGCGATCAGGTCCGCGACCAGGCCGCCGACCACCATCTTCTCGAGGCCCTGCACCGCCATGAACGACGGCGCGCGTGACTTCACGCGAATCGGACGATTGGCGCCGTCCGACACGACGTAGAACCCGTGCTCGCCGCGCGGGCCTTCGACGGGCACGTACGCTTCGCCCTTCGGCACGTTGAAACCCTGCGAATAGAGCAGGAAGTGCTGAATCAGCGCTTCCATTTCCGTGTACACGCGATCCTTCGGCGGCGGCACGATGCGGTAGTCGCCGCAATCGTACTTGCCGGTGGGCGTGATGCGCTCGAGCGCCTGCTGGGCAATCTTCACGCTCTGCCGCATCTCCTCGATCTTCACCGTGTACCGCGCGAAGACGTCGCCGTCGGTCGCCGTCGGCACCGTGAAGTCGAAGGTGTCGTACTTCAGATACGGGAACATCTTGCGCACATCGTAGGGGATGCCGACCGCGCGTGCGATCGGTCCCACCAGACCCATCGCAATCGTGTCCGCACGCGACAGCGTGCCGACCCCTTTCGTGCGCTTCAGCCACACGTTGTTCTTGGTGAGGAGCTTCTCGTACTCGTCGAGCTTCGAGGGAAACTTGTCGAGGAAGGCCTTTGCCGCCTCGTGGAATCCGCGCGGCAGGTCCTCGCGCAAGCCCCCGATTCGCATGTAGCTCGGGAACATCCGGAAGCCGGCGAGCATCTCGTTGAGATTGAGCAGCTGCTCCCGTTCGCGGAAGCAGTACATCATCACGGAGATGGCGCCGATCTCCATGCCATGCGTGCCGAGCCACACGAGGTGGCTGCTCAAGCGCTGCAACTCCGCGATCAACACGCGGATGAACGTCACGCGATCGGGCATGCCGGCCTCGAGCGCGAGCAGCCGCTCCACCGACAGGCAGAAGGCCAGGCTGTTGGACTGCGGCCCGAGATAGTCCATCCGCTCCACGAGCGGGATCACCTGCTGCCACTTCTTCTGCTCGGCTGTCTTCTCGATGCCCGTGTGCAGGTACCCGATCGTGGGATCGAGCCCGACGATGTTTTCGCCATCGAGCTCGAGCACCAGACGCAGCACGCCGTGCGTGCTGGGGTGCTGCGGCCCCATGTTGACGGTCATCGTTTCAGTGCGAATCTCAGGCATGTCTCACGCTTCTGCCGCTGGTTGACCGTCGAGCCGGCGCTCCACCAGCTCGCAAATCAGGTGCAAGATCGTTTGCTGCACCTCTTGCACGCGCTGCGGGTTGTCGTGGGCCACATTCACGTGGACCTCCGCCAGCCGGCCGCTCTCCCCGCCGTCCCGTCCGGTCAGCGCCACGGTGCGCAGCGCCCGGCGCGACGCCGAGCGCAGGCCTTCGTTCACGTTCGCCGACGTGCCGCTCGTCGTGATGGCAAGCGCCACGTCCCCGGCCACTCCGAGCGCGTCGAGCTGTCGCGCGAACACCGCCGCGAACCCGAAATCGTTGGCCACGGCCGTCATGACGGCCAGATCACTCGTGAGCGCGATGGCCGGCAACCCGCGGCGTTCGACCCGCCGGCTGAACTGCCCCACCAACTCCGCGACGAAATGCTGCGAGTCCGCCGCGCTCCCGCCGTTGCCGAACACCAGCACCTTTCGCCCCGCGACCAGCGCGTCGCCCACGACGCCGGCGGCGGCGACAATCGCGTCGGCGCAGGTGGTGCCCACCTGCGCATGCAGCGTCGCCGTTTCGTGACAGACGCGACGCACCAGTTCCCGATCACTCACCCGCCGGCCCCGGCTTGCGCGCGAGTTCTTCAGCGATCGCGCGCTGACGTTTGATGTTCTCCGCGAACTCCTCGACCGACAGCTGGATCGGCTCCCACGACTGCGTCGTCTTGCGAATCTGGACCGGGTAGTCCTTTCGCAGCGGAAACCCTGTCCAGTCCTCCGGCGTCAGAATCCGCCGCAGGTCCGGGTGATGCTCGAAGACGATGCCCAGCAGGTCGAACACCTCGCGCTCGAGCCAGTTCGCGCCCGGAAATACCGACACCGCGCTGGTCACGCGCGCATCGTCACCCGGCGCCTGCACTTTGAGGCGGAGGCGGCGCGCGGGAGCCGGTTGGCCTATGGCGTACGCCGCGCCCAGGCAGACCAGGTGGTAGACCACCTCGAAGCGCGGCGCCGCGGGCAGCCGATCCACGCCGATCACGTCGACGAGCAGCGCGAATTGCAGGGCGGGATGGTCGCGGAGGACCAGGAACGTTTCGAGCGCATGATCGCGATCGACGACCACCGTCGGCATGTCCACCGATGGCAGGGCGTCGATTGTCGCCCCGGGGACTGCGCCGCGGAGGACGTCGAGAATCGGGGACGCGTCAGTCTCGGGCATCGGTTACGCGCTCATCCGCTGCTTGTCGATCTTCCGCTGCAGCTGCACGATGCCGTAGATCAGCGCCTCGGGCCGCGGCGGGCAGCCGGGCACGTAGACGTCGATGGGCACCACCTGATCGACACCCTGCACGATGGCGTAGTTGTCGAACACGCCGCCGCAACTGGCGCACGCGCCCATCGAAATGACCCACTTGGGCTCGGGCATCTGGTCATAGATGCGCCGAAGCACCGGCGCCATCTTCCGCGACAGCCGTCCGGCAATGACCATCAGGTCAGACTGCCGCGGCGACCCGCGAAACACCTCGGCGCCGAAGCGGGCGATGTCGTAGCGGCCGCAGCTCATCGCCATCATTTCGATCGCGCAGCACGCCAATCCGAACGTGACCGGCCAGATGGCCGATCGCCGGGCCCACTGCACCATCTTCTCGACGGAGGTGGTCAGGACGGGAATTTCAATATCAGCCATGGTGAGAACGCCAGCGTGTCGCGGCCCCGCGGCCGTCAACGCGCGCGATCGCCGCTCCAGTCGAAGATGCCTTTGCGCCACACGTAGATGTAGCCCGTGACCAGCAGCAGGAAGAACGTCACAATCTGCCAGTAGCCGATGATGCCCAGATCGCGGAACGCGATCGCCCACGGGTAGAGAAACGCGACCTCGATGTCGAACAGCAGGAAGATCATCGCCACGAGATAGAACTTGACCGATTGACGCTGCCGCGCGTCGCCCACCGGCGGCATCCCGCACTCGTACTGGGCACTCTTCTCGGGCGAGGGTCTGCTGGGGCCCAGGAACATGGACGCGGCGATGTTGGCGCCCCAAAAACCGGCCGCGAGCACGATCATGATGAGGATGGGTAGGAAACCTTCCATCGATCTGGGTTCTCCGGGACGGTTCGCTACGCCGAGGGCGCGGTGTAACGAACCAGAAACGAGGCGCACGGCGAGCTTGTTCGCCGTCGGAACAAGCACAGATGCTAACGAACGATCATCGGCCAAGTCAATGCGAGAGGGGGCCTTGCCGCACGACGGTTACACTGTTCCGGTCATGCGTCTGGCGTGGTTCAGTCCCTGGACGCCGCAAGCGAGCGGCGTCGCCGGCATCTCGACGGTCGTCGTGGACAAATTGGCGTCCAGCGGGCACGCGATCGACATCTTCGTCGACGACCGCGCGGTAGCGACCGGCCGGAGCTCGGCGGACGCGCCCCAGCCGGGCCGCGTCCGCGTCCAGTCGGCTCACGATTTCGTGTGGCGCCAGGCTCGGGGACAGTTCGATCTCACCGTCTACCAACTCGGTAACTCCCGACTCCACCACTACATCTGGCCGTACCTCTTCCAGTTTCCCGGTCTCGCGGTCCTGCACGACGCCCGCCTGCACCACGCGCGGGCAGGGGCGCTGCTCTCGACGCAGCGCGCGGACGAGTACCGCGCGGAGTTCGCCTTCAACCACCCCGGTGCAGCGCGCGCGGCCGAGCTCGCGGTACCGGGATTCGACGGCGCCTACTACTATCTGTGGCCGATGACGCCCGCGATCGTCGCGGCGTCACGGCTCACGGCGGTGCACACGAAGGGCGGCGCGCACGATCTGTCCGAGGCGTGGCCGGAGGCGGCCATCGAATACGTGGCGCTCGGCCAGGACCCGCTGCCAGCCTTGTCACCCAAGGAGCGCCGCACCGTTCGTGCGGCGCTCGGATTCGAGGACGTCGACGTCGTCTTCGGGGCGTTCGGCGCGCTGACCGCCGACAAACGGCTGCCCCAAATCATCAGCGCGTTCGCCCAGGTCCTTCGGATCGCGCCGACGGCGCGGCTCGTGCTCGCCGGCGCCGCCGATCCCACCGTGGATCTCGACCGGCTCGCGCTGGATTTCGGCGTCACCGGCGCCGTCGTCCGCTGTGGCGTCCTCGACGATCGGGCGTTCGATCGGACAATTGCCGCGGTGGACGTCAGCCTCAACCTGCGCTGGCCCACCGCGGTTGAGACGTCAGGACCGTGGGTTCGCGCGATCTCGGCCGGGTTGCCCACGGTCACCATCGCGCTGGCGCATCAGGCCGGCGTGCCCGCGCTCGACCCGCGCGACTGGAGCGTCACGCCGTTCGGCGCCGATCCGGCGACGATTGCCATCGACATCGTGGACGAGGATCACTCGCTGGGGCTCGCCATGCGACGGCTGGCCCTGGATTCGGCGCTCCGCGCGTCGCTCGGTCTCGCCGGGCGGCGCTACTGGGAGGCCGAACACACGGTCGCGCGAATGGTCGCGGACTACGAGCGCGTGCTCGCCCGCGCGCTCACGATGCCGGCACCGACGGATGAGCTTCCCGCGCACCTGCGTCCCGATCCGACAGAGCACCTGCGTCGGACGCTCGCGGCGGTTCCCGAGGTCTCATGCGCATTACGTTGAACGGCGACCCTGCCGAATTCCCCGAGGCACTCTCAGTGCAGGCGCTGCTCGATCGTCTGGGCATCGACGGTCGCATGGTGGCCGTCGAACACAACCTCGTCGTCGTACGCCGCGCGAACTACGCGACGACGATGATCGAGGAAGGCGCGGAAGTGGAGATCGTGAACTTCGTGGGCGGCGGCAGCTAGGGGTTAGATCGGCGACAGTCGCGTCGTCTTGGCGACATACCGCGCGAGCGCGTCCTGCCAGGTCGGCATCTCGACACCAGCGGCCAGCAGTTTCGCGTTGGAGAGCGCGGCGAACAGGGGCCGGTTCGCCAGCAGGCCGGCGTCAGCCATTCGAATTTCCTCGATGGGCGCGGCGGGCGTGCCGACGAGCTCCGCGAGTTCGCGCGCGAGCGCGGCCCAGTTGGTCCAGCCGCTATTTACGCAGTGATACAGCCCAAACGGCGCCTCCCGTTCGAGCAGGCTCATCGTCGCGACGATCACGTCGTCCACGAAGCTCGGGGAGACCGTGCGATCGACGAACGCTCTGACCGTGGCGCCCTGGCGCAGGTTCGCCAGGATCTTGTCCACGCTGCTGTGCGCCTTCGCGCCGCCGAACAGGCTCTCGACGCGCAGGACATAGTGTCGAGGCGTGTCCATCGCCAGCCACTCCCCCAGGAGCTTCGACGAAGCGTAGGTGCCGCGCGGGTTGACCGGATCGGATTCCGTATACGGCCGATCGGTCTTGCCGTCGAAGACGAAATCGGTGCTGTAGTGCACGAGCACCGCGTTCAGGTCGTCGGCGGCGCGGGCGAGCGCGCGCACGGCCATCGCGTTCACCTGCAGCGCCTGCAGCGGCTCCTGCTCGGACTTGTCGACGTTCGTGTACGCGGAGCAGTTGAGAATGACCCGGGGCGCCACACGCGCCACCAGGGCACGCACCGCTTCCAGGCTCGTCACGTCCAGTTCTGATCGCGTGACCGCCACCACCCGCTCGCGTCCGCCGAGCGCGCTCGTCATCGCTTCACCCAGCTGCCCACCCGCACCGACAATCAGCATCGGTCCCATCATCGGCCCCGTCCATAGAACGCCGCCATTACGTCGACGACCCGTTGCTGTTGATCACTGGTCAACTCTCCGTAGATGGGAATCGCGAGTGACGACGCCGCGGCCCGATCGGCAATCGGAAACGCCTGCGTGGACGACGGCACCGTGGCAAAGCACGATTGCCGATGAAAGGGAATCGGATAGTAGATCTCGGTCCCGATGCCGTGCGACGTCATGTGCGCGCGCAACGCGTCGCGCTTCGGCGCACGCACCACGAACTGGTTGTAGATGTGCGTGTAGCCCGCGGGCTCGACCGGCAACTCGATGAGGCGCGTCAGGCTCGCGGCGTCGAACAGCGAGCGGTAGCGATCGGCATTCCGGCGACGCGCGTCGGACCAGGCGACGAGGTGTGGCGCCTTCACGCGCAAGACCGCCGCCTGAAGGGCGTCGATGCGAAAGTTGCCACCGATGCGTTCATGGACGTATTTGGGCTCGGCGCCGTGATTGCGCAGCAAGCGCAGTTCGCGAGCCAGATGCGCGTCGTTCGTCGTGGCGAGTCCCGCATCGCCGAACGCCCCGAGGTTCTTCGACGGAAAGAACGAGAAACAGCCGATGGCGCCGAATCCGCCAAGAATGCGGCCGTGGTAGCGGGCCCCGATCGCCTGTGCGACGTCTTCGACGACCGGCACGCCCGCGCGTTTCGCGGTGGCCAGGATCGGGTCCAGGTCCGCGGACAGTCCGTAGAGGTGCACCGGCAAGATGGCGCGCGTCCGAGGCGACAACGCGCGCTCCACCGCAGTGGGGTCGAGATTGAACGTGACCGGATCGATGTCCACGAACACCGGCGTCGCACCGAGCCGGCTCACGGTACCCGCGGTGGCGAAGAAGGAGTAGGTCGGGGTGATGACCTCGTCGCCGGGGCCAACGCCGAGCGCCATCAGCGCCACGAGGAGCGCGTCGGTGCCCGACGACAGCCCGATCGCGTGCTCCACTTCGAGCATCGCGGCGAGCTCCTGCTCGAGGGCGTCGACCTCGGGTCCGAGAATGAAACGCTGGCTGTCCGCGACGCGCGTCAACGCGTCCAGGATCGCCGGCCGGATCGGCCGGTACTGGGCCTGCAGATCCAGAAGCGGAACCGCAGGTCCCGCCAGATCGCGGGGGGTCATGCTATCGATCGGCTACTGCGACACGAGACGCGGATCGCCCCAGAGCGCGAAGTCGCCGTTGCGGTCGTCGCGCGGCGGCCGGCCCGGCCCGCTGGAGTTGGTGTTGAAGAAGAGGCTGACCTTCTCTCCCGAGTACTCGGAGAGATCGAGCGTCATGTCACGCCACTTGCGATCGTCCGTGTTCCCGAACGGATTCACGGTCACGTTCATGATCTCCTCGGGCGGGCCGCCGGCGCCGAGCAACACGCGGAACAGCACGCCGTCGCCCTGCATCGTCCATCCTTCTTCCTTGATGCCGAGGCTGAACTTCAGGGCGCCCTTCTCGGGCACCGTCACTTCGTACACAAGACGGCTCGGCCCCTTGGCAAAAATCGCCGGCATGGTCCGGTCGCCAAGCTTGGCCTGGACGACTTCGAACGTCTCTGGATTGGGGCGCTTGTCCGTGGCGTTCGCGAATTGATCCACCAGCTTCACGGCCACGCTTTCCGAGTTGCCGGAACGCAGGAACCACCACCCCGCCAGCACCACCACCACCACGCCTATCAGCAGCCAGACCGATCGTTTCATGTGCGGAATTATACCCGGCGGCCCTTGATTGCCGCTCGGGTTTCGCGGTCGGCTTCGCGTTTGCGAATGGTCTCGCGTTTGTCCACGGTGTTCTTGCCCTTCGCGAGGGCGATGGCAACCTTGACGCGACCCTTCTTGAGGTACATCCGCACCGGGACGATCGTCAGTCCCTTCTCGGTGGTCTTGCCCAGCAGCTTGTTCAGTTCCTCACGCCGCAGCAGCAGCTTGCGACGCCGCGTCGGGTCGTGCACGTTGTACCCGTCGTGGCTGTACTGCCCGACGTGCATGCCCAGCAGGTACGCTTCGCCGTTCTCGAGCTTGCAATAGCTCTCGCGCAGGTTCACGCGTCCTTCGCGGATCGCCTTCACCTCCGTCCCCTGGAGCACGACCCCCGCCTCGAAGGTCTCGAGCAGATGGTAGTCATGCCCCGCCTTGCGATTGTCCGAGATCAGTTCTTCGGCCTGGGGCTTCGACATGCTGAACAGACATCTTACCGGGAAGCCCATTGCCGACGCCCGATCACGTGATGGTTCGATGATCCGAGGGTCCGATGTGCCGTTGGCTCGATAGCAGGATCCGATCGTCCACGACCCGCTGCAATACCCCGATATGCAATGAGCCGATGCCCCGACGTTCAAGCGCCGGGGAACCGTACGACGCTGGAGGGCTGGTTCTGTCGACGGACTTCCTCCAGATCCACACGCATGCGACGGACCGCGACCCCGCGCGCCGCGCAACACTCGCAAATCCGATCGAGGCGTTCGCGCGACAGGTCCACCATGCCGATGATGACGACGGACACGTGACCGGGCCGGCGGTCGAGCAGCGCGGGCAGATCGTCGACGCCGCCGACCACACCGAGGCCGTCGATCTTCAATCGGCGCTTGCGCGGATCGTCGTCCAGGAACCCGATGGGGGTGAGCCCGAGAGCCGGATTCTGCAGCAGCTCCCGCACCGCGAGCGCCCCGCCGCGCCCGGCCCCGTACACCAGCGCGGAGCGCCCTCGGCTGCGGCGCAGGCGCAGGTATTCGTCCACGGCGCTCAGGCCGACGCGCGCACTGAGGATGAACACCGGCGCGAGGATCGCGTCGAACGCGAACACCCAGCGCGAGTAGCCCTCGAACCGATCCAGATACAGCACCGCAATGACCGACGCGGCCACACCAAGTGCCGACGATCGGAACAACGAGAACATCTCGAACGGTCCCAGGCGTCCCCAGAGCTGCCGGTACTTTCCGGAGAGCCACAGGGTCGCGAGCTGGATGCCGATCACGATCGGCACCGAGCGCGTGAAGTAGGGTACGAACTGCTCGAATTGCTCGTCACGAAAGCGCCCGACGAACGCGAGGTAGTACGCGCCTGAAATCAAGAGCGCGTCGAGCAGGACCTCGTAGAGCCGGTACCGTGCCGTGATTTCAGACGGCAGCGGCGCTCCGCCGGCGGCCGAGCCGCGGCTGACCTGCACGTGCCCGAGATACACACCGAGCAGGGCGAGGAGCGTGCCGTAGAGTCCGACGAATCCCCAGGCAAGGCCCGGCGGGAACCCGATCAGGCCCAACGCCACCGCGCCGCCCAGCGCCGTGAGCACGTACAGCACGAGCACCGCGCGACGTTCGCCAATGCCGAGCGCGACCAGCCGGTGCGAGGTGTGGTCGCGTCCGCCGAGAAACGCGCTCCGGCCCGACAGTCCGCGCGCAAGGGTGACGAACGACGTGTCGAAGATGGGAATCAGGAGAAGGACGACGGGGATCGCGGCGACAGGCGCCAGTCGCGAACTCATCGTGGGCGTCGCCATCAACGCGGCGCCGGCCAGGAAGCCGCCGAGCAGGTGGCTGCCGCTGTCGCCCATGAAGATCGAGGCCGGGTGGAAATTGAAAAGCAAGAACCCGGACGTCACACCGACGAACGCGGCCATGCCCACGGCAAGAGGCTCGGCCGGCGCGGCGCCGTCGAGGTACAGAACGGCCAGGAAGCAGGCGCCAGCGATTGACGCGACGCCCGCCGCGAGCCCATCCATGTTGTCGAGCAGGTTCACCGCGTTGGTGATGCCGATGATCCACGCAAAGCCAACCAGCAGGTCGACGACCGCAAACCCCGTGATGTGCACTTCCGGGAGGAGGTAGAGCAGGATGGCCGCGACGAGCATCTGCAGGACAAGCTTGGTGCCGGGCGGGAACCTGTGGAAGTCGTCCATCAGCCCCACCGCGAACATCAGCGTCGCGCCGATGAGCGCGGGATAGAGCGTGGGCAGCAGTCCGGACACCGCGCAGACGAACACGAGCGGCGGCATCATGGCCAGGCCGCCCACCTTGGGCACCGGACGCTTGTGCCATCGATCGTACGACGGCTGCGCGTACAGATTCCGCGTTCGCGCGAACTGGCCCACGAGCGGCACCAGGATGACCGTGAACGCGAACGCCGCGAGGAACGCGAGGACTATTGGCATGGCGGAGGCTGGGGGGAGGCGACACGGTCCGCGCGTGTCCGGCTCAGCCAGTATGCCACCGCCGTGGCGCCGGTACAACGGGGAAACAGGGACATGCCCTGGGCCTTCAGGTCCAGGGTTCGGGTCCCGTGGAGCCCGGGACCTGAAGGTCAGGGTCCGAGTCCGTGGAGCCCTGGACCTTCAGGTCCAGGGCAGACCCTACGGGCGCGTGGCGATTGCGGCGTAGTCCTGGAAGGAAAACATGCGACCGTTCAGCCGATCGATGTTCTCATTCACGCGGGTCGCGAGCTCCACGAGGTCTCGATCGGCTCCGGTGGGAATATCGGCCCGCTGAAGGCAATGCTCCGGCGCGACCGGAGACGAAAATCGCAGCTGAACGTCCGTGAACCCGCTGACCCGCACGAGGTACTGCAGCGTCTCCGGGTGGATCGGCCGGACGTGCGTGAGGTCCCGGAGATAGCTCTCGAAGAACGCGACCCAGCAACTCGGATTGATGGTTTCCAGCACGAGGCGGCCACCAGGACGAAGCTTTTGCGCCGCGACCTCGATCAGGGCGGCCAGATAGTCCGGCTGCAGGTGCTCCACGACCTGCGCCGCGAACACACCGCCAAGCGACGTGTCCGGCAGCCCTCGCAGATAGGTGAGCGCGTCCGTGCACCTGGCATCGAATCCACGCGCCCGCGCCTCCTCCACCATCGCCTGGTTGAGGTCAACGCCGCGTCCGCTGATGCCGGCCGTGCGCAGGAGATCGAGAAACTCGCCGCGTCCGCAGCCGACGTCCAGCACATCCGACTGGCCGAGGAACAAAGGCACGTAGCCCTCGAGGCGCCCGCGGATGAGCGCCGGCGCGCCTCGAAAGGCGTTCTCGAAGGCGAGGTACTTGAACGCGTTGAGATCCGTGGCCGGGGCGCCAATCGGCTCGGGCAACACGTCCCCGGCCATGAGCGGTCGCGACAGGAGCCGTTCGACGTCGCGCTTCAACGACAACACCGTCTGCTGTCCGATCGCAAACGCGGCGCGCGCCTCGTCCACGTTCGCCGCCAGTTGCTGCAACCGCACGCTGGCCCGCTGCTCCCGGACGGACTGCGATTCCCATCGTTTCAGGAAGTCGTCCGTGATCGCGCTCAACCCCTCGTTGAGCACGTCTGCCCCGCTCGCCATGGCGCGATCCTTCGTGTCGACGTACAGCGTGACGCGCTGCAGATACTGGATCAGGTGCGCATGTAGTACGCGGACCCGTTCGGCATTCGCTCGGAGCACCGCCATCGCCTCGCCCAGCGCGCGCCGGGTCTCGTCCTGCGCCCCGGCATTGCGATTGATGTGATCGACCAGCGCCGAATTGAATCGCCGCTGCTGCTCGAAGACGGGGGCCACCAGGCGCCAGACGAGGCCACGGAGGCGGCCCTTGAGCGACCGATCGATCGCCGGGTCGGCGCCCGACAGGATGTTCCAGCGCTCATTGAGCACCGGCAGCTGGCTGCCGTCGGACCCTGCCGGGAGCGTGGGCTCGTCGGGCAGCTCCCCAAGCGCTCCGTCGAGCGCCGTGAGCGCGTCGTTGTACGCGCGGTCGGCCTCGAGGCGCTCGCGTTCGAGGCGCGCCAGGCGCTCCGCGAGCGACTCGACGGCATCGATGCGATTGTGAGGAGCGGGTGTGGCCGTCCAGCGCTCGGGCATCAGCTCTCGACGAAGGTCACACGGCCTGCGGGGCGATCAACCCGTCAGCCGGACTGCTGGCCGACGCGTAACGCTTGCGCCCGATGCGTCCGGCCAGGAACGCCATGCGGCCGGCTTCGATCGCGCGCTTCATCGCGCCCGCCATCATCACGACATCGCGGGCGCCGGCGATCGCGGTGTTCATGAGCACCGCATCCGCGCCAAGCTCCATGGCGACCGCCGCGTCCGACGCGGTGCCGACGCCGGCGTCGACGATGACGGGGACGCCCGCGTACTCCTTGATGATCTGCAGGTTGTTGGCATTCTGAATGCCGAGCCCGGACCCGATGGGCGCACCGAGCGGCATGACCGCCGCGGCGCCGGCGTCCTCGAGCTTCCGGCAGGCGATCGGATCGTCGTTCGTGTACGGCAACACGACGAAGCCTTCCTTCACGAGGACGCGCGTGGCCTCGAGTAGCGCCTCGTTGTCGGGAAACAGCGTGCGTTCGTCCCCAATCACCTCGAGCTTGACCCAGTTGGAGAATCCGGCTTCGCGCGCCAGCCTCGCCGTCCGCACGGCATCGTCAGCCGTGTAGCATCCGGCCGTGTTGGGCAGCAGGAAGATGCGCTCGCGGTTGATGTACGACAGCAACGACGCGGAGCCGGTCGCCGTCAGATCGACCCGGCGCACGGCAACGGTGACCATCTCCGTGCCGGAGGCCTCGTGCGCGGCCTGCATGAGCGTGTGGGACGGGTATTTACCCGTGCCGACGACAAGCCGCGACCCAAAGGATTTGCCCGCGATGATCAGCGGATCGGACATCACGTCGCTAGCTTAGCGCAGCGGTCCGCCCTTGTCATACGGTCCGAACGGCGCCCGCGCAGCACCGCACGAACTAACCTGCCGTCGGCGGCGTGCGATATCGTGATGCGCTGCATGGGCATTTACGCCGGACTGTTCATCCTGAGTGGCGCCACGCTCGCCCTCGAGCTCGCCATGGTCCGCATTCTCAGCGTGACGACCTGGTACTACCTCGCCTTCTTCGCGATCTCCACGGCGATGTTGGGTTTGACGTGCGGAGCGGTCTACGTCTACCTGTTCCCGCCATCGTCCGACCCCCACCGCCTGCAACGGACCTTGTCGCGTTGCTCGGTCGGCTTCGGTGTGGTGGTGCCCATCACGCTGGTGCTGCTCTGCCTGATTCCGCTACCGCTGACACGCTCCGTCATGACGCTGCTGGCCGCGGCCATCACGGGCATCGTGGCCGCGGCGCCGTTCTTTTTCACCGGCGTCGCCACCACACTGGCGCTCACGCGAACGACGGTCTCCGTCAGTCGCCTGTATGCGGCCGACCTGGCCGGCGCGGCTGTCGGTTGCGTGATTGGACTGCTTGCGCTCGAGTCCATCGACACACCGAGCGTCGTGCTGTGCTGTGGTGCCGTGGGATTTCTTGCGGCCTGGGCGTTTCTGCGAGGCTCCGGGGTCCGCGCCAGGGCGCCCATCGTCGCGTTCCTCGCCCTGGCCGTGATTGCGGCGGCCAATACCCAGTCGGTGTTCGCCATCCGCCCGCTGGTGGTCAAGGGGGGCATCGACCGGCCCGAACGCATTCTCCTCGAGCGCTGGAATTCCTACTCACGCATCGTGGTCTTTCCGCCTGAAGTCGGATCGCCACAACTCTGGGGCCCCAGTCCGAAACTGCCTCCGGGCGATCTCGAGCAATACAGCATGAAGATCGATGGCGCCGCGGGGACGATGCTGCGGAAGATCGACTCGCCGGCCGACCTCGAACACCTGAAATACGACGTCACGAACCTCGCCTACTACCTCCGTTCCGCCGGATCGGTCTGTGTCATTGGCGTCGGCGGCGGCCGCGACGTGCAAAGTGCGATGGCCTTCCACCGGGCGCCGATCCTCGGCATCGAGCTGAATCCTGTGTTCGTCGACCTCCTGAAGGGCCGGTTTCGCACGATCGCGGGAATCGCCGACCGGCCCGAGGTGACGCTCGTCGCCGATGAAGCCCGCACCTATCTGGCGCGTCAGCATCCGGAATGCGATCTGATTCAGATGTCCATGATCGACACGTGGGCCGCCACCGGCGCCGGTGCGTTCTCACTGTCGGAGAACGGGCTGTACACGGTTGAAGCCTGGACGCTCTTCTTCAACCGGCTCTCACCCAACGGCATCTTCACGGTCGCGCGCTTTTTCAACCCCCGCGACCTCAGCGAAACCGGTCGGGTCATGAGTCTGGCCACCGCCGTGCTGCTGCAGAACGGCATCAAGAACCCCGCGGACCATCTGGCCCTGGCAACGAGCGGGCCCGTCTCGTCCTTGATTCTCAGCAAGCGGCCCTTTGCCGCCGCGGATCTGGCGACGCTGCACAGCGTGGCGGATCGCCTCGAATACGGCATGGCGTTCGCGCCCGATCAGAAGGCCTATCCCCTGCTGGATGCGATCGCCCACAGTGCCTCGCTGCCGGCGCTCATGGAGGTTGTCGCCAACGAGCCTCTGAACCTCACGCCGCCGACCGACAACAACCCGTACTTCTTCAACATGCTGCGGCTGTCGCACATGGGCCAGTTCCTCCGCACGGAGCCCGGCGTCGTCCGAGGCAACCTCGTCGCGACGGGAACGCTCGTCGTGCTCATCGCCGCCCTCGGCGTCCTCACGCTCGCGCTCGTACTCGTGCCGTTGTGGGTGACGGGCGGCTCCGGCAGTGGCGGATGGGGCGGAGCGGGCATGGTCTACTTCGTCGCGGTTGGCGCCGGCTTCATGTTCGTCGAGCTGGGCATGACGCAGCGACTGTCGGTCTTCCTGGGCCATCCGGTCTATGCCCTGGGCGTACTGCTCGCCACGATCATCGCGAGCGCCGGAGTGGGAAGCTTTCTCTCGGATCGTCTTCCGCTGAGGACGTCGGCAACGACGACGCTCTCACTTGGATGCGCCGCGCTGGCGATGGCGTTCGCGTTCGTCGCGGACGGGGTCGCCAGTCACATGGTGGACGCCAGCCGCACAATGCGCATTGTCATGACGGTGGTGATGGTGGCCCCGGTCGGCGTGGTGATGGGCATGTTCGTCCCGGTCGGTCTGCGACTCACGCGGCAGATCCACGGACGTGACACACCGTGGTACTGGGCGCTCAACGGCGTGGTGAGCGTGCTCTGCTCGGCGCTGGCAGTGCTCGTGGCGATCACGATGGGCGTGCACGCGAACTTCGTGGTGGGCAGCCTGGCCTACGTTGCCACCGCGCCGGCGCTGATCGCGCTGGTCCGGCAGTACGATCAATCGCGCCGCTAACGCCGACCAATCCGTCCGGTCGAACGGTAGCACCGGGAGTCTTAAGACTCCCGGTTTCGACGTCTATCGGCGCCGGAAGACCGTGAAATCTTCGATCCGCGTCTCGAGGTCGTAGTCAGCGAGCAGCGCCTGGACAATCGGGTTCTCCGGCAGCGTGTCTACCGCGCGTGCCACCTTCGCATCCGACGTGGAGTGAAGCGTCTCGAAAATCAGATAGCGGGGCCGGCGTTCCTCGAGGTCCCGCACCACCGCCCCCAGCCTGAACCGCGGATCCGGGAAATCACTCGGGA
>JBDTNQ010000075.1:0-22045 GCA_039933635.1 Acidobacteriota bacterium
CTCTCCCTCGCTGACTTCGGATGGAACGCCGTTCGCGAGGGCGCGTTTGCCGTCCACGCGGCCGCCGGCCTCGTGCCGGGCCGCGTCGTTCTCGAGCACAATCACGTCTTTCGCGTGCGCGTCGCTGATAGCGAGATCCTCGCGGAATCGGCGGGACGCATGAAGCACCGGGCCGAGGGCCGTCAGGCGCTGCCCGTCGTCGGGGACTGGGTGGCCGTCCGGCTCGACACGGTCGGCACACGCAGCCAGATCCGCGAAGTCCTGCCGCGCACGACCTGGTTTTCCCGCAAGGCCGCGGGTCGCGAGACGGAAGAACAGATTGTCGCGGCGAACATCGATGTCGTCTTCATCGTGTTTGGCCTCGACATTCACGTGAAGTCGAACGCGATCGAACGCTACCTCGTCCTGGCGCGTCGCAGCGGCGCGACGCCGGTGATCGTGCTGAACAAGTCCGATGTGGTCGACGATGCCGGGCCGATGCGTGAGGATGCCGAGCAGGCCGCCGCGGGCGCGCCGGTGCACGTGATCAGCGCCCGAACCGCCGAGCCGCTGAGCGCGCTCGAGGCGTATTTCGCGCCGGGACGGACCATCGCCTTGCTGGGGCCCTCAGGCGTCGGCAAGTCCTCGATCGTCAACCGCCTCATCGGCAACGAAGTGCTCCCCACGGGTGAGGTGCGGGAGTGGGACTCGCGCGGGCGGCACACCACGGTGCACCGTCAGCTGGTGGCGCGCGCGCGCGGCGGGCTCGTCATCGACACGCCCGGGATGCGCGAGTTGCAACTCTGGGACACCGACGTCGTGGACGCCTTCGATGACATCGCGGCGCTGGCCGCGGGTTGCCGCTTCCGTGACTGCCTGCACGACCGTGAGCCCGGCTGTGCGGTCAAGGCGGCGATGGAACGCGGTCAACTGGACGATGGTCGCTATGCCAGCTTCATCAAGCTCCAGGCCGAGCAGCTGGACATGGAGAAACGGCGTGACGAGCGTGCCCTGAACGAGGCGAAGCGCTCGGGGAAGATCGGGAGCAAGGCGTTGAAGGCGCTGCAGAAGGAACGGCAGAAAGAGGGACGCGAGTCGTGATGATCTGGCGACGAGCCCTGCTGCCGATGGTCCTATGGGCGGCGCTGACGGCCTCCTGCGCGCGGCCCGCCGTCGTCGTACCCGTGGACCGGTTTGAGACCACTGTTACCTTGCTGCCGGACGGGTCGCTCGATGTGCAGGAACAGATCACAGTGACGGCTGCGGCGGCTGGCTCGGTAATCAGGCGTGAGATTGCCCCCCCGGAAGCGGACAGCGTCGTCCTGCAGTCGACACGCCT
Source organism: Acidobacteriota bacterium (assembly GCA_039933635.1). Taxonomy (GTDB): domain Bacteria; phylum Acidobacteriota; class Vicinamibacteria; order Vicinamibacterales; family SCN-69-37; genus JBDTNQ01. Next base: position 1,319 of record JBDTNQ010000075.1, read on the forward strand.
CGACGGCCCGTATCAGGGCGGCACGCGCGAGGGCATCACGGCGGAGAACCGGGGCCGCCGGCTCACGATTCTGTGGCGTGTGCCATCTGACGGATCACCGCGCCACGAGCTCTCGATCCGCTACCGCGCCTTCGCCGCCGTTCGGGTCGACGAGCCGCGTGCCTATCTCACGTGGATCGCGCTTCTGCCCGGGCGGGGGTTCGACGTCGGCACCGGCGCTCTGACGCTGGTCCTGCCCTCCGGGATGCCGTTCTACGAGGGCACCGGGATCGCTGAAGCGGGGTGGACCGTCGAGCGGCACGCCGCAGGAATTTCGGCCACGCGTCAGAACATTTCGAATGCCGAGTCCGCGACGATCCTCGGCGACGTCGATCTCCGCTCCACGATGGCGGAAGGGCAGTGGCAAATCGACGAAGACCGGCAGTGGAACCTGCTGCCCGCGTACGCGTCGGGCGGGTTGTTCATGCTCGTCATCGGCGCCGGCACCCAGTGGATTCTCCGCGCTCAGCATCCACGCCGCCGAACGACCCCTGTACCCGATCCCGAACGGCTCTACGTCGCGAACGGTCTCCGCACCACCGCGTGGGTCGGCACGCTGGTCGCCATCGGGTGCTCGCTCTTCGCCTACTTCTTTCTGCCCAGGCTCGGCCATTGGATCCAGCTGATCCCCGCCGGCATGATCGCAGTCGCGGTCATGTTCGTGGTGTTGGCGCGGCGCTGGGAAAGGGAAGGGTTGGGAAGGACATAACCCGAACCACGGAACCCAGCACCCCAGAACCTAGAACCCCGCTGAGCTCTTCTCAAACAAATACACATCGATGTGTTGCAGCGTCAGGTGTGATCGTTCGACAAAGCGGCGTCGGAACTGTTCGATGACGACGGCGCGCGTCGGGTCGCCTTGCATGGTGATGAGCCACACGCGCGGATGTTGCCCGGTGGCGCGTTCCATGACGTGGGCCCATCCATCCGCCGGCGGCGGCGGATCGAACAGGGGAAACGCACGCTCAGCGAGGTCGGATCGCTGACGGTAGAAGTCGAACGGGATCTGATGAAAGTAGGGATAGAAGACCAGCAGGTCATCCGGCCGGGCCTGTTGCTCGATGGCCGGCACCGCCGCGCGCCAGTTGTCCTTGCGGATCGTGTCGTAGTAGGCGCGCAACGGCGTCGTGCTGACGATGACCACTCCTGCCAGAATGACCGCCCGCAGCGCCGCAAGCGGCACGAGTGCGAGGCCTTCCGCGGCAAGAAGCGCGAACGGCACGGACGCGGCGATTGTGTATTTCTCCAGAAAGATCGGCGAGCTCACACGTGAGAGGAGAAAGGGCAGCGCGATTGGGGCGAGGAGCCACGGCAAGACGATCGTGATCGGCCGGCTGACGACGGCACCCGGCCGGCGGGCGCGCCACATCGCGATGAGGCCAAGACCGGCGAGCGGGCCGAGGCACCACAACAGCGGTTTCGATCCCGCGTAGGCGAGAAACGGCGACCAGGCGCTGGACCACGCCGGCTCGGGAATCCAGAAGGCGCGCTGGACCGATGAGAACTGCCAGGTGAAGATCGCCAGCCACGGGAGGAACGCCACGAGCACGCACGTCATGGCCAGCACCCATCGCGTGGCGATGGTCGTCGCCTGATGCCGCTCCCGCGCGGCAATCCAGGCCAGCGAGCCGGCCTGTCCTGCGAGCACGAATGCCGCATATGCGTGCGTGTACACCATCAGCGCCGTGACCACGACATACACGATGAAGCCACGGGGCGACGCTGAGTCCAGGAGCCGGATGAAGGCGGCCACCGACAGCGTGGACAGCAGCGCGAGCAGGGCATACATCCGCGCTTCCTGGGCGAACTCGATCTGAAAGACCGAGACCGCCAGCAGCACCGCCGCGATCAGGCCCACACGCGTCGATCGCAGGCGCGATGCGACCGCGTAGGCGGCGCCGATGAGGCCGACGCTGAACAGCACCGACAACAGTCGCGCCGCCCACACGCTGCCTCCGGCAACCTTGCCCCAGAAGAAGAGCAGGAAGTAGTGCAGCGGCGGGTGCACGTCCTGGCCGGTCTCCGCGACGATGTTCGCCAGCGTCGTCCGTGAGATCGCGACGGAAAACGACTCGTCGAGCCAGACGCTTTCCGTGTCGAGGTGATGGAGGCGCAACCCGGCGGCGGCGATCAGTACGATCGCCAGTGCGGCATATGGCAGCACCCTGGAGCGCCGCGCCGGAGAGGCGTCCGTGGAGCCCCGGACCTTCAGGTCCGGGGCCATGGCGGGACGTGAAGGTCCGCCACTCGATGTCGGGAGCGTTCTCACGGTTTGCGCGCGGTCATGACGCCCCGGTCGGCCGCGGTCTCGGCGAACGTGAAGTCCCGAAAGCCCGCACGTGTGAGAAGCGTCGCGTACTCGGACGTTGCGTAACACTTGCCCTGGGTGGAGTGCATCAGGATCGTCGAGTACTCCGCCACAGGCAGCGGACCCGTTTTGTCGTCGTTGATGAACGCGTCGTGAATCATCAGGAGACCGCCGGCGGGAAGCGCCGCGAACGAGCGATGGAGCAGGTGCTCGATTTCGGCCTCATCCCAGTCGTGCAGCACGTTGGAGAAGAGATGCACATCGTGTCCCGCCGGCCAGCCGTCGCCGAAGAATGAGCCGGCGGCAACGGATACGCGGCCGCTGAAGCCACGCTCGGCGATGAGGGTGGCGGCGATGCGATCGACGGGCGCCTGATCGAAGACGGTCGCGTGCAGGTGAGGGAACCGAGCCGCCAACACGCATGCGTAGATGCCCGAGCCGCCCCCGATATCGAGCAGGCGCATGCGTCGCGAGAGATCGATGGCCGACGCAAGGGCGGCGCCGAGGTACGCGCCGCGGCAATCCATTGCGGCGGTGAAGCTCCGCGCGAAGGCTTCCTCTTCCATCGACGCGTGCCAGTCCTGACCCGCCTTGTCCCCGCCCCAGTGTGCGGGTTTGCCCGTCCGCAGCACGCGCACGAAGTCCTGAACGACCGGCCGATCCTTGAGCGACGCGTAGTAGGCCGCAAGATTGAACGCCGATCCGCGTACGAGGTGCTCGCGGGCCGTCGGAGTCACAGTGATGAGCCCATCCTGTCGGGTGACAAGTCCGTTCGCCGCCGCCAGCGTCACCAGCACGTCTGCCGGCCGTCGCGCCAATTCGAGACCGTCGCACAACTGGTCGAACGTCGATGGCCGTGCCTCCAGCCACGTGAACAGATCGAGATGCACGATGGCGGCCGTGAGCAGGTCAGCGGCATAGATCCCGTCGCGATACCGGTAGAGACATGTCGGGTCGGTTGTGGTGCGGTCCAGCAACGATAGAGCCATGGGCGGGAGTGTACCGCGAGCCAGACGGGCACGAGCGCTGAAGGCGCGAGAGGACAAGGGGTGAGGGGACGCCGGGAAACCAGCCCACGAAAAAGGGCGTGCCGGAACTGCCGGCACGCCCTGCGCTGCACAACGCCGCCTGTTGCGGCTGGTCTGGAGGGGCCTAGAGTCGACCCTTGGCCGCGATCAACTTGTCGACCACCTGCTTCACGGCGAGTTCCGTTGCTTCGCCGATGATCGTGTCCTTGAAGTTGGAGCTGCCGAAGTTGAGGCCACCGACGCCGGCCTTACCGCCACCGCCGCCCGCGCCGCCGAGCATAAGGCCCGAGCGCTTGGACTGACCCTCGCCCTTGGCGACCGCCATGATCTCGCCCGTCGAGCTGTCGATCATGCGCGCCGCGATCGCGACGTTGGCCTTGCCGGACGACTTGCCGACCGATCCCACGCCGAACTTGCTGCCGAAGCCGCCGCCGCCGACGCTCTTGTTGCTGTCTTCGGTGCCGAACTTCGTGATCGAGCCGACGATGAGGTACTTCACGCCGAGCGCCTTGCCGATCTTGGCCGCCTTGGCCGTGGGATCGACGCGATCGCTCGCGTTGAAGTTCTGTTCGTTCAGAATCGCGTCAATTTTCTTGCGCTCGATGACGCGAAAACTGCCGTCTTCGACGAGGCCGTCGACGATGAGATCGGCGATGCCCTTGCCGATGTCCTCGTTACCGCCCCACCAGTTGTTGACCGAACCGAAGTCGAAATCGAGCAGCGCAACAGTCGGGCGTGAGGCCTGCGCGTTGCCGGAAGCCACCATCAGCCCCGCCACCGCCACGACCAGAGCCCCGAAACGGGCCAAATGACGCATAGTCACCTCCGGTGACACACGGCGGCAGAGCGTACCAAGCGCCGGGCACCTATCCTACGGAATATCGGCAGTAGGGTTGCCGGCGTTACCCGGCCGTCTGCACCGACGCAACAGGCCTGGCAGCGCGATAGAGTAGCCAGGCCCAGAGAGGCATTCCGCGCCCGGTCCGTCCGGGAACGAGGAGACCATGATCAGGCTCGGCTATTGGATCGTACTCTCGGGCGCGCTGGTCGCGGCATCAATGTCGCTCCCCGCGCAAGGGCCGTCCACCACGGACGGATTCGCCCCGCTGCTCAATGGCCGCGATACCCGAGGCTGGCATTGGAGCAGAACCGTGCACCACGGGACGACCCCCCTGGCGAGGCTCGAGCAGGGAACGCTGGTGCTCGAGCCGCACCCGTTCGGGCAGGGCGGCCTCTTCCTGACCGACAAGGCCTACAAGGATTTCGAGCTCACGCTCGACTGCCTGCCGGACCCCGGCTACAACAGCGGCATCTTCCTTCGCTCCACCGAAGGCGGGTCGGCCTATCAAATCGAGCTCGTGCGCCCGGGCAACGCCGGCGCGCTCCTGGGCGAGCAGATGCGCTTGTCCCCGCCCCAGTATGTGAGCCCGCGCGTGGACGTGAATACGGTGTGGAAGGATGGCGCGTGGAACACCATGCGCGTGCGCATGGAAGGCGAGGCGCCGCACATCACCCTCTGGATCAACGAGACGAAGATGTGGGAAGTCGCGATGCCGAAGAACGACCAGATTGGCGGCCTCTCCGGCGGCATGATCGGTCTGCAACTGCACTGGAGTGCGACGTATACCGCGGCGGCAGGTGGCAGCGGATCCGGATTGCCGTGGTCCGTGCAACGGTTCCGGAACATCGCCATCAAGGAGTTGCCGTGATCCGTCTGCTCCTCACGCTTGCCGTCTTCCTTGCCGCCCCGCTCGCTCTCGATGCTCAGCAGGCGCCACCCGCGAACTCGATCGGGATCGAGTTCATCCGCATTCAGCCGGGGACCATGCGGGTCGGCGTGTTCCAGCCGCCGTATCCGAAGCCCCCACAGCCAGGGGCGGTCCCTTCGCGTTCGAACCAGCCGCCGCTCTCGCCTGCCGACTACGCGCGCATCGAGGCGATGGCGAAAGCCGACGCCTCTCCCGGCTTCGTGGTCACCCTCCCTCGTCCGTACGACATCGGCAAGTTCGAGATCACGCAGGCGCAATGGATGCGCGTGATGGGGCGGAACCCCTCACTCTTCCAGGGCGACAAGGTGACGGACGATGCGAGTCGTCATCCCGTCGAGCGGGTGACCTGGGAGGATGCGCAAGCGTTCGTGACCGCCTTGAACAAGCTCGAACGCACGCGCGCGTACCGGCTGCCGACCGAATTCGAGTGGGAATACGCAGCGCGCGCAGGCGGCGATGCCGACCTCCCGTGGTCGCAGATTCGCGACCAGGCGATTGCGGGCTACAACGCATACTTCACCACGCACGCGGTTGGCGAGAAGAAGCCCAACGCGTGGGGACTCTACGACGTCATGGGCAACGTCTGGGAGTGGGTGCAGGATCCGTACAACGGCAAGCTGTTCGCCGATCCCAAGCCGGCGAAGACCGGCCGCGAGCATGTGCTCAAGGGCGGAGGGTTCGCGGCCGACGTGAAGAACGCCATACCCGCCACGCACGCTGCCGGACCTGGGAGCGGGTTCGATGTAGGTTTCCGGATCGTTCGCGATGTGAGATAGGCGCGGGACCGTCCCTGGCGCCAGAGCCCGTCACTCGTCGATGCTGCTCACAGGTCCCGAGCGAAGCCGCGGGGCGTCCGGATGCGGTTGCTCAGTCCAGTGTTCGGCGATCTTCTTCCGCACGAACGTGACCGAGCGGGCGAGCTGCTCGAGGCCCTCGATGCCGTCTTCGATGCTGATCCACCCGTCGAAACCGGCGTCGTGCAGCACGGCAAAGATCGCATCGTAGTTGTTGAGGCCGCGGCCGACCTCGCCGTGTCGCAGGCGCGCCGCGTAGCCTGCCGAATCCTCCTCGCGCCTGAGATCGTCCAGGGTGCCGCTCGCCAGGTACCGATCCGACGCGTGCATGGTTTTCACCCGGTGCTTCACGCGGTCCAGCAGCGCCAGCGGATCATCGCCCGCGAGAATGGCGTTCGATGGATCGAAGTTCACGCCGAAGTTCGGCCAGACGCGACCGTCGATGCCCTCCACAATCGCGCAGAACACGTCCATCTGCTGCGCGAACTCCGGAAACGTCCAGTAGTTGTCCTTGTAATGGTTCTCGAGGACGAGCGTGATGCTGTGCGCGGCGGCATGGGGGAGACAGGTGGTGATGCACTCGACGGTGAGCGCAATGCCCTGATCGATCGACAGTTCCGGCCGACGCTGTCCGGACAGCACACGGCAGTACTGTCCGCCCAGGGCCGCGGTCATGGTGATCCACTGTTGCTGACGCGTGACCTGTGCGGCGCGGAAGGCGGCATCCGGATGCGTGAAATCCGGCGAGCAGCACATCATCGGCGCGGTCATCCCAGCCGCTTCGATCGCCCCCCGCCATCGCGGCCACTCCGCCGGGTGCTGCAGGTCGAGAAACCCGCTGTAGAGCTCGAGGCCGTCCACACCCAACGTGCGCGACATGTCGATCCACTCCGTCAGCGTCAACGCGCCCGTCACGCAGAGGTCGTCCATCCAGGCTTTAGGGAACGCAGCGAGTGAGGGGGCGGGGACGGGCGTCATGCGATGGACACGTGACGCACTATGCGCGGATCGCCATCGCGGCGGTCTCGAGGGCCTCGTCGATGGTGGTGAGGTCGAGTGAGATCTGAACGATGGGACGCATAGGACTGCCGACGCGCGGCCAGTCTACACCCGGCCTCACGGGGTCGAGGGGGCATGCCGGCGTGCTAGGCTGTCGGCACCATACATGACGGGGGCTCTATCGTGACGGATCCTGGCGCGCGAGGTCTGACGCATTTCCGATGGGTCATTCTGGCGCTGTTGTTTCTCGGGACCACTGTCAACTACGTCGATCGGCTGGTCATGGGCATCCTCGCGCCTGAACTTCAGGCGCTCTATGCCATTTCCAACGTTCAGTACGGCTACATCCAGTCGGCATTTGCCCTGTCGTACGCGTTCGGCCAACTTGCGTCCGGCGGCTGGCTCGACCGGGTCGGCACGCGCGTGGGCTATGGCGTCGCGCTCGCCGCGTGGAGCGTCTCGTCGGCGGTCCACGCGTTCGCGCACGGGCCGTGGACGTTCGGCATCGTGCGGGGGCTGCTCGGCGTGTCGGAATCGCCCGCGTATCCCGCTGCGGCCAAGACGGTCGCCGAGTGGTTCCCGCGCCGCGAGCGCGCGCTGGCGTTCGGTTTCGTGAACGCCGGGGGCAACATGGGCGCGATTCTCGCGCCGGCCCTCGTGCCGTGGCTCGCGGTGACCTACGGCTGGCAGTGGGCGTTCATCGGGACGGGCGGCCTGGGTTTCGTGTGCCTGCTGTTGTGGGCGCCGATCTACCGCAGCGCGCGGCAGCATCCACGCGTCTCTCCGGCCGAACTCGCGATCATCGAGAGCGATCCACCGGATCCACCGCGCCAGGTGCGGTGGCTGACCCTGCTCACACACCGGCAGGCCTGGGCCTTCGCGATTGGCAAGTTCCTCACGGACTCCATGTGGTGGTTCTACATGACGTGGATTCCGAAGTTCCTCCACGATCGGCACCAACTCGATCTCATCCACATCGGCGTGCCGTTAATCGTGATCTATCTGATGGCGGATGTTGGCAGCGTGGCCGGCGGGTACGTGTCGTCGGCCATGATCTCGCGCGGGATCAGCGTGAACCGCGCGCGGAAGACCGCGATGCTCGTCTGCGCCATCGGCGTGCTCCCGATGATGGGCGTCCAGTCGGTCTCGACCCTGTGGCCGGCCGTGGTCATCCTCGGTTTGGCGACCGCGTCGCACCAGGGGTTCAGTTCGAATCTCTATACGCTGGTCAGCGACATGTTTCCACGGAGCGCTGTGGGCTCAGTGGCTGGCATGGGCGGCACATGCGGCTACATCGGCGCATCGATCTTCCAGATCTTTGTCGGGTACCTGGTCGTGGGCGCCAACCCGAACTACGTCGTGCCGTTTCTCTGCGCGAGCCTGGCGTACTTGATCGCGCTCGGTGTCATTCAGATGCTCGCGCCGAAGCTCGAGCCAGCCGCTGTGTGAGCGGCGTCTGACACGGATCCGGCCATCGGCCCAGAACCCCAGAACCCCAGAACCCAGAACCCCAGAACCCAGAACCCTCAATACACGTCCCGCTTGTACCGCTTCGTCTTGCGCAGACCCTCCACGTACTCTTTCGCCTGATCCGGCGTCTTCCCGCCGATCGTTTCGACGATGCGGTGGAGCTCGAGGTCGACGTCAGCGGCCATGCGTTCCTTGTCGCCGCACACGAAGAACTCCGCGCCATCCTCGAGCCACGTATAGATGTCGCGCGCCTGTTCGCGCATGCGATGCTGCACGTACACCTTCTGCGCCTGATCGCGGGAGAAGGCGGTGTCGAGCCGGAGGGAGCCGTCGCGCACGTAGCTGCTGAACTCCGCCTCGTAGAAGAAGTCACTGGCCTGCCGCTGCTCGCCGAAGAAGAGCCAGTTGCCGCCCGTGGCGCCTGTCACGCGGCGTTCCTCGATGAAGGCCCGAAAGGGGGCGATGCCGGTGCCCGGGCCGATCATGATCAGAGGGGTGGCCGGATCGACGGGCATGGCGAAGTGTTTCTGCTGGTTCTGCAGGTACATCTCCGCCACGGTCTCCTGCGGCCAGCGATCGTTCAACCACGTTGAGCACACGCCCAGACGCTCGCGGCCCCGCAACGTGTAGCGCACGGACACCACGATGACGTGCACTTCGTCCGGGTGCACCTTCAGGCTGGAGGCAATCGAATAGAGACGCGGCAGCAAGGACCGCAACGTGGCGACGAATTCACCCGGCGTGATGGCGACGTCCGGGTGACTCTCGAGCACATCCAGGATGTCGTGCGCTTCAGGCCCGCTGACGAACGCCTTGAACTGATGGGTGTTGGCGGCTTCGAGCAGCGGCGCCAGGTCCGTCGCGCCGCGTTGCGCCATCAGTTCGAGCAGGCGACGGCTGGGCGCGGCCAGCGCATAGCAGTGCGTGATGGCCTCGCGCAGACTCACTTCCCCGCGGGGGCTCGTGACCCGCTCGTCACCCGAGGCGTGAATCGCGGCGATGACGCGATCGACCAACGCGGTATCGTTCGACGGATGAACACCCAGAGCGTCGCCCGGCAGGTAAGTGGCCGGCGCCCCGCAGAGCGAGATGCCATGGTGTTGCGTGTGCTTCTCGGACGTCGGACCGGTCAGGACGATCTTCGCGAGGTGCAGTCCGTGGAAAACCTGCTTCGCATCTCTATGCGAAGTTTCCGGCCGGGTCTCGATTTGTTCAGACACGGGGGCTAAGTCTACCAACAGAATGGCCCTCGGGCGTCACGCCTGTGGCGTGATCGGCATTTTGCTGAACTGCTGGAAGTATTCGAGGATCTGGTCCCGCCATTGGACGGCATCCGCCACCTGAATCGCCAGCCGGTCGGCCACCTCCTTGTGCCGCCTGGCATCGACGCGCCCAGCCAATGATGTCCACGTCGCCTGCATGACGGCGGCGTCCTTCGCGCCCCTGTAGTAGTGCGAGACGAGGCCGTCCCAGAGCGTCTGACCGTTCTTCAACTTGTAGTTCCACGGCAGACGATGGAACCACAGGAGATAGCGTTCGGGACACGTGTCGAGGCTGTCGAACATGTCGCGGACTGGCGGGAAGTATTGCCCGACGTACTGGTCCCCCTTCATCGTCCGATCGAAGCCGAGGCCCTCGGTGGAGGCCTGGTGATAGTAGACCGCCGTCCAGTCCTTCCGCGGGCCGCCGGCGTTCTGCGGCATCGGCGCGTAGTGGTTGCCGCCGATCAGGTGATGCAGGCCGAGCGGCATCGTGTAGTTCAGGAAGGTCTCGCGCGAACCCATCATCAGATCCTTGATGGTGGCGAGCGTCTTCGCGTCGTTCGTGAACGTCATGCGCGTCCACTCATCGGCGATCTGATCCGCGGTGAGCGTCGGGTTCCACGCCAGCCGCCCCGAGGCGTACCAGTTCGACTGGGAGAAGTGGTGTCCACACCAGTTCGGATCCGACCCTGGATTGGCGACGGACACGAATCCGGTGACGCTGTACGGTTCGATGTCCCCCTCGATGGCCTTCGCGACGGTCGAGCCCTTGCCCTTGGCGTAGGTGTCCGACTCGAGGAACTCCTGCCACATTGGACCGAGATAGACGAGGTGCTTGGCCTGGCCGAGGTATTCCTGCGTGGCCTGCACCTCGGCCAGGACGGGCGTCTGCTTCATGGCGCCGAAGAGGGGATGGAAGGGCTCGCGCGGCTGGAAGTCGATGGCGCCGTTCTTGACCTGGATCAGCACGTTCGGCTTGAACTTGCCATCGAGCTTCATGAACTCGATGTACGCCCGCTTCGCCCGATCCGGATCCACGTCGTCGTCGTACACGAACGCGCGCCAGATCACGCTCCCGCCATGGGGCGCGAGGGCATCCGCCATGACGTTCGCCCCTTCGGCATGTGAACGCTTGTAGTCCTTCGGGCCCGGCTGGCCTTCGGAGTTCGCCTTGACGAGGAAGCCGCCGAAGTCGGGAATGGCCTTGTAGATGTCATCGGCCTTCGCCTTCCACCATGCGGCGACGGTGGGGTCGAGCGGATCGGCGGTCGTCATGCCGCCGAGCGTGACGGGGGCGGAGAAGTTCACGGAGAGGTACAGCCGGACGCCGTACGGCCGCCACACCGCAGCGAGCGCGGCCTCCTTCGCGAAGAACTCGGGCGTCAGGAACTGGATCTGCGCGTTGACGTTGTTCACGACCGCGCCGTTCAGGCCGATCGAGGCCATCGCGCGCGCGTAGTCCGCGTAGCGCGGATCGATTTTGTCCGGCAGGTCGGTCCATTGCCAGAGCGAGCGTCCCGCGTACCCACGCTCGATCGTGCCATTCAGGTTGTCCCAGTGGTTGATCATGCGCAGCTTCACGCGGGGCCGCTCGATCACGTTGAGCTTGTCGATCGGCCGCCCGGTCTGCAGCAGACGGAGGAAGTGGAACGTGCCATAGAGCGCGCCGATTTCTCCGGACGACGCAATCGCGATCATCGATCGACCGCCGACACGAATCGGCCGGATGACGAAACCCTCGGGGCCGGCCTTCGTGAGGTCGGCGCTCCAGCTGAGCCCGCGAACGAGCGGCGAGTTTTCGGGGGTGCCGACGACGATCGCGCGATCGGATGACGCCGCCTCAACGACCGGGACCGGCGATCCCAGCAAGGATCCGAGGGCCGTGGCCATTTCCTTGCGGATGATGTCCGATGTCGGTGTGTGTCCCTGGACGACGACTTGCCGGATGGCCAGGCGGTACTGCGCGGCGGCTGCCGGGCTCGGCGGCGCGTATCGCAGCCACAGCTTGTAGCCGTCTTCGCCCGTCAGATCGGTCGCGGGCGCCTGCCACGCCACCGGCGTGCCCTCGAGCGTCGTGCCCGCATAGAGTCCGGCGACCCCCGCCAGGCTGGTCGTGACGAAGTTGCGTCGAGTGATGGGCACGGGAACTCCAGTTGGTGAACGAGGAGGGCGTTTTTTCGCCTGTCTGACAGCCGTCGGTAGAGTGCGGGGATCTTACTGAAATCATCGACGTTGCTCAAACCGCGCCCACCAGGAACCCCGGCGCCGGCCTCACGTGCAGGCAGGCGCCAGACCACGAGGGGTGAATGTCGGTGTAAGATGCCGCCCACATCATGAGCGCCAAGCGGTTCCGAAGTCTTCGGTGGTGGGTCATGGGCCTGCTGATGCTGGGCTCGATTATCAATTATTTGACCCGAAGCACTCTCGCGGTCGCCGCGCCGACGATCCTGGGTGATCTGCACATCACGAAGGAGCAGTACTCGTGGATCCTCGGCGCGTTCCAGGGCGCGATCATGCTCCAGCCCATCTGCGGGTACGTGCTGGACGTGCTGGGACTGAAGATCGGATTTGCCATCTTCGCCGCCGCTTGGTCGCTCATCAGCATGGCGCACGGTCTCGCGCACAGTTGGCAGGCCTTCGCGTGGTTGCGGGGGCTGCTGGGGTTCGCTGAAGGCTCAGCGAACCCCGCCGGGATGAAGGCCACGTCCGAGTGGTTCCCGGCCCGGGAGCGCGGCCTGGCTGGCGGGCTGTTCAATATCGGCGCCTCGGTGGGCTCGATGGTCGCGGCGCCGCTGGTCGCGTGGGCCATCCTCGCCTACAACTGGCAGAGCGCGTTCGTCATCACTGGCGCCATCGGCCTCGTGTGGGTCGCGCTGTGGCTGGCCCTGTATCACTCGCCGGACACGCATCCCCACCTGTCCACCGAAGAACGCGACTACATCGTCTCGGGCCAGGAACAACATCTGCGAGGCGCGGGTCGTCCCTCAATCGGCAGCATTCTGGCGCAGCGTAACTTCTGGGGCATTGCGTTGCCGCGCTTTCTCGCCGATCCCACGTGGGGCACGCTGACGTTCTGGCTGCCGCTCTACCTGACCGAGGTGCGGCACTTCGATCTCAAGCAGATCGCCCTGTTTGCCTGGCTCCCATTTCTCGCAGCGGATATCGGCTGCTTCTTCGGCGGCACCATCAGCATGCTGCTGCAGAAGTACTTCAATGTCGGGCTGATCAACGCCCGCCGTGGGGCCTTCACGACCGGCGCGATCATGATGATGGGGGTGGGTTTCGTGGGCTTCGTCGAGAGTCCCTACGCCGCTATCGCGCTCCTGAGCCTGGCCGGCTTCGCGCACCAGACCCTGTCGGTGACGGTGATCACCATGTCGTCAGATCTCTTCAGGCGCAGCGAGGTGGCCACGGTGGCCGGCATGGCCGGTACCTGCGGCAATGCGGGGGTGCTCATCTCGTCGCTGCTGATTGGGGCGCTCGTCGCGACGGTGGGCTACACGCCGTTCTTCATCGCGCTCGGTGTGCTGGATCTCATCGGCGCGACGTTACTGTGGACGCTCGTTCGCGAGCGGCCTGCCGAACTGAGCACATAGACGGACCTGCGCAGAACCGCAGAACCGCAGAACCTCGGAACCGCAGAACCCAGAACCTCCTTGATGTCGTCCCTTATTCGCAATCCGATCCTCAAAGGCTTCAACCCCGATCCATCCATCGTGCGCGTGGACGATGACTACTACATCGCCACGTCCACGTTCGAGTGGTATCCGGGCGTGCAGATCCATCACTCACGCGACCTCGTGCATTGGAGGTTGATTGGCCGTCCGCTGGCGCGACCCAGTCAGCTGAACATGCTCGGCGATCCGGACTCGTGCGGCGTCTGGGCGCCGTGCCTGACACACGCGGACGGTCTGTTTCACCTGATCTACACGGACGTAAAGCGGTACGGGCGGATGGGCGCGTCGTTTCGGGATTTTCACAACTACCTTGTGACGAGCCCGGCCATCGACGGTGAGTGGTCGGATCCGGTCTATCTGAACAGCAGCGGCTTCGATCCGTCGCTGTTCCACGACGACGACGGCCGGAAGTATCTGGTCAACATGGTGTGGGACCATCGTCCCGGCCACAACCGGTTCGGCGGCATCGTGCTGCAGGAATATTCGCCAGTCACGCGGGCGCTGGTGGGGCCGCGGCACGTGATCTTTGCCGGAACGCCCCTCGGCTTCACCGAGGCGCCGCACCTCTACACGCGAAACGGTTTCTACTACCTGATCGTCGCGGAAGGTGGCACGGGCTGGGGGCACGCCGTCACGATGGCGCGCTCGCGCACGCTGCTCGGGCCGTACGAGTTGCACCCGGACGTTGTCATCATGAGCGCCCGCCAGAGACCGGATGCCGAGTTGCAGCGGGCCGGCCACGCGGATCTCGTGGACACACGGGACGGCGACACCTACATGGTGTTTCTCTGCGGCCGACCGATTCGGAATCGAGGCCGCTGCACCCTGGGACGCGAGACCGCGATTGCGAAGATGCGGTGGGATGCTGACGGCTGGCTGCGAACGATGGATGGGCATGGCGTACCGTCGGTTGACGTCCCGGCTCCGGCCCTGACCCCGCACCCGTTTGCGCCATCCGCCCGACTGCGCGAGGAGTTCGACGAGCCGGCGCTGCCGATGGACTTCCAGTGGCTGCGGTCACCGTGGCCCGACGAGCTCTTCAGTCTCGCGGCGCGGCCTGGCCACCTCCGCCTCTACGGGCGCGAATCCATTGGCAGCGTGTTCAGGCAATCGCTCGTCGCGCGCCGGCAGCAGGCACAGTGCTACAGCGCCGTGACGCGGATGGAGTTCGAGCCGGAGCACTTCCAGCAGATGGCCGGTCTCGTCTGCTACTACAACAGCGCGAAGTTTCACTACCTCTACGTCACGCATGACGAGGCGATAGGTCGGCACCTGCGCGTCATGTCCTGCATTCCCGACGCCGTTGTGACCGATCAATTTTCGACGCCGATCGCCGTCCCGGCCGGGCCGCTCGAACTTCGGGCGGAAATCGACCATGAGCGCCTGAGATTTGGCTATCGCGTCGGTGCGGGAGCGTGGCAGTGGGTGCCGCAGCAGTTCGACGCGAGCGTGCTCTCGGATGAAGCCACCACGCCCGGTGCGCCGAACTTCACGGGCGCGTTTGTGGGCATGGCCTGTCAGGACCTGGCCGGAACGGCGTTGCACGCGGATTTCGATTTCTTCGAATACCGCGAACGCGACTACGTCGTCGATCCGACACGGGTGACGGGCCAGGCGTGAGACCGGCAGATGCGGCCCGTCACACGCCGGGCGCGCCGGATCAGCGGAACGTGTAGCCGAGCGTCTGCAGGTACTGTTTGCTGATGCGCGCGGTCTCGACCGGCGCGATGGCCATGGGCCGTCCCTCAGACGGATCCAGTTCCACCATGATCATGACGTCGTGGCCTGATGTTTCCAGCAGATCCACGATCGCCGGCACGTTGACCTTCCCGCGGCCGAGCGGGCAGTAGCCGAGGAAGTCCGGGCCGCCATCGAAGTCCTTCAGATGCACGTGGTGCACGACGGACTGGAAATCCTTCACTACCTTCACCGGATCGGATCCGCCCTTTTGCAGCTGGCCGACATCCGGTCCGAACTTCACGTAGCGGGTGTCGACGGCTTCCATCACCGCATAGGTCTCGTCCCGCGATTCGATGCACGTACCGGTGTGCTGATGCAGCGCGCCGATGACGCCGGTGCCATCGAGGGCCTTCCCCATGTCATTGAGGGCGGCGACGATGTCGGTCTTGTGGGCGGCGAAGTCGTAGGTGGCGCGCGGCACGCTGTTGGGGCCGAGGACCGCGACCGAGCCGCCGCATTTCTTGATGAGCTTGGCCCAACGGACCAGCTTGGCGACTTCATCGGTCCGCTTCGTGGTGTCGGTCAGGTTCAGGGGGCAGTAGGCCGAGCGAAGCGGCAGGTGCTGCGCGTCGAGAAGCACGTTGAGTCCACCGGTGGCCTCCCAGCTCTCGAGCACATTCCCGAAGGATTCATAGCCGTAGTAGCCGAGGCTGGCGACGTCCTTGATGGCCTGTTCGGCGTCCTTCGGAGCAAAACCCCAGGTGATGCCGGTGTGACCGATCTTCTGGCGGCGAGCATTGCCCTGTGCCGACGCGCCGTTCCATGACGCCGCGCCGAGGCCGGCGGCCAACGTCCAGGAAAACTCCCTGCGAGTAACCGTGCCCATCATCGTGATTGATCCCCCGTTCATCCTAACGCGGCCCTCGCCCTGGGGAGTCATAGATTATCGATTGCGCTGGATGTCCGGCGCGTTTTTCGGTACAACTTGCATCTCGTTTTCAGCAAGGGCAAGGAGTGCGGGCATGTCTGTGTACCGATCTCGCTCGGGGTCGCGCCGTGTTGCGGGAACGCTCGTCGTTGCGGCGGCGCTGGCTGCCGGCGCGGTCGCGATCGTCGTGTCATCCGCCGCCGACCAGGGCTGGGCCAGCTTCGGCGGCAACGCGGACAACTCGCGGTATGTCACCTCGAAGCAGATCACCAAAGCGAACGTCACGAAGATGGCTGTCGCCTGGAGCTATCCGTTCGGCGAGACAGGCTTCAACCCCGTCGTCGAGCACGGCATCGTCTACGGCCGCGGCCGCAATGCGTCCCTCGTTGCGCTCGATGCGAAGACCGGGAAAGAGATCTGGATCCACGAGGGCATGCAGGGCATGACCACGCGCGGGATGAACTACTGGGAAAGCAAGGACGGCAGGGAACGCCGGCTGATCTTCAGCCTGGGTGACTACCTCCAGCAGATCGACGCGACGACGGGAAAGTCGATCATGACCTTCGGCAAGGGGGGCGGGGTGGACCTGCGTGAAGGGCTGGGTCGCGAGCCGGGGAACGTGGCGCGGATCCAATCCGGTACACCCGGCGAGATTTTCGAGAACACGATCGTGCTGGGCTCGGCGACGGGCGAGGGCTACTTGTCGCCGCCCGGAGATATTCGCGCTTACGACATCCTGACCGGCAACCTGGTGTGGCAGTTCCACACGGTGCCGCATCCGGGCGAATTCGGCTACGAGACGTGGCCGAAGGAGGCCTACAAGTACAGCGGCGGCACGAACACCTGGGGTGAGCTGACGATCGACACGAAGCGCGGCATCGCCTATATCCCGACCGGTTCCCCGACGTACGACTACTACGGCGCCGATCGGCCCGGCTCGAACCTGTTCGCCAATTGCCTCGTGGCGCTCGACGTGCGCACGGGGAAGCGGCTGTGGCATTTCCAGAACGTCCATCACGACCTCTGGGACTTCGACAACAACGCGGCGCCGCAGTTGACGACCATCAGGCGCAACGGCAGGAACGTGGACGTGGTGGCCATGGCGGGGAAGACGGGGTTCCTCTACGTCTTCAATCGCGAAACCGGCGATCCGATCTGGCCGATCGAGGAACGGCCCGTGCCGACGAGCACGATGCCGGGCGAGCAGAGCTGGCCCACGCAGCCGTATCCGACCGTGGTGCCGCCGTTCGCGAAGCAGTCCTTCACGCTGGACGACATCAATCCCTATCCGAGCATCACGGACGAACAGCGGGTGGCGTTCAAGGAGCGCGTGTCGAAGGCCCGGAACCAGGGCATCTTCACGCCGATCGATTTCACCGACACGATTCACATCCCGGGCAGCAACGGTGGGGCGCTGTTCGGCACGACGGCCGCGGAACCGAATGGCGTCGTGTACGTGATCTCGCAGGACAATCCCGGATTGCTGCGCCTGACGCGGCCAGGCGAAGGGCGGGCGGGTGGTGCGGGTCCGGCTGCGGTCCTGCCCGGCGCGCCGATCTTCCAGCGTGAGTGCGCGCAGTGCCACGGCGCGGATCGCAATGGCACGGCGGAAGGCCCGACGCTACTGCAGTCCGCGGGCGCGAGACTGGATCCCGTCGCGATTCGAACGAACGTTATCAACGGCTATGGACGGATGGAGCCGGTGCAGCACATCACGCCGGACGAACTCGAGCTGGTGGTGCAGTTCCTGATGGCGCCACCCGGCGCACCTGGCGCGGCGGGACGTGGTGCCGGGCCGCGTGGCGGTGGGCCGCGTGGGGCGGGCCCGGGCGTGCCGGCCGAGCTGATTGTCGGGGCGGGCCCGTCTCTGGCGCGTCCGCCCGCGGCGCGCGGGCGTGGTGCCGGGCCGGCTCCTTATCCAGACGGCGTCGAGAACACGCCGCGATACGTCATCAATGAGTACGGCACGATTGGCGTCCGGATCAAGCCGCCCTTCACGACGCTGGTGAAATACGACCTCAATGTGCCGGCGATCAAGTGGCGCGTCGGCGTCGGTGATGATCCCGTCCTCGCGGCGTACGGCATCACCGGCACAGGCATGACGCAGATGCGGACGACGCCGATCGTGACGGCCACCGGGTTGATCTTCATCCCTGGCGGGGACAACAAGGTGCGCGCCTACGACGCGGACACCGGTAAGGTGATGTGGACGGGGAACTTTGGGGGCTCGCTGATCAAGGCGGCCGCGTCGATGTATGAGGTCGACGGTCGCCAGTACCTGCTGGTACCGGCGGCCTCGGAAGCCCCGCCCATCGTGCGCCCTGCCCCAGGCGCGCCGGCGCCCGAAGCGGTGACGGGGCCCGTCGGGTACGTGGCCTACGCGCTCTCGAGATAGAGAAGAGAAATCAGGCCCTCGTCGCGCGCCGACGGCCCCCGCGGACCAACCGTGCCGCGGCCGCCGCGGCCTCGTCGGCCGCCAGGCGCCGGACGGACTCGCGCGCTTCATCGAAGTGTTTCGCCATGAGCCGGCGGGCGTCGCTCGCCTTGCCGCGTTCGATGGCGTCCACGATCTTGGCGTGCGTGACGATGACCCGCTGCAGTTCCGCGCGTGACCGACGGCCCGCGAGACTCACGCGAATCGATTCCCCCATCGAGTGGCGCAAGGCGCTCACGACGACGCCGAACATCGGGTTGCCGGTGGCGCGTCCGATGATCTCGTGGAATCGGAGGTCGGCCTTGACGTACGCGTCCGTCCTCGCGCCGGCCGCGCGCAGGGCGGAGACGGCGTGACGGAGGTCGCGGACGTCCTCCGCGGCGCGATGCCGCGCGGCCAGTTCCGCGGCGTGTTCTTCGATCGGTCCGCGCAACTCGAGGATCTGCGCCGCGGACGCCTGTCGCGTGGAGAGCGCGTGTTGCACCAGCTGGATCAGCGATCGGTTCGTGATCTGGCCGACGCGCGGCGAGCGGCCGTTCGCGATCTCGACGAGCCCCGCACTGCTCAACGACCTGTAGGCCTCGCGCACGACGGAACGACTGACGTGGAGCTGTGAACTCGTCTGCAGCTCAGACGGCAGGTTCGCGCCGGCTGGCAGGCGATGCTTACGGATGTGCTCGACGAGCGCAGAGACGACGCGATCGGCCGTCGTGCCTTTGACGGCCACGACGTGCGACGCGGGGATGCGGCGCGCGCGCGCGGACGGTGTGCGGTGAGCTGGGGTAGCGGTTGGTGGCTGCGTCATCGGGGTCCTATCAGGGTCCGTTGCCTTCGCGCCCGCGCGGACCTGCCGCCGGCGCCCTGGGCAGCGTATCGCAAGATAGGGCGAATTGGCCCTTTCGAGGCACCGAAAACGATGACATGTCCGTGGCGGGGATCGGAGGCAGAGTAGAATTCGGCGGGGCAACGGCCCGGGTGGATCCTTCTCAACGGAGCATGGGAGTTCGATGAAGACACTGGCGATTGCGGTATTGGCGGGTGATGGCATCGGTCCGGAGGTGATGGACCAGGCCATTCGTGTGGTGGATGCGGCCGGGCGGACGTTCGGGTTCAGCGCGGAGTATCGCCCGGCGGACGTGGGCGGCATCGCAATCGATCGACATGGGCACGCGTTGCCACCGCACACGCTGAAGATCTGCGAAGACAGTCAGGCGATCCTGTTCGGATCGGTGGGCGGTCCGAAGTGGGAAACCCTGCCGCCGGACCAGCAACCGGAGCGGGCCGCGTTGTTGCCGCTTCGCAAGCACTTCGATCTCTACTGCAACTTCCGTCCGGGCAAGGTCTACAAGGCGCTTGTCCCCTCCTGTCCCCTTCGTCCCGACATCGTTGGTGACGGTTTCGACATCCTGGTCGTGCGCGAACTGACGGGTGGCGCCTACTTCTCGCAGCGCCCGGCGGGGAAGGGGCGCGAGGGCAGCGGACCCTCCGAACACGCGTGGGATACGAAGGAATACTCGCGCCGGCAGATCGAGCGGATCGCGCACAAGGCGTTCCTGGCCGCGCGCACGCGGCAGAAGCGGCTGACGTCCATCGACAAGGCCAACGTGCTCACGAGCATGGTGTTCTGGCGTGAAGTCGTGACGGCGGTGGGCCAGCAGTATCCGGACATTGCGCTGTCGCACATGTACGTCGACAACGCGGCCATGCAGCTCGTGAAGAACCCGCGTCAATTCGACGTGATGCTTTGCGGCAACATGTTCGGCGACATCCTCTCGGACGAGTGCGCCATGCTCACCGGATCCATGGGCTTGCTGCCGTCGGCGAGTCTTGCGGAGGGCACGTTCGGAATGTACGAGCCGGCGGGCGGGACGGCGCCAGACATCGCCGGCAAGGGCATCGCCAATCCCATTGCGCAGATTCTGTCGGCCGCGCTGATGCTGCGGTTCTCGTTCGCCGAACATGATGCGGCGGCGGCGATTGAAAAAGCCGTGGCGACCACCATCGAGCAGGGGATTCGCACGGGCGACATCGCCTCACCGGGGACGAAGACAGTGAACACGGCCGCCATGGGGGATGCGATTCTGGAGAATCTGTAGGGAGCCAGAATCTTCTCGATGGCCTTGCCCTTTGCCGATTCGACGATCAGCTTGTCCAGGTAGCGCCTTCTGGCTATTTCCCGTCACCCAGCGAATGCTCTCGTCGACCTCGGCCTTCGTGCGTCCCTTCTTCTCCGCCTTTGCGACGTAGAGGGGATAGACGCTTGCGACGCTTGTAGACTGCGGCGGCGGTCAGCCGGCTGCGTCGCCTACATCCCGGTCGTCGCATGAGGGTTCGACGTC
>JBDTNQ010000076.1:0-21827 GCA_039933635.1 Acidobacteriota bacterium
CTCGGCGGCCAGGGCCCGTCGCTCTCCCCTTTCGAACGTTCGAACCCTCCGCCCCCCGTCCCCTCGTCCCCTCGCCCCCTCGTCCCCTCGTCCCCTCGCCCCCTCGTCCCCCCGTCGAAGATGGCGTCCTGATCCCAGAGCCACGCCACATTCACGCCGTCCGTCACCGGGGTGACGTACGCCTCGAACCGCCGACCGAAGTACACCTCGACGTAGTCAGTCCACGCCGCGCCAGAGAAATGCTGCCGCATTCCCCAGCGTCGTCGTCGCCCGTGTTTCGTCTCGATGCCTGCCGCGCTGCGCACGCGCGAGTGCAATCCGTCGGCACCAATCACGAGACGCGGCTGCCATGTTGTCCCGCCGACGGTGACTCGCGGCCCGTGCCTGCTCCACTGCATCTCGGCGAGCACGCCACTGCGAATCTCGAGTGTCGGTTCCTCTCGCGCTCGCGCGACCAGTGCTTCAGAGAGACACGCTCGCCGCATGCCGAGGCCGGTGCCCATCGGGAATGTGGACGACGCGATACTGCCAGAGGCGGTGATGTACCGAATGCCCTGGATCGGCGCGGAAGAACGAACGAGCGCCGACGAGGCCAGCCCGAGCCTCGCCAGCGCCTCGACGCCGTTCGGGAGCAGACCCTCGCCGCACGCTTTGTCGATCGGCAGCGATCGCTTTTCAACAACCAGCGTGCGCACACCGTGTCGTGCCGCGGCGATGGCGGTGGCCAGTCCTGCCGGGCCAGCGCCGATGACGATCAGATCCCGGGTCACGATGGCGGCCGCGGCTCCCGGGAGGTCGGCAGAAAACGGGCACGCGCACCAAAGTGCTGCTGATACGCGTTGTCATGATCGAGCGCGGCTTCCTCGGCGCGAATCCGCACGGTGAGCATGCCGGCATTGGCCATCGAGAACACGACCGCCGTCCACACGGCCCCGTGGACAAGTGGCAGCGTGGCCATCTCGAGCACCACGCCGAGATAGTTCGGATGCCGGACGTAGCGATACACACCATGCGTGACGGGATCGGCCGACGGCAGCGTCAACACCCGCACGGTCCATCGTGGTCCGAGGGCGTACATGGCGAGCAGGCGCAGCGTCTGGCCGGCCGCAAACCCCGCAAACGCCATCCCGGCAAGCCAGGGACGGAACGGCGGCTGTAACACCCAGACTTCGACGACCATTGCCGCGAGCCACGCCGCGTGCAGGGCGACCATGAGCGGCATCTGCGTCGCTGCGGACTCGACAGCGCCGCGAGCACGCAAGTGGCGTTCGTGTCGGCGCGACACGCGCACTTCGACCAGCCGCTGCAGCACCACGGCGATCACGAGCGCCGTGAACGCCGACCTCGTCACCAACGCAAGAGCACCAGCTCGGCGCAGAATCCAGGTCCCATGGCGAACAGCATGCCGGGCGCCCCGGCCGCGGGGCGTTCGCCGTCCAGGACATCGCGCAGCAGTACGAGCACGGAGGCCGACGACAGGTTGCCGCGCTCCGCCAGACCGCGTCGACTGGCGTCGAGCGTCCCGCGAGGCAGGCACAGGCCCTGTTCGATCGCATCGATCACGGCCGGTCCACCGGGATGTCCAATCCAGTGTTCGACGCCTCCAGGTTCGAATTCGTGCGACGCGAGGAACGCGCGCGCGGCTGACGAGAACGGCCCTCGCGCCAGATCGGGTACCGATCCGCTCAGCACGATGCGGAAACCGGTGTCGACAATGTCCCACCCCATGGTCCGTTCGGTCCCTTCGAACAGGACGGAGCGCGTGTCGATGATGGATGGGGCGCGGCCGGTCGCGAGCGGATGCTCATCCCCGACGAGGACCACGCAGGCCGCACCGTCGCCGAAGAGCGCCGACGCGATGACGTTGGCGACCGACATGTCGGCGAGCTGAAACGTCAGGGAGCACAGCTCGACGCACAGCATGATGGCGGCCTCGCGCGGGTACGCGCGAAGGAAATCGCACACACGCGCGATACCCGCGGCACCCGCGACGCAGCCCAGCCCAAACAGCGGCAGACGCCGACAGTCCGCGCGAAAACCGCCGAGCCTGCTGATGATGCGCGACTCGAGCGACGGCACGGCCACACCGGTCACGGTGCTGAACCCGAACAGCGCGACGTCGCGGGTCGAGAGACCCGCGCGCGCCAGCGCGCCGTCGACCGCCGCCGATCCCAGCTCCAGCGCATGCTCGAGCCAGATCGTGCTGCGTTCGCCGAAGCCATTGAGGCGCGGATAGGCCTCGATCGGCAATACCATGTGCCGACCGGCCACGCCCACACTGTGAAAGAAGCGGCCCACGCGCTCCGGTGTGGCCTCGCCTCGACCGCCAACGACGCGCAGGAACTCGCGCGCCACGTCCGCCTGAGCGTGATAGAGCGCCGGGAAGCGGGCGTCAGCCGCCAGGATGCGGGGCATGAAGGGATATTAGGCGACCCGCGCCATCCGCGTCAGCCAGCGTGCGACCGGGCGTCTGAGGTCAGCGCGCCTTGGCCCGCTCCCCAAACTGCTTCTGCAGTTCCTCTGCTCGCCGTTGATGATCGGACATCGTCGGGAGCACCTTCAGCGCGAAGGCGCGCACATCTTCATCCGCGCTGCCGGACGCGTGAATGAAGTTGGCGATCGCCTGCCGGTGATCCTGCACTGTGCGGTCGAGGTACGCGCGATCGAACGCAATGCCGGACAGACGGCTGAACTGGTCCTTCGTGAACTTGTCGAGTCCCATTGGCACAGGCAGGTCTACGCGCTTGCTCGAGGCCAGCGTCTTCAGTTCGAGGGCCGTCTGCATGTGTTCGGTCCTGATGGCTGACGCGAGGGACTTCAGGCCCTCATCCTGACCTCGAGCTTGAGCCAGTTCGGCCAGATCGATTTCGGCTTGACCCATCGCCCGGGCATTGTGCATGAACGCAGCATCATTCATGGGCTCGGCGCGATTCGGCACTCGGTCTTGGACCTGCGCCGCGGGCACACCGGCAAGCAACGTACTGAATAGAACGGCCGACGCGAGAAAGGAAGGGCGTCTCATGGGGCCTCCGGCTGGGAGTCACAGACGTGACTGCAAGGTCCCTGCCGCGGAATATCAAGGGATCGGCGGCACAGGGCCGATGACAGGGCCAGGCTCACACACGCGGAGGTAAACATCGGCGGGTGGTTGTCCCACGTTGGCCCTGGACCTCTAGTGCAGGTCCTGACCCCTGCCTGAAGCAGGCCGGCAATCGTCGGTAGTGCGCTTCTCATATTGTGCCTATCGCGTCGTCCGCGTTCTGGACGATTTCTTCGCCGTGGAACGGGCCGCTTTCGGTTTCGGCGATCCAGGGGCGGGCACCTTCGCGCCATCCTGTCGTGCTTCAGACAATCCAATGGCAATCGCCTGCTTACGGCTGGACACCTTCCGCCCGGATCGGCCGCTTCGCAATGTGCCTTCCCTGCGTTCATGCATCGCGCGGCGAACCTTCGATTGCGCCTTCTTGCCGTAATTGGCCATAAGCACCTCCATTGGCCGTTCGTGCAAGCGATACGCCACACGATGCCAGACGAGCGCCTCGGCACCTCCTTTGCACTCGTCTGGCTCACACCGAGTCACTCCAGGCTCGTCATTCTTGAGAGGACTTCATGATCCGCTATGCCTCCGCCCTGCTCGTCGTCGTCGGTCTCGCCGCCTGTTCGCCTGCGCCGGCGCAATCGCCCGACGTCTCGGACAGCCTCCGCACGTCGCTCGACAACGGCGGCCTCAAAGACGTCAGCGTCAAACAGGACCGCGAGAAGGGCGTTCTGACGCTCGGAGGATCGGTCACGAATGATGCGGACAAGGCGCGCGCTGATGCTGTAGCCAAGGCCCTGGACCCACGCGACGTCGTCGCCAACGAAATCAAAGTGCTCCCGCCGGGCATGGAGAGCGACGCGAAGACGATCTCGTCGGACGTGGACGCGGCGATCGAGAAGTACCTGCACGCGGCGCTAACGCAGGGCGGCTACAAGGATGGCGTCGACTACAGCGTCAAATCGGGCGTGGTGACGCTGACGGGCAGCGTGCAATCCCAGGGCGCACGCGATGCCGTGGAGAAACTGGCCGCGGGCGTGCCGAACGTCGCGCAGGTGGTCAATACTCTCGAGGTCGCGCATCAGCGCGCAACGACCACGAGGTAGCCGCTCGCCCGATTGCGCCGACCATGGCGGCCACGACCACGTCGACCGCCCCAACCCGCGTTCCCGGACTCTCGTACGCCACCGACGAGAGCCCGGGGATCGCGCGGGCGGGGCGTCCCGGCGCATTCGTCTACCGATGGCCGGGCGGGCGTCTTGTCAAGGATGGTGCGACGCTGCGGCGAATCCGGTCGCTGGCAGTCCCGCCAGCGTGGACGGACGTGTGGATTTCTCCTAATGCCGTCGGCCACATCCAGGCGACGGGACGGGATGCGCGACGACGTAAACAGTATCGCTATCATCCGCGTTGGCGGACCGTTCGCGACGAAGCGAAGTTCGATCATCTGCTCGAGTTCGCCCGCGCGTTGCCCGTAATCAGACGAGCCCTAACACGTGACCTCGCCAAGGCGCCGTTCTCGCGCAAGCGCGTCCTGGCCGTGGTCGTCTCGCTGCTCGAGCGGACCCACATCCGGGTGGGCAACGACGAGTACGCGCGCACGAACGACTCGTACGGTCTGACGACGTTGAAGGACGGACACGCGCGCATTCAGGGCAAACGTGTGGAATTCCGCTTCAAGGGCAAGTCGGGGGTCATGCACCACATCAGCGTCGAAGACCCCGTGCTCGCACGGGATGTCCGGCGGTGCCAGGATCTACCGGGCCAGACGCTCTTCCAATACCTGGACGAGAAGGGGCAGCCGCGGACGATCGGCTCAACAGACGTCAACTGGTATCTCGCCGACGTCTCCGGTACGGACGTCACCGCCAAGGACTTTCGAACCTGGTGGGGGACGGTGTCTGTCGCCCGACTCCTGCGTGAGTCGCCCGCCCCGCGCAACAAGACCGAGGCGAAGCAACTGACGTTACGAGCCATCGACAGCGTGGCCGGCGAACTGGGCAACACACGCGCGGTGTGCCGGGCGTGCTACGTCCACCCTGCCGTGCTCGCGGCGTTCAGCGTCGGCAACGTCGCGGCCCGTGCGCAGGCCAAGCGAAGATCGGTGAAGGGCTTGACTGACGATGAGGCCTGGACGGTGGCCTTCCTCCAGGGCTGGGCCGAGCAGCCGCCCCGAGCGCGCCGGGGCAGGTCCAGACAGCGGGCGGTCCCGGCTTGACGAATCGCCTGGATCTTCCCTCCCAGCCCGAGGCGGATCGCCTACAATCCGTCCGTGCTTGACTCGCTCATCATCGCCGCGTACTTCACGGTCGTCCTCGGCATCGGCCTCTATCACTCGCGCCGGAAAAATACGACGCGGGAGTACTTCCTGGCGGGCCAGCATGTCGGATGGTTTGCCGTCGGCGCCTCCCTGTTCTCGACGAACATCTCGAGCGAGCACTTCATTGGCCTCGCCGGCGCGGGAGCCAGTTCCGGCCTGGCCGTGGCCTGCTATGAACTCGGCGCGGCCTTCTGTCTCTTCCTGCTCGGGTGGCTCTTCGTGCCGTATTACCTGCGCACGAAGGTCTTCACGATGCCCGAGTTCCTCGAGAAGCGCTTCGACGCGCGCTCCCGCCGGTACCTCACGCTGATCTCCCTCTTCGCCTACATCTTTACGAAGATCTCGGTGCACCTCTACGCGGGCGCCATCCTCATGGAGCAGGTCGCCGGGTGGAACTACCTGACCACGTCGATTCTGCTGGTCGTGGCGACCGGCATCTACACCGTCAGCGGTGGACTCGCGGCCGTGATCTACACCGACCTCTTCCAGTCGATCGTGCTCATTGCCGGGGCGGCCACGCTCACCGTGATTGGTCTCGGCGAAGTCGGCGGGTTCGCGGGCCTGCGCGCGGCGTTGCCGGCAGACTATTTCCACATGATCAAGCCGCTCAGCGATCCGTCCTATCCGTGGATAGGATCCACGCTGGGCGTGCTGATCCTGGGCATCTGGTACTGGTGTACCGATCAGTCGATTGTCCAGAAGACGCTCAGCGCGCGCGGCATCTCCGACGCGCGTAAGGGCACAATCCTCTGCGCGGCGCTGAAGATCCTGCCGTTGTTCATCCTGGTCGTGCCCGGGCTCATCGCCAAGGCGCTCTACCCCACGGTTGTCACGGGCGACAACGCGTTTCCGACGCTGGTACTGAGGCTCATGCCGCCCGGGTTCAAGGGCCTGCTCGTCGCGGCCCTCATGGCCGCGCTGATGTCGGCCATGAGCTCCGTGCTGAACTCGTGCTCCACGCTCATCACCATCGACATCTACAAGAAGACGCACCCACATCGCTCCGAGCGACAGTTGGTCATGTTCGGCCGGATCACAACGGGCGTGGTGGTGGCGCTCAGCATCCTGTGGATCCCGGTCATCCCGTACCTGAGCAGCCAGCTCTACCAGTACTTGCAGAGCGTGCAGGCCTACGTGGCCGCGCCGATTACCGCGGTGTTCCTCGTGGGCGTGCTGTGGCGGGGCGCCACGGCGCAAGCCGCGTTCGTGACGCTCGTGGCCGGCGGCATCATCGGCGCCGCGCGGTTCCTCATGGACGTGGCGCGCGATGCGCTCCACTGGAACCTGGGCGCGCTCGAACCGATCGCAAAGTTCAACTTCCTGAACTTCGCCATCGTCGTGTTCATGTTCTCGGTGTTGATGATGGTGGCGCTCAGCCGCACCCGGCCCGAGCGCCGCCCCGGCATCGAGGACCTGACGTTCGACTGGTCCGCGAAGGGGGTGGCCAGCCTCCGAGGCACGACAAGCGACGTGGTGATGACCCTCGGCGTCGCCGCGGCAATCCTGGGGATCTGGATTCACTTCGCATGACGTGTGCCCCTCCCATGACGTGCGCCCTCCTTGGAGCCCCGGACCTTCAGGTCCGGGGCGGCAGGCATTTGACGCGCTTCTCTCGCCGGGTCATGCTGGTGGACTATGCAGAACGTTCAAATCTCCGCAGGGAAGGCCCTGTGCCGCTACTGCGGTGAGTCCATCCCCACCAACAGCCTCTCGCGGCACATCCTCAAGGCCCATCCTCGTCCAGGCCTCACAGACCTCTCACCAACGCTCGTGCGAAAGGGTCTGACCCTCCTCAAGACCGCCGTCAAGTAGCGAAAGACGCGCGGGTCCTGACGGATCGACGGACAGCACCGCGTCAATCGCGTCACGGTAGTGCGCCGCCTCACGGTCGCCGTGCAGGCTGTATTTCACCTCGCGGGTCGCCCCGTCCAGCACGAGCACGGTTCCCGTCTCCCCCACATGGTCCTCGAACACGCGCTCGAGACCGAGTCTCCGGGCCTCGCGCCGGCTCGCCTCTGTAGTGCCGTCGCTCGTGAAGTCGAACACGACCAACCGGACGCGTTCTCCGTACTCCGCCTGCACCGTCGCCCACACGTCCTTCGTCGTCATACAGACCGGACACCATCGCGCGTGGAACTTCACCACGAACGGCGTGGCACTGTCCGCAGCGCCGCTCAGGCGGCGCACCGCTGGCGCGGGATTGGTCAGCATCAGCCCGCCGGCAATCACCGCAAGCCCTCCCACCAGAAACACCACTGTGACTGCGAGTCGCCTCATTCGATGTCCCGATGTCCCGATGTCCCGATAGATTGGCCGATGACCCGATCCCCCGATGCAATCGCCCGATGCCCCGATCCTCGATGATCAAATGTCACGGCGTCCAGATCTTGGGCCCGCCGCCGCCGGCGAGCGCGAGGGTCAGCTTGTTCAGGCGCTTCACGAAGGTCGCGGGATCCTCGAGCTCGCCGCCTTCGGCGAGGAGGGCCTGATCGAAGAGGATCTGGCTCCAGTCCGAAAACAACGTCGCATCGCCCTCGGCCTTGAGGCGTTGCACGATGGGGTGATCAGGGTTGATCTCGAGGACGGGCTTCGTGGCCGGCATCTGCTGACCGGCCACGCGCATGAGGCGCTCGAGGTGACGACTCATGCCATGTTCGTCGTTCACGAGGCACGCGGGCGAATCGGTGAGTCGATGGGTGAGGCGCACCTTGCTCGCACGGTCGCCCAGCGCCTCCTGCATGCGCGTGAGCAGGTCCTTGAACTCGTCTTCCTTGAGTTCGTCGGCCACCGCTGACGGCGCTTCGCCAAGCTTGCTGACGTCAAGGTCGCCCTCAGTCACCGAGATCAACTTCTTGCCTTCGAACTCCGTGAGGTGGCCGGTCACCCACTCGTCCACCCGATCGCTCAGTAGCAGAACCTCGATGCCGTGCTTGCGGAACACCTCGAGATGCGGGCTGTTCTTCGCCGCGGCGAATCCGTCAGCGACGACGTAGTAGATGGCGTCCTGGCCAGCCTTCATGCGGCCCACGTATTCGCTGAGCGAGACGGTTTGGTCCGCGCTATCCGAGTGGGTGGTGGCAAACCGCAGGAGCTTTCCAATCCGCTCCCGGTTGGCGCCATCGTCAATGATGCCTTCCTTGAGGATGCGGCCGAACTCCGTCCAGAACGTCGTGTACTTGTCCTGGTGCTTCTCGGCCAGATCCTCGAGCAGGCTCAGCACGCGCTTCACGGATGCGGTGCGCATCTGAGCCACGTCTGAGGATTGCTGCAAAATCTCGCGTGAGACGTTCAGCGGCAGATCGCTCGAGTCGACAATACCGCGAACGAACCGCAGGTACGGCGGCAGGAGCTGCTCGGCCGAGTCCATGATGAAGACGCGGCGCACGTAGAGCTTCACGCCGTGCCGGTGGTCACGGTCCCACACGTCGAACGGCGCCCGACGTGGAATGTAGAACAGCTGCGTGAACTCCTGGCGTCCTTCGACCCTGGCGTGTGTCCAGGCCAGCGGCGGCTCGAAGTCGTGCCCGACGTGCTTGTAGAACTCCTCGTACTGCGCATCCGTGATCTCGGACTTCGACCGCGCCCACAAGGCAGACGCCTGGTTGACCTGCTCGTCGTCGTCGGTGACGACCTGTGCCTTCGCGTCCACGTCCCAGCGTTCCTTCTTCATCAGGATCGGGAACGTGATGTGGTCGGAGTACTTGCGCAGGATGTCGCGCAACCGCGTGCCGGAGAGCAGGTCATCCTCCTCGGCACGCAGGTGCAGAATGACGTCGGTGCCGCGCGCGTCCTTCCGGACGTGCTCGACCGTGTAGTCGCCCTCGCCCGCGCTCTCCCACTGCACGCCCTCCTCCGTCGGCGCACCCGCCCGCCTCGACACGAGCGTGACGTGGTCCGCCACGATGAACGCGGAGTAGAAGCCGACGCCGAATTGCCCGATCAGCTGCGCGTCCTTCGCGCTGTCGGCCGTGAGCCGTGAAAAGAACTCGCGCGTGCCGGACTTGGCAATCGTGCCGATGTGGTCGATGACCTCCTGCCGCGACAAGCCGATGCCGTTGTCCGACACGGTGATGGTGCGCGCGACCGTGTCGTAACTCACGCGGATGCGGAAGTCCGCCTCGCCTTCGGTGAGCGCGCTGTCGGCCACGGCTTCGAAGCGCAGCTTGTCGCAGGCATCGGACGCGTTCGAGATGAGCTCGCGCAGAAAAATCTCCTTGTTGCCATACAAGGAGTGGATCATGAGGTGCAGGAGTTGCTTGACCTCGGTCTGGAAGCCGAGGGTCTCTTTCGCGGACGTGACGGTCATGACTTGACGATAAACGATGGCATGGCCGGATGGCTACATGGGCCCGGCCGCTCCGGGAAAGGGCACGTTCCTTCGACCGGCCCAGATGGATTGCAAACATGCCGCGCTGTCGTGCCGCTGTGTCATGCTCCAGTCATGGCCCTGCCACCCGCCGCAATTGAGGTACGTCCCATCGCGAACGCGTCGACGGCCGATGGCGATGGCACGACGTGACGTCGCCATTGACATCGCCGTATCGCCCCCTGTTCACCTACCTTGATCGACGGTTCGCCGACAACGTGGTGCTGACGTTCGCTGAAATCGAGGACCTGCTCGGCTTCCCGCTTCCGGAGCAGGCTCACCTCCAAGCCGCCTGGTGGACCGGGGGCAGTGACTCGGTGCAGTCGGCGGCCTGGACCGGGGCCAAACGGACGGCTGAGCCCAGCCTGCGCGCCCATTCCGTGGCGTTTCCGCGAATGCCCGACCGCTGATGATCCGGCGCGCCTGGCGCGCGGGTTTTGGTATATTGGCGCCGGCGACGCCAGGACGCCTCCTGTCCGCGGAAAGGGACCATCCCACCTGAACTGAACACCAGCTGCGTTGACTACGCACCTCTGCCCCGCTGTGCGGACACGGGCACATCCAGGAGGTCGTAGCATGTCCGCCGATCACTCGTCCGCCTTCAACCTCGAACATCTGAAGAAAGAAGCCAAACGGCTGCTGCGCGCATGCCGCGCTGGCGACCCTCTGGCCCTCGCGTCTGTCCGAGCAGTTCTTTCCAGCCTCGACGGTCTCGCCGCGAACGATGTGGCGCGGCACATCCAGCTCGCGGACGTGCATCAGGCCATGGCCATGCAGCGAGGCTTCGCAAGCTGGGCCGAGCTCACGCGGTCCCGCGATCCGCTGGCGCGACTACTGGCCGCGGTCCGCGGCGGACACCTCGTGACGTTCCGGCGGGATCTGCCGCACTTCGGCGGTCTCGCCGCGACCAACGTCTTCGCCGCCGCTGCGCTAGGCGATGTCGCCGCGTTGCGTCGACACCTCGACGGTGCCCCACTGCTCGCCACGACAGCGCGCGACGGGTGGGCGCCGCTCGACTACGTGTGCTCATCTCCACTTGCTCGGCTGAGCACACGTCACGCGACGAGCCTGTGCGATTGCGCCGAGGTGCTGCTTGCCGCGGGCGCCGATCCGGGGACCGCTGTCGACGATGAGCGGCTGCCGGGCACGCCGGTCCCCGCGATCATGCGAGCGCTGCTGTCGGGCAACATAGCGCTGGTCGTCATCCTCAAGCGGAACAACGCGCAGGAGCCGCGCGAGACGATGCGGCAGTGGATGACCAACCACCTCGACAAAGATCAGGCACAAATGCATCGACTCTTCGGCGAGTACTTCCGGCGGCCAGCAGTGAAGGAACGAATGCAGCAGGTTTTCGAGGCCTTCAAAGCACGCGGCGGAGACCCGCACACGATGCCGACCGACCCGCGCGAGATGCAGCACCTCCGCATGCCCAACCTCCTCGGCGCTCACCCATACCTGTGGGAAGCGTTGCTCGATCGGGGCTACGACCCGACGGCCATCGGTGTAACGGGTCGCTCTCCCCTGCATACGCTCGTCACATACGCACCAGCTTCATTCATCGAGATGTTCCTGGCGCACGACGTCAAGCTGACCGTCCGCGACGCAGACGGTCGTTCGGTGATCGCCACCGCCGTCCGCGCCGGCAACATCGAAGTCGCCGAACTGCTGCGTGCGCGCGGCATCGTGGACGACTCGACACCGGCCGATCGGTTCATCGGCGCGTGTCTGGCGGACGACGCTGACACGGCGCAGGAACTCGTCTCGGACCATCCGCACGTGCTCGGGGCCCTCGCGCGCGCCGACGCCGACGAGTTCGTCCGCGCCGCGGCCCGCGGGAGCATCGCTCAGGTTCGGCTCATGCTGGCGTGCGGGTTCCCACCAGACTCGGTGGGCGAATCAGGTGCGACCGCACTTCAGCAGGCGGCCTGGCGAGGGCAGGTGCACGTGGTCGAGTTGCTGCTCGCCAACGGCGCCTCGCCTACGGTCAAGGATGAGCTCTACGGAGAAACGGCACTGGCCTGGGCCCGCCACGGCGCTTCGCACGCACAGGGCGCAGAGGGCCCATGCCTGCAGGCCGCGACGATGCTGGAAATCGCAGAGCAGCGCTGGCGCACCTGAGCCGTCACGGGGCGCATTCGCGCATTGAGAGACAAGGAGCTTTCGATGCGCTACACCATCCTCATCCTCTGCACCGTTGCCGCGGCCCTCAGCCCGGCGACGGTGTTCGCCCAGGCCGGCCTGCCCGGCCCACTCGTCGACATCGGGGTTGATGCGTCGTTCGGGACTCAGGGCGGCCCGACGGCACGCGCGCTGTCCCCGCGGCTCACGCTGAATTTCACGCCGGACCTCGCGCTGACGGCACGCGCTGACGCGGTAGTCACCACGGCGGGTCCGATTCCGTCCCGGGTGCGCTCACAGCGATTTGTCGTCGAAGTCCATCGGACGTTCGCGAACATTGGCCCGCTCGCCGTCGAAGGGATCGTCGGCGGCGGCCTGCATCGCGGACAATTCACGGTCCCGGCAGACGGCCCTCGGTCCGGCTCGCCTGCCATCGACCAGCCCACGAGGGTCGTGACCAGTCTTGGACCCGCGTTGATGCTGGGTGTGGGCTTCGCCCAGCGTGTTGGGCCTCATCTGCTCCTGCGGCAGGACTTTCGATTCGCGATCCACGACGACGGCCCGGACGCCGTCGTGTCCATCGGTGTCGCGGCGCCGCTCGGGCGGTACACGACCCGCGGCCGCGGACAAGTTGCGCAAGTCGGCACGGGCACTGTGCGAACCGGTCAACGTGTCTGGATCACAACCGACGACGGAGCCGCCGTTGAGGGCATCGTCGGCGACATCGACTCGAGATCGATCGAGGTCCTGCATAAGACAGGGCGCACCGCGATAGACCTCGCGCGCGCGCGGCGGATTGAGGTGCCCGATTCGATCAGGGACGGAGTCCGGAACGGCGCGATCATTGGGGCCGTGGGCATGGGCGTCTATGGCGCGTTCCTCGCGCGGTCGCTTTGCGAGTGCGACGACCAAACGGCCGTGTTCGTGACGCTCGCCATTGCGGGCTACGGCGCGGGCACGGGCGTGCTCGTCGGCGCCTTGTCTGACGGACTTCACGCCGGGCGCCGCACGATCCTCGACCGGTCGACCGTCGCGCGGGTCACCATCACTCCCGTCTTCACGCGCAGCCACGCCGGGGTGGCAGCCGCGATTCGCTGGTAGCAGCGGACTGTGTGCGTGGTGCGTTGACGGGCGTGCAAGGCGGGCATTGAACCCGCGAGGAGGAGCCAACCGGTCCACCGGACCCGGCGGCGAAGGGCGATCAGTCGTGCAGGACGACGCTGAGGAGCGAGTTGTTGATCTTGAGGCCGCCGTTGTACTGGATGAAGCCGAGCTTGCGGAACTTGTTCATGAAGAAGTTCACGCGCGAGCGCGTGGTGCCCACCATCTCGGCAAGCGTCTCCTGCGACAGATGCGGCAGCGTGCGCGTCGTCGCATCTTCCTTGCCGTAGCGGGCTAGCAACAGCAGTGTGCGCGCCAGCCGCTTCTCGCTGGAATTGAAGAGCTGATCGACGAGATCCTCTTCGATGCGGATGTTGCGTCCGAGCATGTGCGCGAGAAAGCGATCGGCAAATGCGGGCTGCTCGTGCAGCGTGCGCGACATCTCGGCTTTCGGAATCCTGAGCGCCGCTGAAGGCACGACCGCTGTAGCGGTGCCCATCCGCAGCGTCTGTCCGGCCAGGCAGCCCTCTCCAAAGAAATCGCCCTTGCCGAGCATGGCCACCACGGCCTCCTTGCCGGTCGACGACAGTACCGTAAGCTTCACGGCGCCGCCCTGCAGATAGAACACACTGTCGGCGGAGGCGCCCTGGGCAAAGATGACCTTGCCTTGCGTGAACTCACTGCCGTGGCGCACGACATCGCCGGAGTCCAGGTAGGCGATGACGTCGAAGGGCCGGCGGCGCGGTTTTGCAAGCGGTCGCTTGGAGGGCATAGCATCAATGATTGCACGCCCTTAGCGGAAACACGCGACTATTCGGCGGATTTGATCTCCGTTACTTACTCCCACCCCCAAAGTCGCAGCGATCGCGCGGGGACGGCTGTCCAAAACAGTACAGCGCCAGGCCGCTCGTCGCGGGTACCGTCGATAGGCCGCAACCTCAAAGCGACTACAGATCAAACAAACGCGTGCGTCGCTGGATTCGGCGAGATAACGAAGGCCCAAGTGAAACTGACACTCCTCCTGACCACCGCTCTTGCCACGAGCATCGCCATCGCGCCGCTCCGGGCCGCGGACGACGAGCCGGCGAAGCGCTTGAACGACGCCGCCCTCGTGCTCACCGAGATCATGGGCGCGCCGGACAAAGGCATTCCGCGCGACCTGCTCGAGAACGCGCACTGCATCGTCATCGTCCCCGACTTGAAGACCGCGGCGTTCGTCGTCGGGGGCAAATACGGCAAAGGCTACCTGGCCTGCCGCAAGATCGATGCGCCGGGCTGGTCGGCGCC
Source organism: Acidobacteriota bacterium (assembly GCA_039933635.1). Classification (GTDB taxonomy): domain Bacteria; phylum Acidobacteriota; class Vicinamibacteria; order Vicinamibacterales; family SCN-69-37; genus JBDTNQ01. Next base: position 14,230 of record JBDTNQ010000076.1, read on the forward strand.
AGCGACCGTGCGGATTGAAGGCGGCAGCGTCGGATTTCAGATTGGCGCATCCTCAACCGATTTGATCATGCTCGTCATGACCGAACGCGGCGCGGGCAAGCTGCTGGACAGCAGCTTCACCCTTGGCGCGGAAGGCTCAGTGGCCGCGGGCCCCGTCGGACGGACGGCGACGGCGCAGACCGACGCGCAGATGCACGCGGACATTCTTTCGTGGTCGCGTTCGCAAGGGCTGTTCGCGGGTGTGGCGCTTCAGGGCGCCACGCTACGGCAGGACCTGGATGACAACACGACGCTGTACGGCCGTCCAGTCGAGAATCGCGAGATCGTGACCAAAGGCATCCACCCACCTGAGTCGGCGGCGCGACTGCTCGCGCTCCTGAACACCTACTCCAGGACGGAACGATCGAAGTGACCCGGCTCGTCTCGACGGCAGCGGACCAGAGTGAACGCCCGTCTGCCGCCGAGCCGCTGCCGGCCCAGGTCCAGATCTTCGCGTATCGTCCCCTTCTCAAGTACCTCGACCAGCGCTTTGCAGACACCGTGGTCCTGACGTTCACGCAGATCGAAGATCTGTTGGGCTTCGCTCTTGCGGCTGAGGCGTCGATGCAGGAGACATGGTGGACGGACGGCGGCGAGCCGCCGTCGGTCCAGTCGGCCGCCTGGACGAAAGCCCAGCGGTCGGCCGTGCCCAATCTGCGCGCAAGGTCAGTGGCGTTCAGCCGCGTCGTCGTAAGCCGGACGCCCTCACGGACGTAGACGCCGCAGGGCGCCGACACTCCATCCGTATCGCCTCACGTCTGGGCCTCCGCACGACTGGCCGCTTCGGCTTCGAGAAGTTGAATCAGCGCGCGGGCCTTGTCACGCAGTTCGGCAGACTCGCGTGCAATCGCGGGCTCGCTCAGGTTGGCGAGCCGCGGGAGGCGGCGATCGATCGCGGCGATGAGGTTCTCGAGATCGGCAATCGTCTCCGCGCGGACAGACTCGGTCATCACGGGGCTTCAGAGCCGCAGGGAGCGGCAGCGCCGCAGATACGCCCAGCCGTGCGCACAACTCCGGCACTGCACATGAACTTCGACCTGGTCCTGTCCGGCCGACCGCACGCTCGTCGGATGCCCGGCGAACCTGAAACACGCGGGACACGGAAGCGGAAACGCGACGTCGTCTGCGGAGAACAATCGAGCCGGTCGGGGCGTCGCGGTGTCGAGATTGGGAGCCATAGGCCCCAGCATGCTGGGGGCCGCCGTCCGTGTCTGTGCAGTTCAGTACAGTCGGCCCGAGCCAGTGTCCGCGGCCGGATGTGAGGGATTCTCCTATGCCCGCAAGAACATGCCCAAATTGTCTGGCTCCGGCTCCCGCGCCTCTGCCCATCGAGGGCGTTGTCACCTACTACCGCTGCCCCCACTGCGCGCACGCGTGGACCACCCTCAAGAGCGATCCGGAAGGTCCAATCGCGAACCTTACGACCCCCAGTAATCTCGAGGGCAAGTAGTCCCCGGGCGACCTGTCGGGCAGCTTGCCTCCAGGGTCGGCCCGGGCCCGCCTCCTGCTGTAGAATTGCGGAACCGCTTCCGTCCGCTGCAACTGGAGTCCTATGCGTCGTTTGGGGTTCTTGGCCGTCGTCCTCTGGGCCTTGGTGTCGGTGCTCTCGGCCCAGGGCACCACGCCTGTCAAACGCGCGGGGGTCCCTACGCCACCGAGGACGGCGATCGACCGTCCTTCCGCGCCGCCGGACACGTTCCAGAAGTACTGCTTCGAGTGCCACGGCACCTACAAGCCCGAAGCGGGCTTCAGCATCGAGAGCCTGCTGCAACAGCCCTCGGTGGGCACGCACTCCGACCAGTGGGAAAAGGTCCTCGAAATGCTCGACACGGAGGCCATGCCCCCGGTCGAAGCTCTCGATTTTCCGTCCCATGCGGAGCGCACGGCTGCCGCGACGTGGGTGCGCTCCTCGCTCAAGGCGTATGAGGTCGCGCACGCGGGCGAGCCCGGCCACGTGACCGTGCGACGGCTGACGAGCGGCGAGTACGCCTACGCGATCCACGACCTGACGGGCATCGACATTTCGACCGGCATCGACGCGTCCAGCGATTCCGTTGGTGGTGAAGGCTTCACGAACTTCGGAGACGTGCAGTTCGTGGAGGACGCCAGTGTGGAGCACTACCTCGAGGCCGCCAAAACGGTGGCCGATCACGCGGTCATCGGATCGGGCCCGCTCGAGTTCTATGCGGACCCGGGCCAGACGGGCCTGGAGCTCTTCGCGCTGACCCGCATCAACGACCTCTATACGTCGAAAGGCTTCCGCGTTGTCTCCGGCGAAGGTGGACGCCCCTTCGGACTGGATCGCTACGGCAAGGCCTTCTACGTCGCCTGGCACTACAGGAACCGCCTGGCGCTCGGCGATCCCACGGCGACGATTCGCGCGCTGGCGGCGAAGGAAGGCATTACGGGACGATTCGCGGAGCACATCTGGGAAGTGCTCAACAAGCCAGGCGCGCTCTTCCCCACGCGCGAAACAGTCAACCGCTGGAAGCAATTCCCCGCAGCCACGTCGGACGTGCCGGCCTCGATCGCCAAGGCACGCGCGGCATCGACCGAGTTGTACAAGTATTTGACGACGTGGCCGAGCTGGTTCTTCTCGCGAGGTGACATCGCCGCCGGCGGCGCCGGCGATGAGAGCCCGCTCGTGTTCGACGACTCGTCGTTGAAGGCGTCGTCGACGCGCCATTTCGTCTACGCGCTCGGCCCCCGTCCCGGGCGCGGGCGCGGGCCCGCGCCCGCCGGACCCACGAAGGTCTTCCTGACGTTCGCCAACGTGAACCCCTCGCCGGGCGTGAAGCCGGTGATCGTCTTCCGCAATGCGCGAGTGATCACACGCGCAGCCGGTGCGCCGGCGCGTGGGGCCGCCGCCGGGTCCGCACTGGCGGTGCCGATGGGTGGTCGTGGAGCGCCCGCCCCGGTTCTCGCGTCGCAGCCGCTGCGCGAAGTGCTGACGCCCCAGGCGGCTGAGGCCCTGAAGTTCGGCGCGAGTCCGGACGGCAGCACCTTGACTCCGGACGATTTCGCGATTGACGACACGGTCTCGTTCGACGCGCCCATGGCCGCGGCCGGCACCGTGATGGAATTCCAGGCCGACGCGGAACTCGGCAAGGATCACAACGCGGTCGTGCGCCTCATGGTGACCGACCGAGCGGAAGGGTCGTTCCGTGACGCGAACCAGCGCGTGATCATGGGCGACCCGCAGAGCGGCGGCTATAAGACGTTCCGCGCCGGCATGGCCGAGTACGCCGCATTGCTGCCGCCCAATTCCAACGGCGAGGCCAATCCCGCGGACAAGGATCCGGTGCCCGCGCCGTTCGACAGCACCTACAACACACCGGAACACGATGCGTTCGTCCTGAAAGTGAAGTATCAGCGCAACGATCAGTTCTTCCGCGAGAACATGGTCGACGGCCCGGATCGGGTGCGCCTCGATCAGGCGTGGAACGATCTGAAGTCGTCGTTCCCCTACCACGATGCCTACCTCGGCATGCTGGCTGATCACTTCGGCCTCAAGGGGCCTGCCCTCCACATCCGCGACCTCGATGCGCCGCGCCTCGCCGCGCTCCCCGTCGAGATGCGTCCGTACGTGGCGCCGCTTCGCGCCGACTATGAACGCGTGGCGCAGGCGATGACGCTCGCGCAGCCGGGACAGGTCGACGAGGCGCTGGCGTTCGCGAGCCGGGCGTGGCGCCGGCCGCTGACGGTCACCGAAAAGGGCGGCCTGCGCGCCTTCTACCAGCGCGCCCGCGGCGAGCTGAAGCTCGACCACGATGCCGCCGTGCGCGCCTTGATCACACGCGTGCTCGTGGCGCCGGCCTTCCTGTACCGCGTGGAGACCGTGGCCGCGAACGCCGAGAAGCCGCTGAACAACTGGGAGCTGGCCAGCCGCCTCAGCTTCTTCCTGTGGTCATCGATTCCGGATGACGAGCTGCGGAGGGCCGCCGCGGCCGGCGAGTTGACCAACCGGGCGCTGCTCACCAAACAGGTGAAGCGGATGACCGACGATCCCAAAGCGCGCCGGCTCGCCACGGAGTTCTTCGGACAGTGGCTGGGGTTCTATCGGTTCGATCAGTACCGCGGCGTGGACACGGGCCGCTTTCCGGAGTTCACCGACTCGGTGAAATCGGCGATGTACGACGAAGCCGTCTCCACATTCGAGTACATCGTCCGCCAGGGCCGGCCGGTCAAAGAGATACTCTCCGCGGACTACGCCTTCCTGAATGCGCCGCTGGCGAAGTTCTATGGCGTCAACGTCGACGTGAAGTCACAGGATCAGGTCGTCAGGATCGACGGCGCGAATGCCTTCAATCGCGGTGGCGTGCTGCGCCTGGGCACGATGCTCACGACGACATCCGCCCCGCTGCGGACGAGCCCCGTGAAGCGGGGCGACTACGTGCTGCGTCGCATTCTTGGAACGCCGACGCCGCCGCCGCCACCGGATGCGGGCTCCATTCCGGCCGACGACAAGACCTTTGCCGGTCTGACCCTCCGGCAGAAGCTCGCGCAGCACAAGCGGAACGCCACCTGTGCGAATTGCCACCTGCGGATCGATCCCCTGGGCTTCCCGCTCGAGGGATTCGACGCGGTGGGCCGCGCGCGCGACAAGTACCCGGATGGCACGGCCGTGGACGTCACCGGCGAGTTTGCCGACAAGACCACGATCAGTGGCACGGACGGCCTGTTGAAGTACCTTCAGGGCAAGGACGCCCTCGTCATGAAGACGTTGTCGAAGAAGATGGTCGGCTACGCGCTGGGCCGTACGGTGCTCGCGTCGGATCGACCACTGGTCAACGAGATGATCGCGGCCGGCAACACGGCAACGTTTACAGACCTTGCCGTCAGAATCGTGACCAGCCGTCAGTTCCGTACGCGTGAAGGCCAGGGCGTTGACACCGCTCTGCCCAAGACACCGGTCGCGCCCACCATCGCCGCCCTCACTCCACCGTCCGCGTCCAGAGCAGGTACACGATGAGCCACTCCCAGAACACTCACAATGCCTCCCGTCGTCACTTCCTTCGCGGCGTGGGTGTCGCGCTGGCGCTGCCGTGGATGGAATCGCTGCCCGCATTCGGTCAGACGCTGACCACAGCCGGTAAGGCGGTGAACGCGGCGCCGCTGCGGCTCGGGATCGTGTACTTCTCGAACGGCGTCGAGCCCATCCACTGGTGGGCCAAGGGCGCGGGGGCCAACATGGAGATCGGCCCCGCCCTGTCGCCGATGATGGCGCTGCGGGAGGACATGGTCTTCGTCAACGGTCTGTTCAACAAGACCGCCGCGGTGTCCACCAGTCCCCATCTCGGTCGCATGAACGTCCTCTCGGGCGAATCGGTGAGTCTCGACCCAAGTGTCATCAAGGTCGGCACGTCGATGGACCAGATCGTCGCCGCGCAGATTGGGGGCCGCACACAGGTCCCGAGCCTCGTGCTGGGCATCGAGCCCAACGAGTTGCGGCTCGAAGACGGGCTCTCGATGGTCTATGGATCGAGTGTGTCGTGGGTGACGCCCACCAAACCGGCATCGAAGGAAATCTACCCGTCACGTGCGTTCGACCGGCTGGTCGGCGACGGCACCGGACGGCGCCTCGATCGCAGCATTCTCGACGAGGTGCGCCAGGACTCCCAGAGCCTGCAACCGAAGATCAGCCGGGGCGATAATCTGAAACTCGGCGAATACCTGGAGTCCATCCGCGATATCGAACGGCGCATTTCGAAGGCCAACAAAGAAGAGCGCATCGAAGGGTGGCGTCCCACGCTCGACACGCCGGACATGCCGCGCCCGGCCAACGAGCTGCCGCAGAACGTCCCCGACCACATGAAGCTCATGCTCGATCTGACCGTTCTGGCGTTCCAGATGGACAAGACGCGCATCGCGACCCTCATGTTGAACAACGACCTGTCCCAGATGAACTTCAAGTTCGTCGAAGGCGTCCAGGGCGCGCTGCACCTGGACCTCACGCACAACGGACATGCGGCCGACAAGGAAGCGATGTACCTGAAGACGAATCAGTACCACATCGCGCAGTTCGCGTACCTCACCAAGCGGATGAAGGCGATCAACGAAGGCGACGCCACGCTGCTGGACAACTCGATCCTCATGTGTGCGTCGAGTCTGTTCGACGGAGACGCGCACGGCGCCAATCAACTGCCGGTGCTCATCACCGGCAAGGGCGGGGGCACGATCAAGGGCGGCCGCGTGCTCGACTACCTGAACAAAGGCGACGAGAACCGCAAGCTGTGCAGCCTGCACCTCTCGCTCATGGACCGCATGGGGGTCACCCTCGACAAGTTCGGCGACGCGACCACCAGACTGACCGAGCTGTAGTTCCGGCGGGCGTTGCGTTCCCGTCAGGACATCGGCACAATTCGTCGTGCGCAAGAAAGGATCGGCACGCGTCGGGCGCAGGGCCCGGCTCGCGCGGCTCCCGCTGCTGCTGGTGCTGGTGGCGCTGCCCAGCCTGGCCCTGCTTGGTGCGTGTCGCGGAACCGTGTCGATACCGAACGAAACACTCGCCCGTGACGACCGCTTCGCGTGGACCCCACGAAACCACGTGCGCGCGTTCTATTCCGGCCACAGCCTGAGCGAAGGGGTACCCGAGGCCGTGGCGCGAACGGCAGCGGCACGCGGCCAGACGCTGGAGTTTGAATTCCAGAACATCGGCTACTCGCTCCTTCGTGAGCGAACGAAGGGTCAGAACAGGTCGGGACAGGTCTGGGACGGGTATCGGGCCGGCAACAACCGCACCGGGAGCGGTCTCGACGTTGCGCAGGAACTCGAGCGTCCTTCGCGGCTGGAACCTGGCCAGCGATACGACGCCCTCGTCGTGACCGAGCGCCATGACCTGCCCTGGGCCGCTGCGCGCGAGGGAACCGCCACCTACCTGGCTGACATGGCCCGGCACGCCTGGCAAGGGAATCCGCAGGCCGACGTGTTTTTCTACCACACCTGGCTGGCGCTCGATCGCAATGCGCCCGTCCCCTGGATCACGTACGAGCGACACGCCCAGCGCTTGTGGGAATGTGTCGCCAGTCGAGCCAACCTCGATCTCGCGCCGCCGCTGCCGCGTATCCGTGTGCTGCCCGGTGGCACCGCGCTCGCCGATCTCGTCGAACTGTTGTGGCAGGACAAGGTCCCCGGCCTGTCGGCGATGACTCGATCGGCGCGGGTCGGGTTACTGTTCGCTGACGATGTGCACCTCAGCGCCGTCGGCAAGCACTACATGGGTCTTGTTCACTATGCGTTCCTGTTCGGCCAAACGCCGACCGGAGGCCCTCTCGTGCCCCCATTGACGAGCGAGACGACCAGCTTCCTCGAGAATTTCGCCGGCCAGACCGCCACCACCTACGCACGAACCGCGAATGCCGCGGCGCAGCGGGACATGGAGGCCTGCCGGGTGTTCGCCGCAAGTGAGATGTCCGGCGCGAACAGTGCCCTGCCGGCGCGAGGCTGGCGCGACTGGCTCGAGCGGCCGTACCGGAACTGGGTCAGCCGCCGTGTGTATAGCGACCCAAATGCCCCGGACAATCCCTTCCGCCGCCGCCAGTAGCCCGTCGCGCGATGAT
>JBDTNQ010000077.1:0-21770 GCA_039933635.1 Acidobacteriota bacterium
CGTCTTCGGTTGACGTCGACTCGGGCGAGGGCTTCCGCCATCGCAGGCGCGCTGCTGCCAGTGACGCGCTCAGAGCCTCGGCCAGTTTCGAGACGTCGGGCTGGTGCATCAGGCTGCCGTGGTTCCCCGGGACATCCACGACCTCGACTGTCCGCGCATACCTCGACCATCCCAGATCCCGCGAATGCGGCGAGCTGAGCGGTTGCGCGTAGGCGCGGAAGAGTGTGACGACGCCGGCGTATGGACCGGCCTCATAAGCCAGGAACGCCCTCAAATTCACCTCTCCCGCCTGGCGGATGTGCGCGGGCATCTTGATCAAGTCGTCAAACTCCCATTGCACATGCGTCTCACTGCGGGGCGACATCAGGAAGGCGATCTTCTTCTTCAGGATGCGCCACGCGCGCTGCATACGATCGCGGTTACCGGTCCAACCCGTGACAGAGAAGTCCACGAGAAACCAGCGCGGCAGATTCCGCATCCAGTCCCAGGTGTACCGTCCGCTGTGCGTGAACCCCTCCTGCGGCCACGTATCGATGACGCCGACGAAGGCGACATCGTGACCGCTGTCCGTCAACTGGCGCGCCATCTCGAAGGCCACACGCCCGCCGTGCGAATAGCCGGCAAGGAAGTAGGGCCCGTGGGGCTGATGGATGAGCAGTTCCGCCACGTAGAAGGCGGCCTGTTCCTTGATGGTCGTGAGCAGCGCCCGGCTGCCGTCATGGCCAACGGACCGAAAGCCGTAGAACGGCTGGTCCGCCCCGAGACCGCGGGTCAACTCGAGATACGACAGCACTTCGCCGCCCACCGCGTGCGCAACGTAGAGCGGCGGTCGTGTGCCCTTTGGTTGAATCGGCACGAGCGAGACGAAGGACGTCAGTTCGCGCTCACCGCGAAGCAGACCCGCCAGTTCGCCCATCGTGCGGGTTTCAAACAGCGTGGCCAACTTCAAACGCTTGCCGAACTGCTTCTCGATCCGATTCAGCAGTTTGACCGCGATCAGCGAGTGGCCTCCGAGTTCGAAAAAGTCGTCGTTCGGACTCACCGTGTCCACGCCGAGCAGATCCTGCCAAAGCGCGCTGAGATCGCGCTCGATGTCGCCGCTGGCAGTGGCACTCCGAGCCCGGCGGCGCGGCGGCCGTGCCGCGTCCCCGGAGATCGCGTCCACCTTATTGCGCCACGCGCCCAGATCCCCTGGAGACACCACCACACGAGCGAGGCGTGGCCCCGCCAGAATGCGATCGAGTGCGTCCAGACCCTCGGCGACGTGCATGCCGTCGGCCAGCATCTCGCTCGCGAGACGGCCGGCCGCCGTGGTGGCTACGGGCTTGGCCGTCGTATCGGCCGTCACGGCCGAGGCGCTGGAGAGCACCATCCGTGATTCGACGCGACTCATACAGAAATCGCTCACGTCCACGAGCACCCGGCCGGTCTCGTCGGCGATCGTGACGTCGAACACGGCAACGTCATGGCTTGTTGGCGTGCCGAGCCTCACATGGGCGACCATTCGCGGCGTCAAGCCGGCGAACATGCGCACGCGGCCGTAAGAGAACGGCACGTAGAAGTCCTGCGCCTGATCGAATCCCGGAATGATCGCCTGGGCGCCGCCGGTGGCCATGTCGAGCAGGGCCGGGTGCAGCAGGAACTGGCGCGTGTCGTCCACGAACTCGGGCGGAAGGGCCAGTTCGACGACGGCCTCGCGTGTGCCGATGTTGACCCGTTGAAGGTTGGCCCAACGCGGACCGAAGTCCATGAAGGGCTGATCGAGTTGGCCGCGTGACGTGCGCCGTTCAACAGGGCATCGAGCCCTGATCGCCGCGACGTCCATCGAGCCGTCGGCGGACGACCTCGACGACCTCAGCTGCGCCGTCGCGTACACGGCGTCGCCCGAATGCCACGTGCACGCAAAGCCCGAGTCGGCCTTGCGCAGAGACATCTCAATCGTCTTCGTGCCGCTTGCGGGTACCACGACCGGCGCCTGGAACAAGACATCCGCGATCTCGATCGTGCCCGTCGCGCCCGTCTCGGCCATTGCCGCGCGCGCCAGTTCCAGGAAGCCGGTCCCGGGCAGCACCGCATCGGCGCCGCGGACGACGTGCTCGGCGATCATCCACTGACGGTCACGTCCGAGGATCACCGTGATGTCGAGGTCCCCCGACGGCCTGCTCCGGACACGGTCCAGCCACGGATGCGTCGCCGGGCGTCCGGCCGACGTGTCGCGTCCCTGTGCCGCCACGACCGCCAGGCCAACGTCGCGCCACGGGCCCCACCCAATCGAGACGATGCGGCCCTTTTCGGTCGCGTCCTTCGAGGCGACGGCGTCGAGATAGGCATTGGCCGCGGTGTAGTCAGCCTGGCCCTGCAAACCCAGCACGGAGCTGATCGACGAGAACAGGATCAGGAAGTCCAGATCGTCGCCCCCGAAGACCTGCGTCAGCACGTCGGTGCCCATCACTTTGGGTCGCAGCACGCTGAGCGCGGACTCCCGCGTCTTCAACGGCATCAAGCCGTCATCGAGCGTACCGGCGGTGTGAAGGATGCCGTGGACCGAGCCGAAGGTATCGATGGCCTGGCGGCGCGCGGCGTCCATCTGCGAACGGTCGGCGACGTCGGCCGTGACGTACAGCACATGACCGCCGGCTGCTTCGCAGTCGAGAAACCGGCGTAGCCGCTGTGACGTGGAATCCCGCGAGTCGTGCGTCTCAAGCCAGCGATCCCATTCCGATCGTGGTGGCATGACGGATCGCCCGACCAGCACCAGCTTCGCGTGGCGGGCTGAGGCGAGGTGGGCCGCGAGCTCCAGACCGAGACCGCCAGCGCCACCCGTGATCAGGTACACGCCGCCTTCGCGCAACCGGGTGGTCGTCCGGGCCAGCGATCGCGGTGTGAAGGTTTCGACCCAGCGCGTGGCGTGCCGATGGGCGACGACGGGCTCGGCGGATGACGCGCCGAGTTCTTCGGCCAACAGCGAGACCGCCACGTCACGTTGCGACTCGGATGCGTCGGCGAGCAGGTCAACAATCCGCGTGCGAACCTGCGGCATCTCGCGAGGCATGACTCGACTGGGTCCGCGCACCGTTGCCGCGGCCGGCGAGATCGTCGCTTCGCCGGCGACCTGTGCCACGCCGCTCGTGACGAACGTGACGCTGATGGGCTGTTCCAGTTCCTGTCTGGCGATTGCCTGGGCCAGGGCCAGCGGTCCGAAGAAATGACGCTCGAGTTGCGACTCCAGCGACCCGGCGTCGCGACGAGGCGCTCGCGTCCAGGCATACACGATGTGACTGACCGCGGCGGCGCGCTCGCCGAGCGCCGAGAACACCGCCGTGTAGTCGTCAACGGCGCCAGGCCGGCCCTGGAATCGATCGCCGGCGATCTGCCGGAACTGATCGCCAGAATCGACGATGTGCGTGACGCTGTCGGATCGGCGCGGAAGCTTCGATACGGCCGCGATTGCCAGGCCGTCGGCGTCGGCAAAAACGATGACGTCGCCGGCAAGATCGGCGTCCGTGGCGGCCGGCACCGGCGCCATCTTCCATCCGGGCTCGTACAGCCAGTCGCTAACGTCGGTCCGCCGGAGAGTCGACGTTGCGACGGGTGAAGCGGTTGACACGGGCTGGCTGCCCGCGCCGGGTGCGTCCACCCAATACCGCTGCCGATCGAACGAGTAGGTCGGCAGGGCCACCCGACGGCGATCGGCGACGTCGTCGATGACGGACCAATCCACATCGACGCCGAGCGACCACAGGCGGCCGACGGCGTTCAACATCGTGCGGCCGTCGCTCATGGTTTCGCTGGGATGGCGAAGGGACGTCACGACGCCCAGCGGCTTCGTGGCGTGCTGACGCGCCAGCGATGTGAGTGCGCGGCCTGGACCGACCTCGAGCAGAATCCGATCCGGCGTCGCCAGAATCGTGGTCAGGCCGTCGGCGAAGCGGACCGTGTGTCGGAGATGGCGAACCCAGTAGGATGCGTCTGTGGCTTCGGCCGCCGTGATCCAGTTGCCGGTGAGGTTCGAGACGAAGGGGATGGCTGGCGCCGACAGGCGTACGGACGCGACCGTTCGGTGGAAATCGTCCAGGAACGGTTCGAGCATGGGTGAGTGCGCCGCCACGGCAATGTGCACGGCCTGGGTCTCGACGCCGCGCGCCTTCAGCGCGTTGTCGAGTGCGTCGATTTCCTCGACCGGCCCGGACAGCACGCAACTGGATGCGGCGTTCACGGCTGCAATCGACAGACGGCCGGACAGTAACGGCGCCACGTCGGCCTCGGGCAGCAGCACGCTCAACATCGCCCCGGCCGGCAGGCGACCGAAGATGTCGCCTCGAGCCTTGACGATGGCGAGCGCGTCCTCGAGGGAGAAGACGCCGCTGACACAGGCGGCGACGTACTCCCCCAACGAGTGGCCAGACATCGCAGCCGGTGCGACGCCCCACGACATCCAGAGCCGGCACAGCGCGTATTCGATCGTGAAGATCGAGAGAATGGACTGCGTCGATCGCGCGAGCGTTCGCGCGGCTTCGTCGCGATCGGACTCCGCCGGGAACAGTGCGGGCCGGAGGTCGATGCCGTGCGCCGCCCGCAGGATGTTCAGGCACTGGTCGACGTGGTCCTTGAAGACCGGTTCCTGCTCGTACAGTCCGCGACCCATGTCCGGATACTGCACACCGCCGCCGGCGAACAGGAACACCACTGATGGTCGTGACGCGCCGACAGCCTTGGGTTGAGTCGGGACCTCCTGCTTCAGCGCCTGGATGGCTTCGTCGGCGGCCTGCACGACAGCGCTCCAGCGATACGGCATCGCCTTGCGACCGACATGAAGGGTGTACGCCACATTGGCCACGTGTGGTGCGTCCGGCCGTACGAGCGCGGACGCCAGATTGACCCGCATGCGCTCGAGCGCGGCCGGCGTTTTCGCCGAGAGCAGGAGCAGCTGTTCTGGCCGGCGTGCGCGGGTGGACGACGGCCGGTTGGGCGCCTCTTCGAGGATGACGTGGCAGTTCGTGCCGCCGGCGCCAAGCGCCGTGACGGCTGCGCGCCGAGGGCCGCCGGCGTTCGTCCACTCGCGCAGCGTGTCGTTGACGACGAACGGGCTGGAGGCGAAGTCCACGCGTGGATTGGGCGAGTCGTAGTTCAGGCTTGGTGGCAGCAACTGATGCTGCAAGCTCAGCACGGTCTTGATCAAGCCGAGCGCGCCCGCCGCCTCACCAAGGTGACCGATGTTGGACTTGAGCGATCCGATGCGGCAGAAGCCGGTCTTCTGTGTGTGCCGCCGATACGCTTCGGTGAGCGCCGTGATCTCGATCGGGTCACCCACGATCGTGCCGGTGCCGTGTGCTTCGACGTATGAAATGGAATCTGGCTCCACGCCGCTCACGGCGAGGGCTTCGGTGATCACCCGCGATTGTCCTTCCACGCTGGGTGCGAGGAAGCCGACCTTCATCGATCCGTCGTTGTTCGCGGCGGAGCCCTTGAGCACCGCAAGGATCTGGTCGCCGTCCGCGAGCGCATCGGCCAGGCGACGCAGCACGACAACGCCCGCGCCGCTGCCGAAGAGCGTGCCTGTGGCGTTGGCGTCGAACGGACGGCAGTGGCCGTCGCGCGCGAGGATCTCGCCGGTCTGATACAGGTAGCCGCGATCCTGCGGGAAGGCGATGACCGATCCTCCCGCCAGCGCCATGTCGCACTCGCCCCCGAGCAGACTCTGCGTCGCCAGGTGGATGGCGACGAGCGCGGACGAGCACGCGCACTGCACGTTGAAGCTCGGTCCCTTGAGATCGAGCCGGTAGGACAGGCTGGTCGCCAGGAAACTCATGTCGTTTCCGGTGTGGCGGATGAGCCACTCGCCGACCGTCCGCATCAGACGCGGATTGGTGACGAGGTGCTGCATCATGTAGCTGTTCATGCCGCAGGTCGCGAACACCCCCACCTGACCGGCAAACCGCGACGGGTCGTACCCGGCGTGCTCCAGGGCCTCCCATCCGACTTCGAGAAAGATGCGATGCTGCGGATCGGTGATCGCCGCGTCCTGCGGCGACAGGCCGAAGAACTCGGCGTCGAATTGATCGATGTTTTCGAGATAGGGCCGCGCGGGAACGTAGTCGGGATCGGCGATGAGCTCCGGCGACTCGCCAGCCTTGACGAGTTCATCCGTCGTGAAGTGACGTACCGACTCGACGCCCTGCCGGAGATTGCTCCAGAACGCGTCGAGCGTCGGCGAACCCGGCGCGCGGACGGCCATGCCCACCACCGCGATTTCCGAACCGGTCAATGCCGGCGCGTCGTCGCTCATCGGCCTTCCACGGGCGTCACCGGGCGACCGGCCTGGCGAGCCTGCCGTCGCTTGCTGAGCGCGTCCACCCGCGAATGCGCGCGCGCCTCACTGGCGGCCAACACCGCGGAGTCCGCGGGTTCGCCGGTCTGATTCAGGTGCGCGGCCAGCGTCTGCACGGTCGGAAAGCGGAACAGATCCACGAGTGAGAGCGGCCGCCCAAGTTTTTGCCGCAGTGCCGAATGCGCCTGGACCATCAGCAGGGAGTTGGCGCCGATGTCGAAGAAATTGTCGTGCGTGCTGACGCGTTCGAGGGCTAGCAGGTCCTGCCAGGTCTCGGCGATCAACCGCTCGACGTCGTCGGCCGGTGCGACGTACTGCGCCGCGACTTCCTGGCGCTGGCGATCGGGCTCCGGGAGTGCCTTGCGATCGACCTTGCCGTTGGGCGTCAGTGGCAGCGCGTCGAGCACGACGAACGCGCCAGGCAGCATGTACGGCGGCAGCTCCGCGCGCAGGTGTTCTTTGAGTGCCTGGACCAGATGTCCGGTGTCGCCACGGCCCTGATGGACGTACTCGTGCCAGGGCCGAACGGTGGAAGGCATCGGATCGGCATCGACGCTGCGCCGCGCGTCCTTCGCGCGAACGATCACGTCGTAGCGATCCGGCGCGCCGTCGGGCGTGAACGAAAGCTCCACATCCCATCCCGCGGCGGCGCCAATGGCATCCTCCGGTTCGACGCCGCTCCGTCCACGATCGAGAACCTGCCGCAGGTCGCCAACTGTGTCCGGGCACGTCTCACTGGCCAGCAGGCGCGCGGCCTCGATCTCCCGCACGATGCGAGGGTTGACGAGTCCTCGGACGCGGATCCCGGTACCCTCTGGCACGACCTGGCGGATCGCGTCGAGCGTCGCACTCGCGCCGGACCGTTCGGCGTCAGGCTTCGGCGCTCCGCCGCCGCCCACTCGAAGGACGACGTCGCAGCGGAAGCGCACGAGCTCGTTGTCGCCCCGGCCCCGCTTCAACTGTGTGGTCACATGGGTGATCGAGGGCACCTTCGAGCGCAGCGCGTCGAAGAACGCCGGGGCAATCACCAGCTCGGCGTCATGGTTGATGCGATCGCGAACGCGATGCCGCAACTCGCGCGCCGGCATGTCCGCCGGCGCCTGTGTCAACGCAACCGCCATATGGAACGCTTCGAGCAGCGGCAGGCTGCGGATGTCGCCCAGGAAGATCGCGCCGCCGGGCTTGACGCGGGAGACGGCCTGCTCGATGACGCGGATCAGGTACTCGATGTCCGGAAAATATTGCGCGACCGAGTTGATGACGACCACGTCCACCGGGAGGAGGTCGGGCTGACGAGTCAGCCTGTCCGCCGTCCCCTCGCGCACGTCGACGTTAGTGAGGCCACGTGCGGCCGTATCGTGACGCAGCCGCGCAATGGCGGCCGCCGAGAAGTCGATGCCCGTGTAGTGATCCACTCGAGGCGCCACGCGATACAGCAACAGACCGGTGCCGCAGCCGATTTCCAGCACCCGTGATGGCTTCAGCGCCAGGATGCGATCCACCGTGTGGTCGACCCATTCGCGCATGTCCGATTCGGCAATCAGCTCGCCGGTGAAGCTGCTGCGCCAGCCGGAGATGTCGAACGTCGGATCCACGACGGGCTGTTGCTCCGCCAGATGCCGATACGTGTCGTCCCACACGCTCTGCCACGTCGTGGCGGCGGACGTCGGCGCGTCCGGTTTCGCCACGACGTAGGCGACGAGCCGCGGTTCGCCGCCACCGTCGATCCTGACGTCCACGACGGACTGCGCGACGGCCGCGTGCGAACCCAGCCGCGCCTCGATCTCGCCAAGCTCGATGCGATGCCCGTGGAGCTTCACCTGATGATCCAGCCGTCCCAGGAACTCGATTCGTCCATCGTCGCGGTAACGCGCCAGGTCGCCGGTGCGATAGACGACGTCAGGCGTCGCCACGCACGGGTTCTGGATGAAGCGCTCGGCCGTGAGGTCGGGACGATTCCAGTAGCCCCTCGTGACACCGTCACCGCCGATGAGCAACTCGCCGGCGGCGCCGATCGGCGTCGGTTGCCCGTGGCGATCGACGATGTAGAGCTGCGTATTGGCGATCGGACGACCGATCGTGACGTCGGCGGCGTCCGTGATGCGCGCAACCGATGACCAGACCGTCGTTTCCGTCGGACCATACATGTTCAGCAGGTCGCCCTTGACCGACTGCAGCAGCGCGCCTGCGAGCGCGGGAGGCAGCGGCTCGCCGCCGACCAGCAGCTTGTGCAGACGGCCGAGGCCGTCCGGACCGCGCGGGTCGGCGAGGATCGTCCGCATCAGCGACGGGGTGCCCTGTAGATGCGTGATCGCGTGTCGCTCGATCTGCGCAGGAATGGAGTCGTCGACTGGCGCCGTGGTGACGGCCTGGCTCCGCTCGCGCAGCTCGTTCAAATGCGGCAGGTTGGCGAGCACCGTGTCGGTGGCGATACCGAAGTCGAGGAGGCACGCAATCTCGTCCACGCCAATGGCCTTGAGCCGGTTGACCATCGGCAGACACGATTCCGGCGTGCCGAAGAGGCCGCTCGTCTGGAAGTAACGCTCGAACGCGTGTTCCATCATGGCGTCGACTTCGGCGTCCGTCAGATCGCTGTTGTCGATCGGGCCCTTCTGCTTCCCCGGTGTCGCGAAGGCAGGGAACTCCCACCGCGCCTGCTTCACGAGCTCGGTGGAGGTCTTGAGGTACTCGATCAGCGGTTTACGCACGGTCTCGCGCACCGTGTCGAGATCCGGACCCACGAAGGTGTGCAGCATCAGCGCGACGCGTCCCTCGCCCGGATGCCCGGCCGCCTTCCAGGCCTCGCGGTACAGCTGAAGCTTCTTCGCGACCTCTTCGACCTTCTGCCCGAGAAGGTTGGTCAGCAGGCGCGCGCCTATCCGTCCGGCCATCGTGAACGTGTCGGGACTGCCGGCCGCGGCAATCCACACGGGCGGCTCCGTCTGCCGAGGCGCCGGGTAGATGCGCACGTCGATCGGCTGGCCGCGACCGTTGGTGGCCGGAACCGATTCGCCGCGCCACAAGCGGCGGATGGTCTCGATGCCGCGCGCCATGATCTCGCGTCGATCCTCGTAGGCCTCCGGCATCAGCGCGAAGTCGTTCACGTGCCAGCCAGAGGCCACGGAGATTTCGACGCGACCGTTGGCGATGTTGTCGACCACCGCCCAGTCCTCCGCCACGCGGATGGGGTTGTGCAGCGGCAGTACCACGCTTCCGGCGCGAATCTGCAGGCGCGACGTGAGGGCGGCAAGCGCCGCGCTCGTGACGGCCGGATTCGGATAGAGGCCGCCGAACTCGTGGAAGTGCCGCTCGGGCGTCCAGACGGCCGTGAACCCGTGTGCGTCGGCGTATTTCGCGCCCTCGAACAACAGGCGGTAACGGTTTCCGCCATCCTCACGCGCATCCGCGGAGAAGTAGAACAGCCCGAAGCCCATCGGGCGATCCCGCCCGATCGTCGCGGCAGCGGCCGTCTCCATGTCCTCCTGCAGCACGACGGTGAAACCACGCGAGAGCGTCCAGAACAGCTCGAGGACGGAGATGTCGAACGAGATGCTCGTGACCGCGAGCCACGTGCCGGGCGCCGTGAACTCGAGGCTGTCGTCCATGCCGGCGAAGAAGTTGGTGACGTTGCGGTGGCGCACCATCACACCCTTCGGGCGTCCGGTCGAACCCGACGTGAAGATGACGTAGGCGAGATCGTCGGCCGTAACACCACTCGACGGGTTCGGCGGCGCGGCGGCACCGGCGGGCGTCGCCAGATCCACGATCACCACCGACGCGTTGTGGCGGGGCAGACGCGACTCGAGCGTCATCTGCGTCACGAGCACGCGCGTCGCGGTGTCCTCGACCATCCACGACAGGCGCTCCTGCGGAAAGGACGGATCGAGCGGCAGGTAGGCGGCGCCGGCCTTGTGGATCGCAATGAGGGCGATCACCATCTCCAGCGATCGCTCCACGAACACCCCGACCACATCGCCCCGTCGCACGCCCAGGCCGTGCAGTTGTGCCGCCAGCCGGTTCGCACGCGCGTTCAGATCGGTGTAGGTGAGCGAGCGATCGCGGCACACGACGGCCACCGCATCTGGGGTGCGCGCTGTCTGCGCCTCGATGAGTTCGTGCACGCACGACGTGCGTTCGAATGGCCTGGCGGTCGCATTCCATGTGTCCAGCAGCAGGCCGCGTTCGAGCGTGGAGACGGTCGGCAGGGCGCCAATCCGCTGATCCGGCCGCTGCGCCATCGCCACGAGAACCGTCTCGAGCTGCGCCAGCCAGCGCTGGGCGACGTCGGGGCTGATCTGCCGGCCGTCGAAGGCCAGCTTCAGGACGCATGCGGGCTCGCCGTAGGCGAAGAGCGTCACCGGGAAGTTCGTCTGCTCGCGGAACACGACCTCGCGACGCGCCCAGGCGCCGCCCTGCTCGCGCAGGACCTCACCGATCAGGCGTGGTGTGAACACGATCAGGCTGTGGAACAGCGGCTGGCCTGCTGGCACCGCGCTCCACTTCTGCACATCCACCAGTGCGGTGTGCTCGAGGGGGCCAATCTGCCGCGCCTGTTCACGCAACGCGCGCAGCCAGTCGGTGACCGTCGCGTCCGGATCGATCGTCGCCCGCATGGGAACGGTGTTGATGAAGCTCCCGACGATCTCATCGGCGTGCTCGACGGTGTCTCGCCTTCCGGCCCGCGTCACGCCGAAGACGACATCGGACTCACCGCTCGCACGGCTGATGACCAGGGCCCATGCGGCCTGCACCAGCGTGTTGAGCGACACGCTCCGGCTGCTGGCGACGACGTTCAGGCGATCGGTGTCCTCGATCGACAGCCGGGCGGTCAGCTCACGAGGATCGATCGTCGCCGCGCCGGACTCGCCGCGCCGGAAGGGCAGAGGGGTCGGTGCCGCGATGCCGGAGAGGGCCTGGCGCCAGAAGGCTTCGGCGACCGGCTGCTGTTTCTGCCGGCGCCCATCGAGCCAGGTCGCAAACGGGGCGAAATCCCGCGCCGGAGGCAGGGGCGTGGCGTCAGCGCCGCGCGCCGCGTCGTACAACGCAAAGCCCTCGTTGATCAGCCGGACGTACGACTGGCCGTCCGCGAGCATGTGGTGGAACGTCCACACGAACACCCACTCGTCATCGCCGAGCTGAAAGAGCGAGGCTCGCGCGAGCGGCGCTTCGGCGGGGTTGAATCCGCGCGCGCGGTCCGCCGCCAGGAACGTGTCGAGCTGCGTTTGACGAGCCGTGGCCGACAACCCGCGCCAGTCGGCCTGCGTCCACGGCAGGACGACCTCGGATTCGACGATGCGGCGGGGCGCGTCAAGGCCCTGCCACTCGAACCGGCTACGGAACACCTCGTGGCGCGACGTGAGCTGCTGCCACGCGGTGCGCAGCGCGCGCACCGCCACGGGCTCGTGCAGCGTGCAAATCATCTGCTCGATGTCCACCCCTGAGTCCGGAGACATCAGGTGGTGGAAGAGCATGCCTTGCTGAACCGGAGTAAGAGAAGTCATCAACCCTTCAGACCCATCGCCCACTGACGCGCCGCCGTGGCCTCGCCGGCGCTCAGACCGCTGGCAATCGCACGATCTAGTGCTGAGCGAGCCTTGTCCGTTTCGCCCGACCCGGCGTACGCCGCACCAAGGTGATAGAGGTAACTGGCGTTCTTGGGATCGGCGCGGGCGCCCTGCTCGGTGTAGATCCAGGCCAGGTTGTTGGCAGCGACGGCGGCCCGAGGGTCCAGTTGTACGACCTGCTCGAACTTGGTCTGCGCTTCCTTGGTGCGGTTCTGCATCTGGAGCAGTACGCCCACAACGGTATTGATCGCGACCGACTTCGGCTGGCGCCCGGCAAGCATTTGGAACTGCTGCGTGGCTGGCGGCAGCGTGTTCGTGGTGACCACCGGAGCGGCGACGCGTGTCAGGAACAGCTCCGCGCCAAGTGGCCCAGCGACGAGCAGGGCGAGCCCGCAGCACACCAGGCCGAGCCCCAAGGCGGACGGCTGTGAATGCAGCTCACGCAGGCGCTGGCGGCGTTCCCACGCGAAGTAGATCGCGAAGGGAAGAATGATGAAGCCGAGTGAGTCGTTCTCGTCGTGAATCCAGTCCTGCACCAGCCTCAAGAAGACCGGTCCGAACACCGCCAGAAAGCTTGCTCCCGCGATGCTGCCTGCCACGACTCTCGCCCTTGTTCCCGACATCGCGTAACCGTCTATTCGGTAGCAAACGCCTCGCCTGCAGTTTGGAGCGCACACCTCTTCGCTAAATATCTGAGGAAATGAGCTTTAGCCTCCACCCAAGGGAGGCGCCGACCTGGGCATCTGACAAAGTCTGTCGGGGCGCTGACAAAAAACAGCAGTTCGAGACCAAATCTATTGTGCGCTTGAACGTAGTCAAAGGGCCAAAAACTTAGGGCGGCAGATTGAAATTGCCCCCGGGTTCACCCGCCGTAGTAGCTCAACGCCGCCACTTCGTACAGGGCGTCTCTGGTGGTGGCCAAGGCAGCCAGCGACGGCACGATGCGCCGGACGCCGCGCTGGGGTAAGTCGGCGTCGAGCGGCGCGGACAGGACGGTCAGGTTCAGTCCCGCGTCGTGCAGCAGGGCCTTCACACGGGGCGCCTGAAGGCAGGACGCGAGGATCGCTGTGGGGCCCGACGACTCGCCGCGCCACAACTCTTTGACTCGTTCCACCTGGCTGCTCGTATTCCAGCTCGTCGCATCATGGTGCAGCCGTTCGCGAGGGATCGGCATCAGGAGCAGATCCTTGTAGACGGACAGTCGGCCAAGCAACACCACCTCTCGAGGCTGGGCGAGGTCGTAGATGCGTTGCGTTTCGCGAAGCCGGCCCCACCGGTTGTCGCCGTCGAAGATGAACAACGTCTCGATGTTACGAATGTCGACGTCTCTTACGGGCTCGGCGGGCGGAAGTCTTGCGGCGGTCCATTGTGCGACAAGGGGAGTGGCCATCACCAGGTAGCTGATGGCTACGAGGGCCAACCCAATGAACCCGACGCTCCGCCTGCGTGGGAAGGCGACCACCCAGATGAGGCCGATCGTAATGAGGATGCCGAGCAGGCGGAGGGATCCGGGACCGCCCGTGAGCTTCGCAAAGGCCACGAGGCGCATCACGGACTCAATATTACCGGCCGGACGCGCGAATCGGTCCGACACTTTGGTGCGTCGGACCAGACTTGTCCGCTAATGGGTTGACTATGTTCTGCTTAAGCGCGATCTGCGGCCAACCCGTCAGGCGATATCGATGATTTCGCCGGACGAGGAAGGATGCGCGAGCCAGGTGAGAAGTCGTGGGATGAGCTGCCGGATGTCCGTGCCCGACGCCACGCGGAGGGTGACCATGAATTGCTGGTTACTTTGCAGGGACAGTTGCACGTACCGGCAGCCGCCGAGCGCGCACACGCTGAAGACTTCCACGATCCACTTCTTGCCGAGGACGATGAGCTCGCGTCCATCCAGGGCGGCAAACAGGCTCTCCGATTCACCGGGGACCGGTTCCACGTGTGTGGGTCGTGCCTGAGCGGGCGCAGCCTGGGCTGGCCCGAAGCCGGGTCGTGCGACGACATGGAGGCTCATGCGGGGGAAGTTCTGCAAGTTACCGGCCAGTTTCACCCGTGGCGTCAGAAAGTGCGAATCGTCTACCCGGGCCCAACGCCCGCCGAAATTTTGACGTTCGCGAATCCCTCCCGTGTCAAGAAGTCGGGTCCCGGAGCAAGAACGTTCAAAACGGCAGTGTCCCGGCCCGTGAGAGGCGCGCTCCCAGGTAGCGGGCGCCAGGCGGGGTGAGATGGGACGCGTCAAAGAAGATGATGTCGCTGGTATCCGTCAGCACCCGGCAGGAGTCGGAGGACGGGCACACCTGTGACATCAGATCGATGAACACGAAGTTCTCGCGCAGCTGTCGGATGGCCGCGTTGGCCTCCCACGAGATGGGATTCTTGTGGCTCGCCGAATACGTCTCGATGTCAGGAGTCATGCCGTGTTGCAGCAGGATGTCCGGCCCGCTCTCCCCCTGTGACTTCCGGCCCACCACGAACACCTGTCGCGCCCCGCGGGCGTGCAGCGTGGCCACTGCGCGCCCGATCACGGGGATGCCCCGCTGATCCCAGTTGAAGGCCAGAATGACTTCGTCCACGGCCGACAGATCAGTGCGCCGCCGCAACTCATCGGAGGCCGTCTCGCAGCTGGCCCGATCCTCACGGCTCAGTCGCTCGAACTGTTCCGGCTCCATCGCGATCAGGGATTGGCATTCCATGTCGACTTCGAGCGTCGTGAGATCGACACGGTCGAGATGGCCGCTTTCGGCCAGGACGTTGAAGAAATCCGCCGCCTGGCTGTCGCCCACCAGCCAGACCTTCCGGCCGGGTACACGGCCGAAGGGCCGCTCGAACCTCCGGAACCCAGTCCATGTGTACGCCTTGTCGTAGGCAATCGCATCGGTGCGAATCTGCCGCCGTATGACCTCAGGAAAACGCCAGAGCCAGCCCCCCGTCGCCCACATGTGCAGTCCGACACCCAGCACCAGCACCAGCGCCGCTACCCCACGAACGACGAAACCCTGGTTCGAGAACCGCACTCGCGGCCCGTTCATGCGGCGAAGCGGTGACTCGATGAATGTGTAGGTCACGGTGGCCGTGGCGATGGCCGTGACGACAAGCGTCCATTGCTGCAGGCGCGTGAACTCATCGACCCGCGCGTGCCGTGCGAACACGATCAGCGGCCAGTGGACCAGATACAGCGAATAGCTGATGAGACCAACGCCGACTGCCAGGCGATTGCGCAAGAGAACTCCGGCGTAGCGTGCGGTGCCGCAATACAGCACGAGCGCGGTTCCGACCGACGGCGCCAGCAGGGGCAGACGATCGACCGCGGCCGGGTGAATGTTGAGCGCAGACGACACGATCAACGTGAGCCCCGTCACGCATCCGATTTCGGCGAGGCCGTTCGTGGCCGGCGTGCGTTCGGGCAACCAGACGATCAGCGCGCCGATGGCAAATTCCCAGGCACGGAATGGCGCGAGGTAGAACACAGCGGACGGCGATGACGCGAAAGTGAGCGACAGCGCCAGACTCAGCGCGCCGATCGACGCCACGAGGAGCGGGGCGGCGATTCGCGGGAGGCGCCGAAGGCTGAAGACCAGAATGGCGGGCCAGAAGACGTAGAACTGCTCTTCAACGCTCAGAGACCAGGTGTGGAGCAGGGGCTTGAGGATCGCGCTCGTGTCGAAGTAGCCGGCCTGCCGATAGAAGAAGAAGTTAGATGCCGACACGGCGGCGGCGACGGCCGACGCCCCGAATTCCTTCAGCAACAGCGGGGACAGGACGACGGCTGCGGCGACCGTCGTCGCGATCAATGTCACGAGCAGCATGGGCAGCAGCCGCCGCGCGCGCCGGAGATAGAACGTACCGAAGCTGAAGGTTCCCGCGTCGACCTGATCCCTGATGAGACGCGTGATCAGGAACCCGCTGATCACGAAGAAGACGTCGACGCCGACGTATCCTCCGGCGAACGCCTTGAAGCCGGCGTGGTACCAGATGACGCTGAGGACGGCCACGGCGCGGAGGCCGTCGATGTCTGGTCGGTATCGGGTCTGAGCCACGAAGGCCTACCTCTGTTCTGCGCTCATGGCGGTCTGCATGATCCGGGCCCCGCGCCGTACCGTCCGGAGCGATGCCTTCCCATCCGCTGGTTTTCGGAAGTCGGCGGGACGGCAGCATTTTGTCGACCGCGTCGAGCTTTCGTCACACCGCCTGTTGGAGCGGCCGGGCAGCCGGCCATGGCTGCCGGCCGCCCAGGCGCTGAGCCGGAATCGGTCTGCACACCGCTGCACCGGCCCGCCTCTTGCGTGCGTGATAATGGTGACCACCTTGCCGGGGACTGAGATTCACCGTGACAGACCGCTCGTATCGATTCTGGTGCCCAGCTACAACGGCGCCCGATTCCTGCGGGAGTCCCTCGATTCCCTGCTCACGCAGAGCTATCCGAACCTCGAGATTCTGCTGCTCGACGACGCCTCGACGGACGACACGCCTTCCATCGCCGCGGAATACGAAGGGCGCATCACCTACGTGCGGCAGCCGGCGAACATGGGGATCTATGACAACGTCAACGTCGGCATTGCCTTGGCGCGCGGCGAGCTGATTGCCACGTACCACGCCGACGACATCTACCTGCCCACCATCGTCGAAGCCGAGGTCGCCTACCTGCAGGCCCATCCCGAAGTGGGCGCGGTGTTCTGCTCTGACATTTTCGTGGACGCCGAGGGGCGCGAGTACGGGCGCATCGTGCTGCCGCCCCCGGTCCGCGGCGAGACGCCGCTCGACTACCGCGGTGTGCTGAACGCGCTGCTCACGTACAAGAACCGCTTTCTCGTGTGTCCGACCGCGATGGTGCGCGCGTCGGTCCACCGGCAGGTCGGCGTCTACCGCCAGGACCGGTACCGGAATACGGCCGATCTCGAGATGTGGCTGCGCATCGCGCGCGCGTGCCCGGTTGGCATTCTCGAATCGCATCTGATGCGCTACCGGCACTTTCACGGCAATTCATCACAGCTCTACCATCGTCTTCGCACCGCCCCCGAGAACTTCTTCGGCATCCTCGATGAGTACCTCGCCTCGGGCGGCCGCGCGCTCGCCACTCCGACGGCCCTGACAGCCTACGAGGCCCACCGGTCTGAAGATCGGCTCATGGCCGCCATCAGCCACTACATCAAGGGCGAGCTCGTCGACGGCCGCCACGCCTTGAGCCAGGTGCAACTCGGTCCGATCGTTCGCACGCGCACCGTCCAACGGTGGCGGCTCGTGGCCATCTCCACGGGACTCTGGATCCTGCTTCGATTGCCGCGCGTGGAGCGGATCGCGCAGGCCATGTTCGAGCGGTGGCACGTGAAGCATCCCCCGGCGCATCGCGCATGAGTGCCGTGATCGACGACGGTCGCGCGTCCACGCCCTCGGCCGCGGAGGTCCACCGCTCGGCGCCCATGGTGCGGGCCGTGCTCACCATCGGCGTGCTGCAGTTCCTCTCGATGTGCCTGCTCTTCGGGCGCACGAAGATTGTCGCGCTCGCGCTCGGACCTGAAACCGTCGGCGCGATGTCGGTCGTCGACAAGCTCACCGCGCTCGTCTCGCAGACGCTGTCGCTGTCGCTGCCGTTTGCGGCGCTGCGGTTCCTCCCGGCGGCGCTCCGCGAATCGCCCGCCGCTCGCAACGTGCTCTATCGGCAGATGCTCAGCGTGTCGCTGGCGCTGATCGTTCCAGCGACTGCCGTCTGCGTGGGCATCTCCGTCTTCAAGCCGGCGTTCTGGGGCGCGGATCTGCTGCCGTATCGCCTGAGTGTGATCGTCGCCTTCTGCAGCCTGCCGGTCGTCGGGCTCGTGCCGTTGCTGACGAACGCCTATGCGGGCGGTCTGGATCACGACCGCTCGATGTGGTTCACGATTGCGCAGTCGACCACGCTCTTCCTGGCCGCGGTTGCGGCGGCCGCGGGGTTGGGGTTGATCGGGTACTACGGAACATATGCCGCAATTGGCGGCGTGCTGGTGCTTGTCGCCGCGCGTCATCTGGCCTGGAGCGAGCCGGGGCAGGCCCATCCGCCGCTGAGTTTGCGCGATCGGTTTCGTCTGCCACCGGCCATCTGGCGGTTTGCGGCCGCGTTGCTCGCGCTGACGTTTGCGGCGCCCTACGGCTCACTCTACGTCCAGTACACGAGCCTGCATCTCTACGGCGCTGCTGCGTCGGGTATCTTGCAGGCGGCCGTCGGCATTTCGCTGACGGTGCGCACGCTGCTCGGCACGGCGCATGCACTGTTCTTGACGCCGCAGGTCAACCGGCAGGGCGATCCAGCCGCGCGCATGGCGTGGGCCAATGAGTTCCAGCGCGTGACGGCGCTGTTGTTCGTCCTCACCCTGCCGCCGCTGCTCCTCTTTGCCGACGTGGCCGTTCGAATTCTCTACTCTGGGAAATTCGTCGGCGCGTCCGCTTTCGTCGCCCTCTTCGTGGCAGCGGAGGTCGTCACGCTCTTGTCCGGCACCTATCAGGCCCTCATCATCGCCAGCGACCGCATGCTGTTTCATGTGCTGCAGAATCTCGCGGCGCAGGCCCTGCTCATCGGCATTGTCACGGTGGCTCTGCCGAGGGTCGGGCTGGTCGGTGCGGGGCTCGCGGCTCTGGCCGCGCCTCTCTTTCTCTATGCGACGACCCTGATCTTCCTGCGACGCGCATACAACGTGCGCGTGTCGCGCGAGGCGGCGTGGATGGCCCTGCTGGCGTCGACGATCCTCGCGGTGTGCGGCGCGATCGGAGCGCGATACACGGGCCTTGCGCCCGCGCTGCTGGGAGGCAAGCTCCTCGCCTGTGTGGCGACCTGGACGGTGGCGTTCCTGCTGATGCCGGTCGACGATCGGGCCCGCCTCGTCGATGGTCTGACACGCGTGTGGTCCCTGATCCTGACCTCCACGACACGCCGAAGGGCGGCGCGCTGATGTGTGGCATTGCCGGCGTCGTCTCGGCGGCATCCGTCGAGCCCACGGTCGTCGAGCGCATGCGCGACGCGCTGGCGCACCGCGGACCGGATCATGCCGGCCTCTGGCGATCGGCGGACGGCCGAGTCTGCCTGGGCCATCGGCGCCTGGCGATCATCGATCTGGACGAGCGGTCGAATCAGCCGATGGTCTCGCACGACGGGCGGTTCGCCATCACGTTCAACGGCGAGATCTACAACTATCAACCGGTCCGTCGCGAACTGGAGCAGGCCGGCGCGCGGTTTCGCACGGACTCGGACACCGAGGTGCTAGTCGAGGCCTATCGGCAGTGGGGCGCGGACGCGCTCGAGCGGCTGTCGGGCATGTTCGCGTTCGCGCTGTGGGATGCCGGAACCCGGCGGCTGTTCTGCGCGCGCGATCGCGCGGGTGAAAAGCCATTCCACTACGCCGTGATCGACGGCGTGTTTCTGTTCGGTTCTGAGATCAAGGCGCTGCTCGAGTGGCCGGGCATACCGCGACGACTCGACTACGAGGCGTTGATCGACTACTTAACGCTCGGGTTCGTGGCCGACCCGAAGACGATCTGGCGGGATGTGCGCAAGCTGCCACCCGCGCATGCCATGGTCGTGGACTGCGCGGGCGACCAGCCGGTGGTCGGGCCACCGCAACGCTACTGGCGGCTGACATTCGCACCTGCCGCGCGCGCGGCGTCCGCCGAGGAAACCCGGGACACGCTGCTGCGCGCGGCCCGCGAAATGGCCGTGGCGGATGTCCCGCTCGGGACGTTCCTCAGCGGTGGCGTGGATTCGTCAGCGGTGACGGCCGCGCTGAGCTTGTCTGGTCACGACGTACGGACGTTCACGATTGGCTTCGAGGAAACCGCGTACGACGAGCGGCCGTGGGCGCGCCAGGTTGCCGAGCGGTACCACACACGGCATGTCGAGCGGACCGTCGACGCGTCGGATGTCGTGTCCGTGCTGGACCGGCTGACGTGGCACTACGACGAGCCGTTCAACGACTACTCATGCTTTCCGACCTACTACCTCTGCCGTGAGGCGCGGCAATCGATCACGGTGGCGTTGTCCGGCGACGGCGCCGACGAGATCTTCGCGGGCTACCGCAAGTACCAGCGATTGGCGCGACGCGCGGAACTCGGCCGCCTGTTCCCCGTGCCCGCTGCGCGCGCGGCCGCGGCCGTCGCGCGCCACGCCCTGCCCGAAGGGCACTTCTGGCGCCGCACGCTGACCCAGTACGGACTGCCGGCACCGCAGATGCTGGCCGATATGTTGTGCAATGGCTTCACGGTGCCCCTCTTGCGGGACGTCGCCCGCGGGCCGCTCGCCGAGGCCCTTCGCCACTACGATCCCTATCGCCTCGTCGAGCAGATGCTGATTGATGCGCCCCCCGACGTGGTCGGTCCCGTGAACGCGATGCGGCACCTGGACTTCGCACTGACGCTGCCCGGGGACATGCTCGTCAAGGTCGACCGGGCCAGCATGGCAGTCGCGCTCGAAGTGCGGCCGCTGTTCCTGCATCGGGACGTCATGGAACTCGCGGCGGCGCTGCCGCCGACGGCCCTGGTCGACCGCCACGCCGCGAAGCTCGCGCTCAAGACCGCCGTTCGTCCGTGGCTCCCCGACGCGCTGCTCGATCGCCGCAAGCAGGGATTCGCGCTGCCATTGCCGGAATGGCTGGGCGGCGATTCGGCCATTGCAGCCGAAGTCGGCGGCGGTGCGTCCGCCGGCCCCCTCGGAGAGATCCTCGACCTCACACGCATCGCCGCGTTGCGCGACGCGCACACCGCGGGCGCCGGCAATTTCACGTCGATTGTGCACGGGGCATTCATGCTCAACCGGTGGTGTACCAAATGGCTTCCCAACTAGCCGCGTCGTCGTCATCCGCCACGGATCTCGCGGTCTACTTCGATCCCGCGACCCATCACCAGCTGAAGGACGGACTGTTCAGCCGCGAGAGCAATCCGTACGCCGGCGACAACATCCTGGCCCCGTATGCCGCGGTGTACGACCGGCTGACGGCGCGCGGCGTCACGGTGCACACCGCCGATCGGCTGCCGGCGCAGCCGGACGGCAAGCGCAATGTCCTGATCTCCTTCGGCACGCCCGATCGGCTCGTGCCGCACTCCGTCGAACGTTACCGGCGACTGCAGCAGCGGCCGGATGTGATTCTGAGCGCGTTTTTCGCCATGGAGTGTCCGGTTGTCGAGCCGACGATGTTCGAGGCGCTGCCGGCGCTGCAGTCCATCTTTCGGCGAATTCTGTCGTGGAGCGACACGGAAGCTCTCCTGCCGTTCACGAAGACGCCGGTTCCGGTCGAGCACTACTGCTGGCCGCAGTCGTTCAGTGCCGTGCACGAGCACCTCTGGGCCAACCGTGATCGCAAGTTCCTGATCATGATGAACGCGAACAAACTGCCGCGCGTGTATGTGAACGAGCTCTACACGGCGCGGTTGCGTGCCGTCGAGTTCTTTCACCGATATGGCGAGATCGACCTGTACGGGCGCAACTGGGACCGGATGCCGTCCCGCGTGGGGAAGGTGCGCACGCCCGCAACACTTCGCGGACTGGTCGCGGATGCCTGGCAGGTCAAGCAGCGCGTGTGGCCGAATCGGCTGTACGCTGCCATGGCCGCAGCGAGCAAGGGGCCCGCGCGGTCGAAGTCCGCCACGGTGTCGCAATACCGTTTCGCGCTGTGCTTCGAGAACAGCATTCTCAAGGGCTGGCTTACCGAGAAGCTGTTCGATTGTTTCTTCGCGGGCACGGTGCCGGTGTACTGGGGCGCGCCGGATGTGCTCGATTGGGTCCCGGCCGAGTGCTTCATCGACATGCGTCAGTTCAAGGACTTCGCGGAGTTGCGGACCTTCCTGCACGCGCTCACGCCGCCACAGGAGCAGGCGTACCGCGATGCTGCGCGCGCGTACCTGGACTCCGACCGTTTCGCGCC
>JBDTNQ010000078.1:0-20689 GCA_039933635.1 Acidobacteriota bacterium
CACGGTGCACGGTGCGGGGTGCACGGTGCGGGTGCGCGGTGCAGGGGTTCATTGGTGGTTCGACTGCGTCAGATAGAGAATGAGCTTTGTGGACGCTCCACGAGATCGACGGGCAAAGCTGGCGCACGTTTCCGCGACATCGGCGTTGATGAGACCAAGTTTGGTGGCCGTTTCAAGGTGGTCGATGAGTTCGTTTGCCGAGGACAGGCTGATCCGGAGGAAGCGAGCAAAGTCCTTTGGCGCGTAGCGGCCGAACGCTTCCGCAATATTGGCGCACGCCGAGGAAGCCGACTCTTGTAACTGGCTCCTCAGCCAAGCATGGCCATCGAAGCGCCTGCCGCGCGTCTGCTCGAGGACGATGGCCCTGGCCTCATTCGCCAGTTGCCAGCACACCAGCTCATGATGATCTCTGGCACCCATTCAGACTGGCTGCGCATCTCACGTGCCAGGAATCGTCAGCTGTTTGTCGCAGTGTCACTCGATCGGGATCGCAGAATCTGCCACGGGCGAGGGCGGTGGGGTTGAGATTCTTGCATCCTCGAATCGAGGGCCAACCCCTGAACCGTGAACCGCACCATACACCCTGAACTGCACCCTGAACCACGAACCGTGCACCGTGCACCGTGCACCGTGAACTCTGAACCGTGCACCCCATGTACGAGCCCAAATCCCAGCCCTTACTTCCCTTCCGCCGGTTCCTGCGGCGGATGCTGAATCACTTCGGCCTCGTTGTCGCGGTGGTCGTGGTGTCGCTCGCAGCCGGAATGGTCGGCTACGTCGTGTTCGCCCGGATGAGCTGGGTGGATGCGTTCGTGAACACCGCGATGCTGCTCGGCGGCATGGGGCCTATCGGTGAGCTGCCGAACGACGCGTCGAAGATCTTCGCGGGGTGCTACGCGCTCTACGCCGGGCTCGTCTTCATCCTATCGGCTGGCGTGTTGCTCGCGCCGATCGTGCATCGCATTCTGCACAAGATCCACGCCGACAAAGCGTGACCGGATCTGTCACTCAACAGCCGTCAGCACGAGCGCCGAGTCGTTGCCACCGAAGGCCAACGACGTCGAGACGCCGCAGCGGACGCGGAGGGCGCGCGCGTCGTTAGCGACGATCTCCAGATTGCAGGCAGGATCGGTTCGCTCGTGGTGAATGGTCGGCGGCACGATGCCACGATCGATCGTCATGGCGAGCGCTGCGGCTTCAATCGCGCCGGCGGCGCCAAGACAATGACCGACCATCGACTTGATCGAGGTCACGGGAATCCGCGAGGCGCGGGCGCCAAAGACGCGGTGAAACGCCTCCGCTTCAGCCGCGTCGTTGTTCGGCGTCGCGGTGCCGTGCGCGTTCACATGATCCACATCGGCGACCGACAAACCCGCCTGCGCGAGCGCAACCGTGATGGCCCGCCCAATCGTCGCGCCGTCCGGTTCGGGAGACGTCGCGTGATGAGCCTCGCAGGCCACGCCGTGTCCGGCGATCTCGGCATAGACGTGTGCGCCGCGACGACGCGCATGGCTCAGATCTTCGAGCACGAGAATCGCCGCCGCCTCACCGAGGTTCATGCCGGCCCGGGAAACATCGAACGGGCGGCATGGTTCGGTGTCCACGAGTCGGAGTGCGTTGAATCCGCCGACCGTCACCGCACAAAGCACATCCGAACCGCCAGAGACCACCACGTCCGCGCGACCTCGTCGAATCAGATCGGTGCCGTACGCGATGGCGATCGTGCTCGACGAGCACGCGGCCACCACACACGAACGCAGGCCGCGGAACCCAAAGTGCTCGGCCACGACGTCGACGTTGGTGTTGGAGAAGTGATGAAAGATGTCCCTGGGACGCGCGGGGGCCGGGTCTTGGCCGCGGAACGAGGCCAGGTATCGCTGATTCCGGCGAAGGTCTCCGGTGCCCGCGCCGAGGAGCACCGCCACGCGCGTGCGATCGAGCGTGTCGTCGAGACCGGCGTCAGCCAGTGCTTCGATCGTCGCCACGACCGCAAGCCGGTCGCTTCTGGACCAGCGCGTCAGTCGAACGCCCGGCAGCCGGACCGACCAGTCGATCGGAGGAATCTCCGCGGCAATCTGGCTCCGAAAGCCAGAGGCATCAAATTGGGCAGGTCTCCCGATGCCGCAACGGCCGGATGTCAGACCCTCCCAGACTGCCTCTCGGCTCACGCCCAGCGACGAGACGCAGCCAATTCCGCTGACCGCGATCCGGCGGGTGGTCATTTCCCGGTCAGGGCCGCCGTGGCGCCAGGCGTGATAGGCATCGATTGATCGGACGCCCACGCCTCGCGGCACTCGCGCACCCGACGCGCCTCCCGCGCCTTGTGGGTGACGGCCACGATGCCCGGTACGACGACCGCCGGCACGCACAGGGCGAGCGTGCACGCGGTGCTGACGAAGTGATCCTTGAGCCCTAGGTCGCTGCGCTCCAACCCGACGAGGGACCGCCAGTAGTTCAGGATGACGCCGTAGACCTCACTCGTCATCCGGCCGAGGGTGCCGTGGACACCTCCGACGCGGGCGCGTCCGGACCGCACATGCGCGAGGAACTCCTCGCGCGTCGCTCCGTCAGCCTCCGTGAAGCTCGTCCCCACCCACTGCAGCGTGTGCGCATCGCTTCCACCCGTCACGGCCAGTGACCGGCCGCGGCGCGCGGCCTCGGCCCGCAGCTCCGCGGAGAGACGATTGTGCGCAGGCAGCATGGCGCCATTGTGGATCTCCACGGCGGGTGCCAGCCTCAGCACACGGCCGAGATAGTCCGCGAGCGGCAGATGAGACGCGCGATAGAAGAAGAACAGATGATTCACCGCGAAGAACACGCGTTCGTCTCGCAGAAACGCCGCCACATCGAGGGCGTTCGGCCGCAGGCGCTGCACTTCCCGGTGCTGGCGTTCCGTCATCCCGATTGCACCGAGGTGGACCCGCATGTCAGGCACGTCGGGGAATGCGCACTCAATCTCCTCGCCCATGATGAAGTCGGTCGCATCAGGGTAGGCGTCGAGGAACTCCAGGCACCCGTCGATGCTGTCGTGATCGGTCAGGCAGACCAGGTCCATCCCGCGGGCCTTGGCCGTCCGATACACCGCCTCGGGACTCGAGTAACTGTCGCGCGCCCGCAGACGCCGAAAGTGGCTCGCATAGCCCGAGTGATACGAGTGGACGTGTAAATCGGCCTTCACAGCGGTTTGAGTACCAGAAACTGCAGCACGACGGATCCCGACTTCGCCACGGGCGCCGGCAGGAAGCTCTTGCCGACGTCGACCTTGAACATCGTATTCCAGGGCGCCTTGAAGTTGACCGCCACCCCGGTGCCCGTGATGGACCGCCGCCTCGCCTCGTCGCCGAGGAGGCTGCCAAACGCCTGATCGAGAAACAGGTCGAGCCGGTACTGCTCGAACACGTTGAACGAGTACGAGCCGCGCAGCAGCGTCAGGTCCCTCATCTTGATGCCCGCCGACGGCACGCCGTGCATCCGGACCTCGTCGAACAGCCCGAACTGATACATGCTGAACCGGTCCAGGTTGCGACCGCCATACCAGCCCGCGCCCACGTGCAACGTCTGAAAGGTCGTGATGAAGAAGTCCTTCGCGACCGTAGCCGCATACCGCCGGTAGTCGGGGCGCGGCGCGACCAGCGCGTCCGGCTCCCCCCATGGCGCCGATGACGTCCGGTGGTACGCACCACCGGTGACGTTCACGAGGTAGCCGCGCCGTTTGTACTCGTACCCCGCGCCAATCCCGTGCGTCAGGGTGTTCCGGGGCAGGATGAGGTCCGGGTCGGTCGTCGTGTCGTGAAAATAGAAATCGTAGTGAAACTGATAGTTCGCCTTGAGCTTCTGGAACGGCGTGAACTGCCAGCCGATGTTGGCGCCGATGTTGCCGGGAATGTTCAGGACCCGCTCAGCCTTCCGCTCACCGCCGGCATCCACGACGATGTCGTTGCTGGGGACCGCGATGCCAAAGAAGTCCACGCTCGCGTCGAGCGGCAGCGTCCCGAGATGTGGTGTCTGGATGTTTCCAAGGGCCAGAACACCGGCAAACAGGAGGGCGAGTTGGCTGTCGGGCCCAGGGAATGCGAAGTTCAGATAGTCGATGCCGAACATCGGCAGCGGGTAGCTGTAGGACGGATCGATCGTCGCGCCCATGGCCATGGCTTTCGACGACATCGTGACGCGATCGCTCACCACGCGGCCCGTTCCCTGGCGCGCGAGATAGCGCAGGCCCTGGTCCGTGTCACGAAACATCACGTGATCGCTCGCATGCGCGGCCGCGCGCCGCATCCCAAAGTCCTGTGGTTCGATCTCGAATGCCGAGTACCGGACCTCCTTTTCCACGAGCAGGTTCTGCCCCGCCACGAGCCAAATCTGCTTCGTCGTCACGTGCACGGGCAGGAACACCGGGCCACGAGCGGGATCGGCCACCTGGGCGAAATCGATCGTCTCTTCACTCGAGATCACCGGCGCCTTCCCGCGAGCCTGAATGGTGTTGATTCTCAGGCGCTGAAAGGTCTCGGCATCGATCCACACACGGCCCGCATACAGCGTCGGCGACGAACGAATCGGCTCGAATGTGACGACGTACGATCGCCGGCCGTCGATCGTGGCCATGCCGTCGAGCCGATAGCTGTAGTCCGTCGTGAATTGCAGGTCCAGCGGCAGCGACAACACCTTCTCGGCCTGCAATAGTGGAAACGCCGGCCGGTCCGGCCCCCACTTCGTGCCATTCACGGAAAACGACAGCTCGTCCCATTCGACCGCGCCGGCATCAGCGAAGAAGCGGTTCTCGGTGACCACCTGAAACGCGTCGGTCGACGTCGGACGGAAGTGCATCTCCATCCGCGCGTTGGCGATATATGAGCGGAAGCGCGCGGTCTGCACGGCCCGGGTCTGCTGCTCGCGGGATATGACTTCCGCGACCGAAAGCGCGGCCACGGCGCCCACTTCCGCGCGGGCGACGTAGACCTGCGCGGCGCCATAGTTCAGATCGATCACCCTCGCGTGACCGGCCCGCGGTATCGAGAAGCTGAGGACCTTCGTCGACGCCTCGTACGCGAACACCAGCGGCATCGTCACACGATCGATGGGGTCTCGCAGTGTGGGGCGCCGGCCAAGCGCATCCTGGAGGGACACGCGGACGTCGGACTCAGGTGTGTCCCAGCAGGCCAGATAGGTCGAGAGCGTCGACAGGTTGTAGAACAGCTGGTGGCCGACCGCGACCCGGTCCCCAGCCGTCGTTGTCAGGGCCAGCGCCACCGACGCATCATCCAGGGCCACCACATCGGCGCTGAAGAGGTCGCGGAGCTGATTTTCCGCAGTGAGCACGGCTTCGATGACATCGGCGGAACCGGTGAACGTGGCCGTTCGAGAGCGACCGGCGAGCTCCGCGAGGGCCGTTTTCACCCACTTGGCAGCCGCCGCGGCGGGCACGGCGTCCAGCGGCACGCCGGTCACCATGGTCGTCGCTGACGGATCGGCGCTTTGCACGATCGCGGTCAATGTTGGAGACAACGCCGCGTCGCGTCCGTTGCTGCCGAAGGCCGCGATGTCCACATACGGCGCCACGTCTCGGGCGTACAGGCTCGACTGTCGCGCGGTGTCGTCGGCGGCCACGGACATCTGGACCGTCCATGCGCGCGGATCGGCCGCGCGCACCTGTACCGCGGCCAATTTCAGAACAAACGCGGCTGCCGCGGGATCGAAGTCCCGATTGGCCACGTCAAATTGATACGCGGCGATGCGGCCGCGCGCGTGGCTGGCGACGGCCCGCATGGCGGTCGCAAACGCCTCCCCGTCCGACTCGCGAACCGGGCTGTCGGCCACCGACAGTAGGACAGGCACGGTCCGCCGTGCATACTCCAACAATCGCGCGTCGAAGCGTTGCCAGTTGCCCGACGCGATAAGGTCCTGCACGTCCGACCACGAAAGAATCAACCGGACGAAGGCCGCTGGCCGCGTGTCGGCACCGTTACCCAGGCGATCCAGGGCGGGCGCGAGGATCGCGGGCCCGGCGAGCGGCTCGTCCACGCCCAGTCCGCGCAGTACTGAAGTCGCCGTCGGCGTCTGCGCGCTCGCCGATGGCGCGGGCATCAAAACACCCAGAAGCAGAACGCCGGCGATGGCGAGACGCGTCATGTGATCGCTTCTTCCTGTTCCGGGACCAGCGGCTCGAACCGCGCGCCTCGTAGGACTTGCTCGAACCGCGAGGCGAACCCGCTCAATCTGAAATAGTGCGCGAACCACAACCCCAACGGGAGGGCGACGTGTGGCGGGCTCGGATCAACTTCCCAGGGATGGACCCAGAACACGGCCCGCTCGCCCCGCAGGTTCCGGCGCTCGACTTCACGAAGCACCGTCGACGGACGGGCCATCCGCAGTCCCCACCCTCCACCCAGCGGCACGTTCTGTCCGAAGCGCCGCCCCACCATCGGCGGAACTTCGAGGATCGATCCGTGTGGCGTCTCGCGGCGATGCGGCTCATGCGGATAGCGGGGATTGCCGACGACACGCATGGGCGCCATGCTCGAATCGCACGTGACACCCCGCGCGGCCAGCACGTCCAAGGCCCACAGCGACCGATCGTTGATGGACCACTCCGGAGCGCGAAACGTCCGGATGGCGCCCGTGCCGGCCCCCGTCAACGCGCGGAGACTCCGATCCAGATCTCTGGCAAACCCATCGGGCCCGAGTTCGTACACGCGCGTGTGTAGGTGGCCGTGCGATCCGATTTGGTGCCCGGCGTCCCGAATTCGAGCGATCAGCTCGGGGAAGCGCTCGGCGACATAGCCAAGGACGAAGAAGGTGCCGCGCGCGCCACATCGATCCAGCAGGTCGAGCAGACGGGTGGTGTTGTCGACCACCCGCGAAGGCAGCGAGGGCCAGACGCTCTGGGCGAGGCCCGGCACGCCGCAGATGTGGAACCACTCCTCCACATCGACGGTGAGCGCGTTCGCGGTCATGTACCTGGAACGGGCCTTGCGTCCCGGCAATCAGGCGGGCTTCGACGCCGAACGCTTCGCCACGATGAACTCGGCGATCGAATCCACGGATCGCAACACCCGGTTGCCGATCTGATCGTCGGTGATCGCCGTGCCGAAGGTGCGCTCGATCTCGAGGACCAGCTCGAGCGCGTCGATCGAGTCGAGGCCGAGCCCTTCGCCGAAGAGCGCGACGTTGTCGGCAATTTCGGCAGGTGGCATTTCGAGCCGCAGGCTCTTCACGATGACTTCCTTGATCTTCATCTTGAGCTCGGCATCAGCCAGGTGCTCAGTGCTCACGAAACGAGTCCTCCGTCGATCGCAATCGTCTGCCCGGTGATGTAGCTGGCGGCATCCGACGCCAGAAACGTCACCACGCGGGCGACTTCTTCCGGTTGTCCCACCCGTTGCAGCGCCACGCCCTGCAGCAGTTTCTCGCGGACGGCCGGCTTGAGCCCTTCGAGCATCTCGGTCTCGATCAGGCCCGGCGCCACCGCGTTCACGAGCACGCCGTGCGGCGCCAGTTCCCGCGCGAGCGCGCGGGTCAGCCCGACCACTCCGGCCTTCGATGCCGCGTAGTTGGCTTGTCCGGGGAGGGCGGTATCGGCGCTGGCGGACGCCACGTTGATGATCCGCCCCCACCGACGCACCATCATGCCGCGTACGACGGCCCGTGTGCAAAGAAAGGGCCCGCCCAGGTTGGTCGCCAGCACATCGTTCCAGCGGGCGCTGTCCATGAATAGCAGCACGCCGTCGCGGGCAATACCGGCGTTGTTCACCAGCACGTCCACCGGGCCGAGCACGCTCGCCACATGCGCCATGAACCCGTTGACCTCGGCCTCGTTCGACACGTCGCATTGCATGGCCAGCGCGGCCGGCGCGCCGCCAAGCTCTTCGACAAGCGCCTGCGCTTCCGCCTCTCGCCGCCGGTAGCACACCGCCACGCGCGCCCCCGCAGCCGCCAGGTCGCGCGCGATGGCGCGGCCAATCCCGCGCGACCCGCCGGTGACCACGGCAACCCGATTGGCGAGGGGCCGGTAAAGATCCATCAGGCCGTCACCACAACGGAGAAATTCGCGCCGCCACTCGCCACGCTGTTGACGAGCGCGACCGGGCGCGCCAGGGCCCTCGTCGAGCCGCCGACGGCCGTCAGGTCGACCTCGCAGTCCGGGTCCAGATCCTCGGCGCCGAGGGTCGGTGGCACGATGCCGCGGCGAAATGCAGCCGTCGCCGCGACAATGCCGGCCGCGCCAACCGCGCCGTACTCGCCCAGCGCGCCCTTCAGCGCCACGACCGGCACGCCGCGCGCGCCGAACACGTCCGCCAGCGCCCGCGCCTCCGTGCGATCCAGGTCCTGCGTCGAGTTCGCCGCCGCAAACACCACACCGACGTCGCGAGGTTGCAGCCCCGCCGAGTCCAGCGCCTGCCGCATGCAACTGATGAGATCGCCCGGATCCGTCGGCCACTTGTTCACGCCGCACACGGCCGATGTCGCGCCAAGGCCGGCGATGTGTCCGCGGACGCTCGCGCCCCGCTGCAACGCGGCCTCCTCATCTTCCAGCACCAGGAGAAACGCGCCACTGCCGGCGACAAATCCGTTCCGGTGCTGCCCGAACGGGCGTGACATCTCGCCATGGCCCGCGTCGTGGGCGAACACGCCAAAGCTGTCATGAATCGCGAAATGGACGGCATCGAAGTCCTCGACACCGCCGGTGACGATCGTGGCCGGCTCTCCCGTGCTTAGAGTAATCGCGTAGTCCACCGCCGCCAGAGCCGACGCTTCCTTGTAGTAGATCGTCGCGTTGGGCCCGTGCAGCCCGCACTCGATGGCGCACAATGACGCCGCCGCATTGCCCACCGTGTTGCTGAAGTCCATCGCTGATGCACCCGCGGGGCCGTTCGCGTTGATCGCGTCGAGATAGCCGACGATGCTGTGGAGCCCGGCCGTCGAGCTGCCGAGCGCCACACCCACCCGGCCAGGCCGCGTCGCCTGGTCGCCAAGACCCGCATCGGCCAGCGCCAGATGGCAGGCCACGACAGCCAGGCGGCCGATGCGATCGATCCGGCGGAGACGAGTGGGCGCAATGAACGCGCCAACGTCAACCGGGGCCAAAGTCCCGGCCACGTGGGCACGTCGCTCACTCGTGTCGAAGCTGGAAATGCGATCGATGGTCGTCCGCCCGTCGAAGATCCCGTCCTCGAAGGGCGTGACGCCTGAGCCGAAACCGGAGAGGCAACCGATGCCGGTGATTGCCGTAGGTCCGGCCGTGGACCGTGCACGCACCCCGCTACTATAGCGACGGGCCTGAGGGCGCGCTAGGATCGTCAGGATGCGATGGATGGGAGTCACGGTCTGGATGTTGGTCGCGGCGACGCTTGGCGCACAGACGCCCGCGCGGGCTGACCCCTTGGACGCGCTCATTACGCGCGGCCGTACCGCGCTTCGCGCGATGCGGGCAATGAAGGCGGACTTCCGCGAGACCACGGTGTCGAAGCTGCTCCGTGATCCGATCGTCGCAACCGGCCATCTCGTGGCCACGGCGCCGGCGCAGGTCCTGATGGAATACGCGTCACCCGAACGCAAGACCCTGGCGGTGGACGCCACGAAGCTCGTCGTGACCTGGCCGACTCGCAGCGAACGGCAGGAGCTGAACATCGCCTCCACCCAGAAGCGGGTACAGAAATATTTCAGCGACGCGTCGACGAGTGACCTGCGCCAATCGTTCGAGATGGAACTCGTGACCGATCCGGCTTTGCCCGGAGCGGACTCCCTCGTCATGCGTCCGACGCGGAAGCAGATTCAGACCGGCCTCGCGCGGCTGCAGCTCTGGATCGATCGCGCGCGTCTGGTGCTGGTGAAGATGAAGATGGATTTTCCCAATGGCGACAGCAAGACGCTCGAGTTCGATGCGATTCAGATCGAACCGGCGCCGACGGCCCCAGCTCGCTGAAGCGATCTCGATCGTCCCGCGCCATGACTGATCGACTCCTCCAGCCCCTCCTCCGGTTCGTATTCCGTCGGCGGCGCCTGATGCTGCTTGGCGCGGCCATCGTGGGCGCGCTGTCGATGTGGCTCCTCGGACGGATTCAATTCGACACCAACGTGCTCAACCTGCTGCCGTCACGCGGCCCGGCGGTGAGCGCGCTCCAGACCTACCTGTCCAACTTCGGCAACCTCGATCGGCTGTTCGTCATGTTCGAGGCCCCGCCCGATCACACGATCGCCGAGTACCGCGATCAGGTGGACGAGATGGTCGAGCGCCTGCGCGCGCTCCCCGACCTCGCGTCAGTCGATGCCGGCCTCGGCGGCAGTGGCGTCGACTGGAGCTATGTCCTCGATCGGCAATTGCTCTTGCTCGGCCCATCGGGTGTGCCGCAGGCGCTCTCGCGTCTCGGTGCCACCGCCATGGATGCGGACCTGCTCCGCGCCCGCGACCGAATCAGCCTCGCGCCGGAGGCCATGGGCCAACTGGTGCAGCAGGATCCGCTGGACCTGATCGGGTTGGTCCGGGCGCACCTGACCGAACAGGCGATTCCGCTCACGTTCAACGCGAGCGAGGACGGCTACCTGTCGCCGGATGGACGAGCCCGGCTCGTCATCGCGCGGCCGGTCAGGCCCCCATTCGACACCGGTTTCTCTCGAGCACTCAACGCCAAACTGGACGCCGTGTGGCATGCGCCTGGCGATCCGTCGCTGCCCGCGCTGGCCATCAAGGAAGCCGGCGGCTATCGCGTGTCCGTCGAGGCCGAGGATCTGATTCGCAACGAGGGCAGCTTCAACGGGCTCATCACCCTCGGCTCCATCATCGCGATCGTCGTCATCGTCTTCCGGAGTCTTCGGCCGCTCGTCGTGGTGGTCATTCCGATGCTGCTGGCGTCCGTCGCGACGATTGCGGTGTACGGCACCATCCAC
Organism: Acidobacteriota bacterium; assembly: GCA_039933635.1. Taxonomy (GTDB): domain Bacteria; phylum Acidobacteriota; class Vicinamibacteria; order Vicinamibacterales; family SCN-69-37; genus JBDTNQ01. The sequence goes on from JBDTNQ010000078.1 coordinate 10,885, forward strand.
CCGATGTCGATGGTGGCGGCCGGCAGTGTCGCCATGCTGTTCGGCCTCGGCGAAGATGGCGGCACGCTGATGTACGTCACGTATCTCCAGCGTCGCCGCGCCGGTGAGGACGCGGAGACGGCAGCAGTGGGACTGTCAGAAGTCGGCCTCAGCATGGCGATCGGCTTCGCCACAACGGCGGCAACGTTTCTCGGGCTGACAGCGATTGATTTCCCCGCACTGGAAGAACTCGGCCTGCTCATCGGCGTGGGCATTCTCGCATGCGGTCTGTGCACACTGATCCTGGTACCCGCGCTGCTGCCGAGGAATCCGCCGGCCGCGCAGTTGCGGGAGTTCCGCGCCGACGGGCTCGCCCGGTTCACCAGGCAATGGCGCACGCCCATCCTCGTGGTGTCCGCCGCGCTCACCGTGGTGCTCGGCGTTGGCGCGACGTTTTTGAAGGTCTCGCCGACGGTCGACAAGCTCGACGCACACACGCCAGCGCGCGCCGTCGAACGCGAGATCGCCAAGCGCTTCAATCTGCCCGAGGACGCGATCTTCGTCGTCTCTGAGGGGCCACAGCTCGAGCCGCTGCTGGCGGCCAACCAACAGTTGAAAGACAGGCTGGGCCCCGATATCGCGGCAAGCTGGCCCGTGGATTTCCTGCCGCCGGCCTCGCTCCAGGCGCAAACTGCGGCGGTGATCACCGCCAGCGGCATCACGCGGCCTGCCGTCGTCACCGCCCTCGATGCGGCGGCACGGCGAACCGGATTCCGTTCGGATGTCTTTGGGCCCTTCGTGGGCCGTCTCGATCGCCTTCTGGACACTGGCGATCGCCTCACCGTCGACGGTTATCAATCGCACGGACTCGGTTCGATCATTTCCCGCTATGTCTCGCAGAGCTCCAGCCTGGTTCGCACCGTGGCCTACATCTCGCCCCGATCGCCGGCCGATGTCTCCCGCGTCGAACAGGCCATGGCGCAGATCGGCGGGCCGATGCGCCTCACAGGTATTCCGATCGTGAACGCAGAGCTGAAGCACCGATTCCGGTCGGAGTTCCTCACCGGCGCGTCGATCGGCACGGCCGGGGTGCTTCTCTTGTTGCTGGTGGGATTTCGGCGGTGGGCCCCAACGCTGCAGGCGGCAACGACGACGGGCCTGGGCATCCTGTGGAGCACCGGCCTCTTGGCCCTGGCCGGTGTGGAGCTGGATCTCTTGAGCGTGTTCGCGGTGTTGATGTCGGTCGGCGTCGGCGTGGACTACGCCGTGCATCTGATCCATCGCCGCGAAACCGACCCTGCCCGCAGCATGACGAAAGCCGTGTCCGAGACGGCCCCGGCGATTCTGCTTGCCGCGGCAACGACGATCATCGGTTTCGGGTCGCTCGTGACGTCGAGCTATCGACCCCTGGCGTCGCTGGGCCTTGTCAGCGGACTGTCGATCACGGCGTGCCTCGTCACCGCGTTGATTGTGTTGCCGGCATGGCTGGCGGACCGTCCGTGAAGGTTGCCGCCCTCATCCCGGCGTACGACGAGGCGCCTCGCATCGGTGCCGTCATCGCGGGACTCCTTCCCATCGTCGCTCGCGTGCTCGTGGTCGACGACGGGTCACAGGACGGGACCGCGGACGTGGCCCTGGCGGCTGGCGCAGAGGTCATCACGCAGGCGCGGAACAGCGGCAAGGGGCTTGCCATTCGCGCCGGGGTTGATCGACTGTTGACGACCGACGCCACGCATATTCTGCTGCTCGACGGTGACGGGCAGCACGATCCGCAGGACGCACCGGCGTTGCTCGCCGTGGCGAATCGGGAGGCGAACGGCCTCGTGATCGGCGAGCGGTCATTCGATCGTGAGCAAATGCCGCGATCGCGCTACTACACGAACATCATCAGCAGTTGGGTGATCTCCCGCGTGTTCATCGGCCAGTCCGTGCGCGACGCGCAGTCGGGCTATCGGGTCATCAGCACGGACTGGTTACGGCGGCTGCGGCTGACGGGCCGGGGATATGAGATCGAAACAGAGATGCTGATCAAGGTCGCTCGACGTGGCGGACGCATCGTGAGCGTGCCTGTCGCGATGCGCTACCACGGCGCGCCGAGTAAGCTGCGGCCGATCCGCGATACGACGCGGACCTGTTTTCTCGCGGTCCGGTATCGCTTCTTCCCCGAGCGCTGGCAATGAGGCCACCGCGCTGGCATCCCCGTGGCCTGAACAACGGACTGATCTTCACCCTCACCTACTACGGATCCATCTATTTGCCACGACTCATGAGGGTGGCACTGGGCCGGGGCGGCTCGTGGCTCGCATATCGATTGCAGCGTTCGGGCCGCGAAGCGCTCATCGAGAACGCCCGTATCCTCAGACCATCGCTCACCGAGGCCGAACTCCGGAGCCTGGCACGACTGACCTATGGCAGCTATGCCCGGGACACGGTCGACTTCATCCGCGCTCTCCCAAAGACGACGGAAGAGGTGGGCGCCATGGTTCGGGTGATGCGCGTCGAATCGCTGCACGCGGCCATGGCGGCTGGAAAGGGTGCCCTGTCGGTACTGCCCCACTTCGGCAACTGGGAACTCGGCGGGGTGATCCTCCGCCGCCTGACGCCGTACACGCTGGCCGTGGTGACCATGCGTGAGAGCAACGACGAGGTGCATCGGCGCCGGCTGGCATTCCGTGACTCTCTCGGCATCGAAACCGTGGAGGTCGGGCAGTCGCTCGACACGGCGCTGCGGATTCGAGCCGCGCTCGCGCGCAATTGCATCGTTGCGGTGTTGGTCGACCGTCACGTCGAGCGCGATCGCGTCGCGGTCACCTTCTTCGGCCGTCGCGTCTACTTCCTCCGATCGCCGGCGCTCATCGCGTCCGCATCGGGCGCTCCGATGCTGCCAACGGTGGTGTATCGGGACGGAGACGGGTTCGTGGTGGAGTGCGCCCCGCCCGTCTACGTCTCGCGCGACGGGGACCGCGACGAGAACGTGCGCCGCGCCATGCAGACCGTCGCGGATTTTTTCGAGGCTCGGATCAGCGAGCGGCCGGAGTACTGGTACCAGTTCTATCGGTATTGGGCGAGCCACGACACGACGCCCGGCGCGCAGCCGACCCCGGGCGCCTCCGTCCCTCTCAATCGCTGACGCGCATGGATCCGGTCTCGCACGCCCTTCTGGGGCGGACACTTGGGATTGCCGACCGCGGTGACCGGTTCACGCGCAGCGTGGCCGTGGCCTGCATGCTGGGCGCACTGGCGCCGGACCTCGACCTCGTGATGGCCGCGCACGGGTGGGACGTCTACCTGCTCGCGCACGAGTCCTGGACGCACACACTCGCCGCGTCACCCTTCGTGGCGCTGGCCGTTGCGGGAGCTGTTCGGCTTTTCGCGCGTGACGCGTCGCTCGCGACGCTCTGGCGTGCGACATGGCTCAGCGTCGTCGTCGGTCACCTTGGCTTCGATTTCGTGAGCGGCAGTGACATGCGGATGTTGCAGCCGTTCTCGTCGCTGAGGCTGGGCCCGCACTACTTCTCGATGGCCGATCTGTTGCTCGTCCCGATTGTCCTGGCCGGCACGGCGCTGATGGCCGTTCGCCGAAGGATAGGGGTGGCCGCGCGCACGTTGGCGGTCGGTGTGCTCATCGCGCTTGCCGCCATGTGCGGAATGAAAGCCTGGTCTCAGCGCGCAGCGGTCGCGATTGTCGGCGACACGCTTGCGCGCGACGGCGGATCGTCGTTCATCAGCCGTCCCTATGCGGTGAACGGTTCCCTGACAACCTGGTGGTTCTATCAGCGCGCCGGCTCCGAAGTCCGTGCCTGGCGGGTCAACGCCCGCACGGGCGAGACGACGCTCTCCTTCGCACGGCATTCGGCGGACGATGAGCCGGCTGTTGCGGCGTCCATCAGTGCACCTATTGTGAAGACCCTGCTGAGTCTCGCAGCGGTTCCCTTCGCCCGACTGGAGCACGATCGCAAAGGAGCGATGGTGCTCTGGTCGGATCTGCGCTACTGCGATGCGGACTCCTGCGAATTGTCGTTCGGAGCTCGTCTGGATTCGGATGGCCAGCCTATGTCCCAGATCGTTCGCGTGGGCTCGTATGAACGGGACCGAGGCCCGGTCCGTTAGGCAGGTCTACTCCTCGACCGGAGGAGCGCTCGCCTCCCGTCCGGTCTCTCGCTGCCCGGTTTTGTTCAGGTAGCCGTAGAAACCGAGATCCCTTCCGGTGAAGCGCTTGGTCAGCAGAATGACTTGATAGGTGTGCCCGGAGAAGTGTTCAACGACATGGAAGATGGCCGAGAGAACTGTCGTGTCATAGCCTTGAATAGCGACCTCTTCGGCGAGCCGACCGTGTGGCAACGTGCGGATCAGATCCACGGCCTCGCCCACTGTGACCTGCAGCCTTGCCAACAACGCGGACGCGTTTGCCCCGGTGCGCGCGGAAAACTCGCCAGGGCGGTCACGTGTGCCGGGTCGAGCGCCGACGCCGGAAAGAATCCACTGTCGGACGTTGCCGTCCAGATGCAGCAGCAGGTTGCCGACCGAATTCTCGTTTTCCGAATCGCGTGCCCAAAGGGACTGCGGCGACAGTTCGACCAGGCAGGCCTGAATGCGGTCCACATTCTCGGCCAGTTTGTCGGCGGCGGTCGTCAGGAAGTCGGTCTCCAGCGTCATTGCTATCTCCGTTGAAGGCGCGCGCGGCTCACGAATTGTCGCTCATGAGATTCGCCGGCGGGGCGATCTCAGGTCCGCCGCGCATAGGTCAAGAAATTCGCCAGCGCCGCGGCGCCACCTGCTTCGGCGCGCGTCGTCACGAATCCGAGGCCATGAAGGCGCGTGTCCCAACCGGAGGCCGAGTCGAAACTCAGCCGACGCGCCAGTTGGCCCTCCGCGACACCCCGCAGCCAGTTGCCGACGCGGATCAGCATGAAGCGCGAACCGCCGGCGGCGTCGGCTTCGCGCAGGATCAGAACGCCGCCCGGCTCGAGCGCGCGGTGGACCGCGGTCAGCACCCGATCCTGATCCTCGCGATGAAGCATATGCAGCACGTCGATGAGCAGCACCGCGCGACAGGCCGGCAGGGGCGCGTCGAGGGCGCCCGCCGTCTCGATGCGTGCGTCATTCTCGACAACCAAACGCGCTCGGGCCGCGACGCGCGCGCGCGGTTCGAGTCCGATCAACTCGACAGATTGCGGCGGCGGCGGCCAGCCGGGCCAGAGGCCTTTGGCATGCCGCTGACGCGCCGTGGCGATCAGCGCCAGCATGAGGCCTTGACCGCAGCCTATGTCCACGATCGTGCCCGCGTCCGGCAGGATGCCGTCCGAGAGGATCCGTCGGTACACGGGATCCATCTGCATCTTGCCGCGCGCCAGTTCCCATGCGCCAATGCCCAGGGGCAGGTACCGCTCCGCCGCCGCCCCAATCAACTGATCCGCGCGTTCGTCCTCGCCCGTCTTGCGAACGACGGCATACGTCAACAGACCACCGACAACGGCCAGCAGGACGCCCAGGATGAGACTCCCAATCGTGATGTCGAGCGCAAGGCCTTTCAGCCGAATCTGATCGACCACTGAAGGCGTGTAGATGCGGCCCGTGCGCACCCACGCGCCAAGCTGAATCTCGGCGCCGAACAGAAACGGCGCGATGAACGGGTTCGAGATGTTGGCGGCCAGGTACACCTTGGGCAGGTTGAGCTTGAAGATCCGTCCAACCGCGAGGCAGAGCGCCAGGTGGAGGCCAACCAGAGGTAGGGCACCAATGAACAGCCCCACGGCGATAGCCATCGCCTGCCGCGCCGGGGATCCACCTTCGGTCCGCACTCGATGGAGCAGCGCGGTCAGCCGCGTGACCCGACGTGTCATGCCGTCGGTGCGGCCGGGGGCGCGACGATGGCCAGGGTCACGCCGCCGGTAGCGACGACCACGCCGTCGGCTGTGACTTCGCCTTCGATCTTGACGAGCGTGTCGAAGCGCCCGACGACCCGGACCGACGCCTCGAGCAGCGCGCCCGGGCCGGCGCCGGCCGGGAACTTGAACAGCGACACGGCGGCGATGCGCATGGCGGTCGGTACATCAGGCCCGTCGATCGACGCGATCGCCAGTCCGCCGGTCTGCGCGATCAGTTCGATGAAGACGATCGCCGGAATCACGGGCTCGCCCGGAAAGTGGCCGCCGAAGAACCAGTCGCTCGCGTGCGTTCGCCTGCTGGTCCGCGCGGACTGCCCGGGCACCACTTCGAGAATCTCTTCGATGAGCAGCATCGGCGGCGCGTGAGGCAGCCGCCGCAACATCGCATGCAACCGCGCGGATGACATGAACCGTCATTATATGCAGTGGGCTATACTCCACGGGCTCGCGGGGCGCGTCTGCGCCCGCCGACATGCGTAGTCCGCTGAACGACATCTTCACCCGCGTCGCGGCCGATCGTCCGAATCATCCGGCGATTCTCGGCTTGAGCGACGGATCGGTTCGCACGCTGTCGGGCGTGGCCGAAGAGGCACGCACGGTCGGCGCCGTGCTTCGGCACTCGGCCCTCCCCGGTCGCGCCTGCCTGCTGCTGCACGTGGGCAATCACCCGGCGTTCGTCCCATTGCTCCTGGGTTGCCTGGAGACCGGCACGCCGGCCGTGCTGCTCGACGGCGTGCTCACGGACGTCGAGGTGTCGGCGCTTCAGCAACGCCTTCACGCAGCAGGTGTGGTCCTGCGCGACGATGACCCGATGTTCGTCGGTCGGACGCGAATCGCGCTGCCAGGGGGCCTGGTCCTGGTCACGTGGCCGGACGTCGACCCGCTCGCCTGGGATCCCGTCGTCCCGGCAGTGGTCAGGTTGACGTCCGGATCGACGGCGTTGCCGAAGGCCATTCTTGCCACCGAGGACAATCTGATTGCCGACGGCGAGCACATCGCGGAAGCGATGGCGATCACGCCGGCCGAGGTGAGTCTGGGCGTCGTCCCGATCACGCACGCGTACGGCTTTGGCAACATTGCCCTGCAGCTGATCCTGCAGGGCACGACGATCGTCCTGCGCGACACGTTCACGCCGCGGCAGTTGATGTCGGATCTCCACACGCACGCCGTGTCGGCATTCTTCGGCGTGCCGTTCATGTTCGACTATGTGCGCCGGAACGAACCGGATCCGCAACCGCTGCTGCGCTCGCGTCTGATCGTGACCGCCGGCGCGCCGATCGACGTGGCCACCCTGCGCCACTTTCGCGGTGTGTGGGGCCGGCAGATCCACTCGCTCTACGGCACCAGCGAAACGGGCGGCATCACCTTCGGTGCGAGCGACGAGCTGGGCGATGTCCCTTCAGTCGGGCGGCCTTTGCCGGGCGTGACCGTCACCCTGGCGCCGTTCGAGGGCACGGAGGACGGCCAGGGGCGGGTGTTCGTGCGGGGTCCGAACGTCATGGCCGGTTACCTCAACCTGCCCGGTGAGCCGCAGTCGGCATCCCTCAGCGCGTTCGTCGACGGTGGCTACCTTACGGGCGACCTCGCGCGGTGGAATGCGGGCGGCGAGCTGGTGCTCGCGGGCCGCATCTCGCCCTTCGTCAACGTGGCCGGCCGCAAGGTCCACCCGGAAGAAGTGCAGCGGGTGCTTCTGGCGCTTCCCGGCGTCGCGAACGCGTCGGTCTTCGGCATGCCCGACGAGCTCCGCGGTGAGCGGCTGGTGGCCTGGGTCCAGCGGGCGCCCGGCAGCGCGCTGACGATGGCGGACATCCGCGGACTTTGCGCGGAGCGCTTGGCGCCGTACAAAATTCCTCGCCACTTCGTCTTCACGGACGACGCGCCGGTCGACGCTCGAGGCAAGATCAGCCGTCAGGCGCTGGAAGGGCTCGTCCGAGACTCGCTCGACCGGTCGTTCCCCGTATAATCTGCGCGAAATGATTGGACGTGGTCTCGAGTGGGCACTGACGAAGGCGGCCGCCGGGGCGTGGGGCCTCACGCAGGCAGTGAACAGGCTGACGCCCGCCGCTGGCTTCCAGCCCTTGTGGGCGCCCGCGCCCCTGCCAAAGAGTTGGCAGCGATCCCAGCCGGTCCTGGGCTGGCCGCGGACCACCGACTCGCTTTGTCCCACCTGCGTTCGCGAGGCCCGCGAGCGCATTCTCAAAGGCGACGACAGCGTCGATATTCTTCGCGAGAGCCGCGTCGGCGAGATCAAGGCCCAGATCGTCGAGCGCGACGGCCGGATCGACATGGTGAAGACGTGCGCCACCCATGGCACGTTCACGGACACGCTCTCAAATCACCCGGAGTTCCTGAAGCGCATCGAGCGCCTGTTCCCCGGCCGCGACTACGTCGCCGCCGCCGGCAACCTGCACGACCACGGTACGTCCTCCATCAAATACGGGCGCGGTTCGGTATTGACGATTGACCTGACCAATCGCTGCAACATGATGTGCGACCCCTGCTTCATGGACGCGAACCAGGTCGGCTACGTCCACGAACTCTCGCTCGACGAGGTCAGGAAGCTGCTCGACGATGCGATCACGATCAAGCCTCGCCGGCAGATGACGGTGCAATTTTCGGGCGGCGAACCAACGCTGTCTCCTCATTTCCTGGACGCCATCCGGTACGCGCGCGAAGTGGGGTACTTCAGCGTGCAGGCGGCGACCAACGGCATCCGCTTCGCCCAGGATCCAGCGTTCGCGAACGCGGCGTCCGAGGCAGGGCTGCGGATCGCGTATCTCCAGTTCGACGGCATCGGCGAGCTGGCGAATGCGCACCGGAAGGTCGGCAATCTCTTCGACGTAAAGCTGCGCGCAGTCGAGAACCTGTCGGCCGCGGGCGTCGACGTCTGCCTCGTGGCCACGATCGTCAACGGGATCAACAACGACCAGGTCGGCCCCATCATCAAGTTCGCGGTCGAGAACTGCGACAAGATCAGCTTCATCTCGTTTCAACCCGTGTCGTTCACGGGTCGCGACGAAGACATCGACGACGAGACGCGACACCAGCGGCGGTACACGCTTTCGCATCTCGCGCAGGACGTGCAGCAGCAGACCGGCGCGTTCGAGCCGCTGCGCGACTGGTTCCCGCTGTCGGCGGCCGGCGCGTTTTCCGACGTCACCGATCTGCTGCAGGGGCCCGGGCAGGACTGGGGCACCATGAAGTGCGGTTGCCATCCGAACTGCGGTATCGGCGCCGCGCTGATGGTCAGTAAGAAGACCAAGCAATGGGCGCCACTCGGGCAGTTTCTGAACACCGAGACCCTGATGGCTGACGCCACCGCCATCTCAGACGCGGCGCGCGGCCCGCTGCTCACGAAGCTGCAGGTCGGCCTCAGCCTGCTGCGGAACTACCGGCCCTTCAAGGCACCGAAGGGACTGCGGCTGATCGATCTCATCAAGAAGTTCGACAAGCAGAGCGGCGGCGCACTCGGCGGCGTCGGCGCGCCGACGGATGGCAACCGCAAGAACGACGAGTGGCTCGTGCTCTTCGTCGCCGGCATGTGGTTCCAGGATCTGTGGACGTACGACTTCCGCCGCACCGAGATGTGCATCATCCCGTACGCCACCCAGATGGGTGAGGTCTCCTTCTGCGCCTACAACACCGGCGTCGGCTGGCGGCATATCGTCGAGAAAATGCACCAGAATGCGACGGTCGCCGAGTGGTACAAGGCGCACGGCAAACACGGCGTCTACGCGAACGCCAACAGGCATGTCCCGCTCGGTGAGCAGGGACCGCCGGACTTGCACATCCCCGCGGACGGCGCGCTGATTCCGCTCGCGAGCCTGCGGCGGAGGACGGGGACGCCAGCACCGTCAATGGGCGCTCGGGAGACGCCGATCACGGTTGGGAGGTAGGAGTGACGAGCTTGGTTCCGGGTTCTGGGGTTCCGGGTTCTG
>JBDTNQ010000079.1:0-20318 GCA_039933635.1 Acidobacteriota bacterium
CGCACATCGCCGACATCGACTACCAGACGATCATCACCTACACCGGCGGCTACGATGACATGGTCGTCGCGAAGATGCAGATCCGATCGACGATCGAAGCGCAGAATGCGCAGCGCGAGAAGAAGATCGAGCAGCTGAATGACTTCATCGCGCGGTTCTCGGCCGGCACACGATCGAGCCAGGTGCAATCGCGGCGCAAGGAAGTCGAACGGCTGCAGACCACCGACCTGGCGCGGTCCAACATCCAACGGCCATACATCCGGTTTCAGATGAACCGGCCGTCCGGCAGGGTGGCGTTCGAAGCGGCCGGCGTCTCCAAGGCGTTCGGCCCGTTTCGGGTCGTCGACGGCTTCGACGCCATCGTCACGCGCGGTGAGCGGATCGTCCTCGTGGGGCGCAACGGCGTCGGCAAGACGACGCTGCTGAAGGCGCTGTTGTCGGATGCACCTGGGTTGAAAGCCTCCGCGGACGATCTCGACAGCGGCAGCGTGCGGTGGGGACACGAGGTGTCGATCGGATACTTCGCTCAGGACCACACGGGTGCGATTCAGAAAGGCTGGACGGCGGCCGACTGGCTGCACCAGTTCGACCCGGACGCGTCGCGAGAAGACATTCACGGACTCCTGGGCCAGATGCTGTTCCGCGGCGAGGAGGGGCTCAAGCCGACCGCGGCCCTCTCGGGCGGTGAGACGGCGCGGCTGCTGTTCTGCCGCATCATGCTGCAGAAGCCGAACGTGCTGGTTTTCGACGAGCCGACGAACCACCTCGATCTCGAATCCATCAACGCCTTGAACGTGGCGCTGCAGAAGTACGAGGGCACGGTGCTGCTCGTCACGCACGACCAGGATCTGATCGAGGAGGTCGGCACGCGGGTCTGGCACTTCGGTCCGGACGGCATCGAGGACTTCAAGGGTCCCTACGAAGAGTTCGCGGGCTCGACGGCGTGACACGAGTCGCCCGCGGCTTTCAGCGAGAATCCCTCCGATGAGCCTGCTGCGCTACATCGCGCTCGTCGGCCTCGGTCTGTGGATCGGGGGGCTCGTGGCGCTCGGCGCCGTCGGCGCGCCAACGCTCTTCTCCGTCCTGGAGGCGGCGCAGGGGCCCGCAGGGCGCGAACTGGCCGGCATGGCCTTTGGGGCGATCTTCGAGCGGTTCCAACTCGCATCGCTGATCCTGGGCGCGCTCGTCGTGATGTCCCTGGGCTTCCGGGCAGCCATTGGTCCCCGTCCGAGACATTTCAAGCTCCGCCTGTGGGCGGTCATCGGGCTGCTGGTCGTGACCGGCTCGACCGCGTTTCTCGTCGCGCCGCGCATCGATCGCATCCGCCAGACCGTGTCGGGACCGATGGCCAGTTTGCCGGAGACCGACCCGCGGCGCGTCGCGTTCGGACGTCTGCACGGACTTTCGAACGCGCTGATGGTCGTCACGGTGCTCGTCGGCCTGGGCCTGTTCTGGGCCGAAAGCACCGATCGCCACTGACGTTCGACAATTCTGTCGAACCCAACAGTTGCGTCGCTTGACACCCGCCGAAGCGACGGTTTTTACTCACGCATGGCTCCCGTGTCTGGCGGCGGCCCCGTTGCGGTTTCGCCACTCTTCGCCAGTTACCGACTCGACTCCAGCTTCGATGAGATGTTCGACGCGGATGGACAGCCTCGTCCGCCGTATCGCGCGCTGCTCGCGCGACTCGTCGATCTGCCGATCGAGGACATGCGCCGACGGCAACGCGAGGCCGATGCGGCGTTCCTGCAGCAGGGCATTACGTTCACGGTCTATGGCGACAAGGGCGGCACCGAGCGCGTCTTTCCATACGATCTGCTCCCACGCATCCTGACCAACGCGGAGTGGGAGCGCATCAGCCGTGGGCTCTCGCAGCGCCTGCTCGCGCTGAATCTCTTCCTTCGGGACATCTACGGCGACGGCCGCATCCTGACCGAAGGGATCGTGCCACGGGAGCTCGTCGTGACCGCGCAGCACTATCGTCGGGAAATGCGGGGGCTCTACCACCGGCCGGACGTCCGCATCTCGGTCGCCGGCACGGACCTGGTCCGGTTGCCGGATGGGTCGTTCTCGGTTCTCGAAGACAACCTGCGCGTGCCGAGCGGCGTGTCCTACATGCTCACGAACCGCCAGATCACGAAGCGCGTGTTCCCGCAGCTGTTCACGGACTACGAAATACAGCCGATCGATCACTACGCGCAGACGCTCCTCTCGACGCTGCGTTCGCTGGCGCCGAACCAGCAGGCGAGCCCGACCATCGTCGTGCTCACGCCCGGCGTGTTCAACTCGGCGTACTTCGAGCATGCCTTCCTCGCGCGGCAGATGGGCGTCGAACTCGTCGAAGGACGCGACCTGCTGGTGCACGACAACATCGTCTACATGCGCACCACGGGCGGCCTGCGCCGCGTGGACGTGATCTACCGGCGCGTGGACGACGACTTCCTCGATCCTCTGGCCTTCCGGCGGGATTCGGCTCTGGGCGTCGCGGGTCTGTTCAACGCCTACCGGGCGGGCAGCGTGGCGATGGCCAATGCGATTGGCACGGGTGTGGCCGACGACAAGGCCGTCTACGCCTACGTGCCGGCCATCATCAAGTTCTATCTCAGCGAAGAGCCGATTCTGCCCAACGTCGAAACGTACTTATTGGGCAACGACTCCGACCGCGCCTACGCGCTCGAGCACCTCAGCGAGCTGGTCGTCAAGGCCGTCGGTGAATCCGGCGGCTACGGCATGCTCATCGGGCCGCATAGCACCACGGCCGAACGCGAAGAGTTCCGCCGGCGCATCGTCGCCAATCCCCGCAACTACATCGCGCAGCCGACGCTGGCCTTGTCGCGGTGTCCCAGCTTCCTCGACGACGGCATTGAACCGCGTCACGTGGACTTGCGGCCGTACGTGCTGTGCAACGGCGACGAGTGCACCGTGGTGCCCGGCGGCCTCACGCGCGTGGCCTTGAAACGCGGGTCGCTGGTCGTCAATTCCTCCCAGGGTGGCGGCAGCAAAGATACCTGGGTCCTGGCGGAGTAAGCGTGATGCTGTCGCGTGTCGCCGATTCGTTCTACTGGATGCGCCGCTACCTCGAGCGTGCCGAGCACTCCGCGCGCGTGCTCGACGTGCATCTCAGCCTCAGCCTGGACGACCCCACCGACGCCGTCGGCCGGACCCTCCTGTCGGCGATCGGGGAAACTCCGGTCGAGGTCGGGGCGCAGGCGGCGGACGTGGTTCCGGCTGAGGCCACAGGTCGCATCGATCCGGCGCATCGCACGGCCGTCGTCGGGTTCGTCGTCGCCGCGCGCGAGAACGCGCGGCAGATTCGCGAGCACATCAGCTCCGACATGTGGGAGCAGCTGAACAGCATGTACCTCGAACTCCGGAACATCGGGGCCGTCGCCGACACGGACTCCTCGGCGTTCCTTCGGTCCGTCATCGAGGGCACCCATCTCTTCCACGGCATCTCCGAGGCCACGCTCAGCCACGGCGAGGGCTGGCACTTCATGCAACTCGGGCGCTACATCGAGCGGGCGACGGTGACCGCGACGATGCTCGAGGACTACTTCGGGGAACGGGGCAACACGTCCTTCGACGTCCGGGATGCCGGCGAGTACGTCGAGTGGGTGGGCCTGTTGCGCGCCTGCGCCGCATTCGAGGCCTACTGCCGCGCGCACACCGCGGACGTCCAGCCCCAGCGACTCGCGGAATTCCTGCTGCTCAACGCGGAGTGTCCGCGTTCGGTCCGGTTCGCGGCGGATCGCATCGAGGACTCCCTGCGCGCCATTGCCCGTGGCCTCGGCCGGCAGTCCACCGGACGTCCGGAGCGGTTCGCCGGCCGCCTGCGAGCGGCGCTCAACTTTGGCACCATCGACGAAATTCTCGAGGAGAGCCTGATCCGGTACGTGGAAAGCATCCGCCGGCAGTGCGATCAGATTCACTCGGCGCTCAATCAGACGTATATCAGCTACACCATTGAAGCGGCGATCGCGAGATAGGGTCAACATCACACATGCAGTACCTCGTCCGACATCTCACGCGCTTCGTCTACACCGCACCGGTCTGCGAGAGCGTGATGGAACTGCGCATGCAGCCGCTCGAGCTCGACCGGCAGCGCTGCCTGCGATTCAACGTCACCACCACTCAGCGGGCGAAGCTCTTCGCGTACCGGGATCACTACGGCAACGCGGTGCACTACTTCGACATCCCGGGCCACCACGCGAGGCTGGACATCTCGATCGAGTCCGCCGTCGACGTGTCGGACGTCCCCGAGTTGCCGAACGAACTGCCGGCGAACGCCTGGAGCGAGGTGGACGCCCTCGCGGCGACCGGCGAGCACGCCGACTGGTTGCTCGCCAGCCAGTTCACGCGGACGACGGCTGCCCTGCAGCAATTCGCCGTGGCCGTCGGACTCAGCCGGAAGCTCGACCCCCTGTCCACGGTGCGCGCCCTCAACTCGACGATCTATTCGCAGTTCGCGTACGAACCTCGGACGACGCGCGTCGACTCGCCCATTGATGATGCCCTGCGCGCGCGCGCCGGGGTCTGCCAGGACTTTGCGCACATCATGATCGGCCTCGTGCGCAGTCTCGGCATCCCGTGCCGCTACATCAGCGGCTATATCGCGCCTCGCGAATCCAGTCAGGACCGCGCCGGCGATAACGCGACGCATGCCTGGATCGAGGCCTACCTGCCGCGCCTCGGGTGGATCGGTTTCGATCCCACCAACAACGCCCAGACCGGCCACCGGCACATCGCCGTCGCCATCGGCCGCGACTACGCCGATGTGCCGCCGACTCGCGGCGTCTTCAAAGGGGACGCCGGCAGCGAACTGAGCGTGGCCGTCGCCGTCACCCCCGCCTCATCGCACATTCCCGTCCGCGAACTCGCCCCGAGCGTGAGCTGGATCGTCCCGCCCAAGGCGGTCAGCACGCCGGAAGAGGAGATGCAGCGGCACCATCAACAACAATGAACATCGGGGCATTGATCATCGGATAATTGCATCGGGCTATTGGCAGATCCGGACAATTCATCTGCTATCGGACATCGGATCATGTCGTCCCGGCCGTGGGTGCCGTCTCGCAACGGTGATGCCCCCTCAGCGACACGCCCGATGGCCAACCAGATGATTCGACAGCCCGATCGCCGATGAATTATCCCGATGTTTCGATGCCTCGATTCGATGCCCCGATGACCATTGACCGATGACCCGATGACCCGTCACACCATCACCCTCATTCCCGGAGACGGCATCGGCCCGGAGGTCACCGACGCGGTCGTTCAGATTCTCGGCGCCACCGGCGTATCGATCGCATGGGAGCGCCATGAGGCCGGCCTGATCGCGGCCGAGCAGACCGGCCAGACGCTGCCCGATACGCTCCTCGCCTCGATTCGCCGCAATCGCGTGGCCTTGAAAGGGCCGGTGACGACCCCGGTCGGCCAGGGCTTCACGAGCGTCAACGTTGGACTGCGGAAGACGCTCGACCTCTACACCAACCTCAGGCCCGTCTCCAACCTGCCGGGTGTGCCGAGCCGTTTCGCCGGCGTCAACCTGATCATCGTGCGCGAGAACACCGAGGACCTCTACGCGGGCCTCGAGCACGTCGTTGTGCCAGGGGTCGTCGAGAGCCTGAAGATCATCACGGAGAAGGCGTCGACGCGCATCGCGCGGTTTGCGTTCGAACACGCGCGGCGGAAGGGCCGGAAGAAGGTCACGGCCGTCCACAAGGCGAACATCATGAAGCTCAGCGACGGACTGTTCCTCGAGTCCGTACGCGCAGTGGCGCGCGAGTTCGTGGACATCCCGCTCGACGAGAAGATCGTCGACGCCGCGTGCATGCATCTGGTGATGAGACCCGAGCAGTTCGACGTGCTCGTGCTGCCCAATCTCTACGGCGATATTGTCTCGGATCTGTGCGCCGGGCTCGTCGGCGGCCTGGGCGTCGTCCCTGGCGCCAACATCGGCACCGACACCGCCGTCTTCGAAGCCGTCCACGGCAGCGCTCCCGACATCGCGGGCCGCAACATCGCAAACCCGACCGCCCTGCTGCTTTCAGGCCTTCTGATGCTCGAGCACATCGGCGAGCAGGCGGCCGCGGACCGCGCGCGCGCCGCCCTCGAGACGGTGTTGCGAGACGGCACCGTCCGGACGAGGGACCTCGGCGGGACGGCGTCGACGTCCGAGTTTGCTGCCGAGGTCGTGCGAGCCCTGCGCGACTGAACGGCCCGCCGCGATCCGTCTGCTATAGTTCGATCACCGTGAGGCCGGACGACATCAGCCAGGCTGTCCTGGCCCGTGATGACGTCGCAAAATACTTGCGCGCCGAAACGGGTGAGCCCGATACCGAGGCTCGACAGCGCATCGAAACCTACCTCGAAGAGTTGCGGACGACGCAGCGCTACCGCTTCTATCGCGCGCTGCAGCACCCGCTGTATCCAATCCTGCGCAAGGTCAAGCGCATTCCCGAGCACCTCGAACGGGCCGTCGCCGCGACGAAGCAGGGCCGCGTCGTCTACGTGTCCAATCACAAGAGCCACCTCGACTACCTCGTGGAGCCCCTGGTGCTGGACGACAACGGCCTGCGCCCACCGGTCACAGCGGCGGGTATCAACCTCTTCAGCGGCGCGTTCGGCCTGCTCCACCGGCACGTGACCGGCGCCATGCCCCTGCGGCGCAACAACAAGGACCCGCTGTACCTCGTGACGCTCCGGGCGTACGTCGCCGAGTTGCTGAAGCGGCGCGACCTCCTCTACTACGCGGAAGGCGGCCGCAGCTACAGCGGCGAACTGAAGTCCCTGAAGACAGGTCTGTTTCAGGCCGCGTTGGCCGCCGATCGATCGGCGCTCTCGATCGTCCCGATGGCGGTTGCCTACGACATCACGCTCGAGGATCGGCTGATTTCTCGGCAGGCCATTCGCAAGCGGGTGCTCCCGTTCACTCAGGAGTTGGCCGAAATGGCGCGCCATGCCATCGGGTACCGCAGTCGGGCCTTCATCACCTTCGGTGAGGCCATCCCGCTTGCCGGGGTCGCCCCCGAGTCACGGCGCGATCTCGTGACGCTGGTCCATCGCGTCCACGACGACATCGCGCGGCTCTACAAAGTGCTGCCGACGGCGCTCGTCGCCGCGATGTGCCGGCCTCAGATGCCGTTGGCCGACCTGCGCGCGCGCGTCGATCAGTTCATCCACCTGCTGGCCGAGCGCGGCGCCAACCTCGCCGTGCGCACCGGGCGGCAGGCCGTCGATGAAGGCGTCAGCCTCCTCGAGGAACGCGGCGTGCTGGTGGTCGAACACCATCGCATCCGCGTCCGCGACCGCATCGTGCTGCGCTATTACGCGCGGACGATCCAGCATCTGACGACGCCTCGGGGGACAACGCACTGATGATTGCCGGCGTATCAAAGGCGGTCTTCTCGACACTGGCGACGAGTGGCGTGCTGAAACGTCTGGCGTCGCGCTACGGGATGAGGCGGCCGCAAAGCTTTGCCCGCCGCTTCGTCGCGGGCGAAACGCTGGCCGAAGCCATGGCCGCGGCAGAGTCGCTCGAGCGTCAGGGCCTGACGGTGACCATCGATCACCTCGGAGAGAGCCTCACGGCGAGCGAGACGGCCCTCGCGGCCACGCGCGAGTACATCGACACGATTCGCGTTGCCGCCGCGGCGGGAATCAGCCGCAATCTCTCCGTCAAACTCACCCAGATCGGTCTCGACGTGGATCGCGCGACGGCCACAGACCATCTGAGACGCATCCTGGAGGCGGCGGTCGAGTCGGACTTCTTCGTCCGGATCGACATGGAGGGGTCGGCGTACACCGCGCACACGCTCGATATTTTCGAGAATCTCTGGGGGATTGGCTACCGCAACGTGGGCGTCGTAATCCAATCGTGCCTGCGTCGTTCGGCGGACGATGTGAGGCGCCTCAATGAATTGGGCGCCCGCGTGCGCCTGGTCAAAGGAGCGTACCGCGAGCCCAAGGACGTCGCGTTCCAGGTCAAAGAGGAGGTCGACGCGCGATTCGTCGAGTTGATGCGCGTGCTGGTGTCCCAGGGCGTGTATCCCGCACTTGCCACCCACGACCCCGCGATGATCGCCGCCACGCAGCAGCACGCCACGAGCCAGGGGATCGACAAGAGCCGTTTCGAGTTCCAGATGCTGTTCGGGATTCGTCGCGATCTCCAGGCGTCTCTCGCAGCGGAGGGACACCCGGTGCGCGTGTACCTGCCCTTCGGGAGAGAGTGGTTTCCGTACTTCATGCGCCGCCTGGGCGAGCGACCGGCGAACGTTGGATTCGTCCTGAAGAGTCTCCTTCGCGAAGAGGCGCAACCCTAGTCGTGCCTGAGATCCGGGACCTCGTCGTCGCCATCACCGGCGCCTCAGCAGGCATCGGTCGCGCGACGGCGCGCCTGCTGGCTTCCCAGGGCGCCTGGGTGGTCGCCTCGGCGAGACGGATCGACCGGCTCGACGAGCTCGCCCGTGAATGTGCCGCCGGACCGGGCCGCGTGGTGCCGCATCAGGGGGATGTCACGAGTGAAGCCGACATGCAGGCCCTTGTCGCCCGCGCCATCGAGTCCGCTGGACGTCTCGACGTCATGATTTGCAACGCTGGGATTGGGTATCACGGAACGTTCGACGAGACGACGTCCGAGCACATGCGTCGAGTCGTGGACGTGAACCTGATGGGGACGCTGTACGCGGCGCACGCCGCCCTCGAGGCCATGCGGCGCCAGGGACACGGCCACATCATCGCGATCTCGTCGATCGTCGGACGCCGGGGCATCGGCGGTTCGAGTGTGTACTCGGCCACGAAAGCGGCGCAAATCGCGTTCATCGAATCGCTGCGTGCCGAGTTCATCGGCACGCCGTTCCACGCATCGGTGGTCCTGCCCGTGTCGACGACCAGCGAGTTCCACGACGCCATCGCGAGAGACTTCGGCCATCGCGTCGCGGGGAAGGGACCGAAGCAGACCCCGGAACAGGTCGCCGAGGCGATCGTCGCGTGCATCCGCGTCCCGCACGCCGAGGTCTATACCCTCCCGAAGGCCTGGTGGCTCGCCCTGTTCAGCGTGGTTGCCCCGGCACAGGCCGATAAACTCGTGCGGCGATTCGGACGCCGACGCCAGGGGTCGAGTGATGATGAGCACGCCGGTCCCTGATCACGCGATCGCGCTGGCGCAAGCTGTGCGTGCGGCCGGCGGACGCGCCTTGATCGTCGGCGGCTGGGTGCGCGACCGGCTGATCGGACGGTCGTCGAAGGACCTCGATATCGAGGTGTTCGGGATCCCCGCGAACGCGCTCCTCTCACTCGTCAGCCAGTTTGGTCGGGTCGACACCGTGGGTGAAAGTTTCACGGTGTTCAAGATCGACGGCATCGACGTCTCGCTCCCGCGGCGGGAATCGAAGGTCGGCCGGGGTCACAAGGGGTTCTCAGTGGAGGGCGATCCGGATTTGTCGCTGAAGGAGGCGGCTCGCCGCCGAGACTTCACGATCAATGCGATGTCGTTCGACCCCCTCACGAACGAGGTCATCGATCCGTTCGACGGCCAGCGCGATCTCGACGCGCGCATGCTGCGCATGGTCGACGCGACCACCTTCGGCGACGACAGCCTTCGTGTGCTGCGCGCCCTGCAATTCGCGGCGCGATTCGGTTTGACGGTCGACGACGAGACAAAGCGCGTCTGCCGGGCGATCCCTCTCGACGACCTGCCGCCCGAACGCATCTGGGGCGAGTTCGACAAACTGCTGCTGCAGGCGGAGCGGCCGTCTATTGGCCTTGCGCTGGCGCGGGAACTCGGCGTGATCGAGAAGCTGTTCCCGGATCTGGTGCCACTGGCGATCTGCCCGCAGGACCCCGAATGGCATCCGGAGGGCGACGTCTGGACGCACACGCTGATGGTGGTCGACGAGGCCAGGCGGCGGATCGACGGGCTCGAGCGCGGACCCGCCATCGCGATGATGGTGGCCGCGATCTGTCATGACATTGCGAAGCCACTCACGACCGCGTTGACCGACGGCCGGTGGCGCTCTCCGGGACACGAGGAGGCCGGCGTCGCTCCGGCCGTACGCGTGCTGGATCGACTGAACCTGCACACGATCGACGGATACGACACCCGCCACGCCGTGCTGGGGTTGGTGGCTCAGCACCTGAAGCCGAGCGCGTTTCAGAAGGCGCGGACGCCCGTCAGCGACGGCGCGTTCCGGCGGCTCGCGCTCAAGGTCGATCTCGAGCTGCTCGCGCGCTTCGCCAAGGCTGACTGTCATGGGCGCGCCGGCACATTCGACTGTTCGGCTATCGACTGGTTCCTCGATCGCGCGCGGTCCCTCGGTGTCGAACACGCCGCGCCCGCTCCCCTCCTGCTCGGCCGTCACCTGCTGGAGCTTGGCGTCCACCCAGGGCCGCGAATGGGCGTGATCCTCAAGGCCGTCTATGAGCGGCAGCTCGATGGCGACGTCAAGACCACGGAAGACGGCATCGCGATCGCGCGAGGGATCCTGGAATTGCCGCCGATTTGAAGAGGTCCGGCCCCGACGCTACCGCCGAGCCCCGATGTTGCCACGGAGCCCCGGACCTTCAGGTCCGGGGTACGGACTGTTGTACGCTCTTCTCAATGCGCTTGCTCTGCCTGTCGATCGCAATCAGCCTCATGTTTGTGTCCGTCGCACACGCGCAGGACGACAAACGGCCGATTGGTCACGTCGCGTTCGATCTGCGAGGCTTCTACAGCGGACTTGGCCAGGATCCGATCACGGCCACGAACCTCGACGTAGACGCAGCCACGCTGCCCACGCGGGCCCTTGGTGGCATCGCGGGCATTCACGTTTACGTGATTCGCCGCTCCAGTTTCGCGCTCGGACTCGGTGCCGAAGGGGTGCTCGCCCGTGGCCGCCGGCAGGAGAAGGACGCGGAGACTGGCGCGCCGGTCGGCCTGCCAATCACGCAGCGTTTCCGCAGTCTTGCGCCGCAGATCTCGCTGAACTTCGGACATCGGCAAGGCTGGAGCTACCTGAGCGCGGGCATGGGGCCACTGGCCTTCTCGACGTATCTGGGCCCCAACGCTCCCGGCGATCCACCACCCGTCAAGAGCACCATCAACATGGGCGCTGGCGCGCGCTGGTTCAGCACGCAGCACGTCGCGTTCGCGTTCGATCTCCGGTTCTATCTCACGCGTCCCATTGAGGAGACCGTGCTGTATCCGGGGCGTCAACGCGCGAGAATCATGGTGCTGTCAGCTGGGATTGCGATCAAGTAACGCATGGGCACCGACCAGTCGACCTAGACAGCCGCGGTGAAGGCTTCGGCAACGATTCGGCAGGAGATCCGGAGCGGGGTGGACCGCGACTGCGCGGTGATGCGCTCGCCTGCGCCTTCGCCCGATTCGATCGTCCCGCGCATCGTCACGGCAACTCCGATACGGCCGCGATCGGCCAGGACACGATCGATGTAGAGCCGCTCGCCGAGGAGCACGTGAAGCTCGAACCTGATGCGGTGTCCTTTGTAAGGCACGGTCCAGCCGACGCGATATCGGATGGCCACGACTAACAGGAGGGCGCCGGTCGCAACAAGGCCGAGGCCGCCGCTCAACAGTGAGCCATTGCCCCTGGTCAACGCAGGCAGCCCGCCCATGATCAAACCGGCGGCGGTAGCCAGGAGCGCGAGTTGCGTCAGCCGCGGACCTGTGGCCTGCGCATCGAGCAGGACCACGGACAACATTCCCGCCACCGCGGTGGCTGACGTTGGCCGATTGGCGGGGTCGCGTTCGAGGCACGCGCCAATTGCACGCCGCGCGCCCGCGTTCGCAATCGTCGACAGATCGAGAATGGCACTCCCGTCTCGATGCCCTCGGAACAGCGCGTCCGTGTTCCATCCCTCGAACGCGCGCCGCCCGCCGAAGATTTCGTACAAGACCAGACCCAGCGCATAGAGATCGCTGCGCTGGGTCACCTCGAGCCCGAGCAACTGCTCGGGGGCCATGTACGCCGGGCTGCCTTCGCTGACGTGCTCGACTGCTCCGACGGCGGCCAGGCCGAAGTCCATCAACTGCGCGTGACCGCCACTGTTGACCATGATGTTGGCGGGCTTCAGGTCCCGATGCAGCACGCCTCGCGCGTGCACCGCGGCCAAGCCGGCGCAGATTTCACGCGCGAGTTCGATGCCCTCAGCGTCAGGCAGCAGACCCCGCCGCTTGATGACCGCGGCGAGGTCTTCGCCATCCACGTACTCCATCGAGAGGAACAGCAGCCCGTCCGTTTCACCGATGTCGTACACGCGGCAGACATTCGCATGTGAGATCTGGCGCGCAAGGCTGACCTCCTGATGGAACTGAGATAACAGCCGCGTGTCGCGCGCGAGGGCGGGGGGCAGGCACTTCACGGCAACGGTCTGATTGAGTCTCAGGTCGTGCGCCTGATACACCGTGCCCATCCCGCCCCGACCGAGCAGTCTGACGATGCGATAGCGGTCGCCGAGTACCGCGCCCGGTTCGGCAACACGGTCGGACGGTACGGGAACGCTGAGGCGCGTCGCAAGATGCACCGCGAGTCGGGTCGCATCTTCATCGGCAGGTTCCTGAATCTCGGCGGGAGTCAGGCGCGTCACATCGCTGGTATTTCCCGTAAGCGGCCGTCCGCACTCGGGACAGAAGCGGCTGCCTCCTGGCGCGGACGTACCGCACGCGGGGCAAACCACCGGTGGGATCGACGCCGAGATCACCTAGTCACGCGCCTGTTGGTCGAGCCGTTTGCCAAAGATGGAGGCATCCTAACACGCGCTCGGGATCCCGCTTCGGTGGTCGCCTAAGGCCGCGCGCCGCCCGCCCCGGCCGATCGGCACTCCACGATGAACCGCGCCGACGCCTGCGTGCCCGCATCCGTCACGGTAAGGCCTGCGTCCGCGGCAATGGTTCGGAACTCGGACAGGCCGTGATTCATTCCGCCGATCAACACGGTTTCAATCGTCAGCGCCTGAGGCCGATTGTCGGCCGACACACCACCGATGATCACGATTCGGCCCGTCTCACCCGCGGCCTCGCCACATCGTCGCAGGATCGCGACCAGTTCGTGGCCAGTCCAGTTACTGACGACCTTCAGGAGGAGATAGAGATCGGCGCCCGCTGGCAGTGGATCGAAGAAACTCTGCCCCACGACACCGGCACGGGCCACGACGCCGGCCTTCGCAAACGTCGACGACGCGCGAGCGACGGTGTTCGGCTGATCGACCAGCGTCCCGCGGACATCCGGATGGGTCCGCAGGATTTCGGCGAGCATCGAGCCGGTCCCACCGCCGACATCCACGACACTCCGGATGCCACTCCAGTCGGCGTCCAGCAGCACGTCCGGGTCCGGGGCTCCATGTCCCTCGGGTCCCATCAGGGCGTCGAAGGCCGCCGCGATTTCCTGATGCGCCTCGAGGTCATCCCAGAAACCTCGGCCGAAGACGTCCGCATATGCGGGCTTGCCGGTGCGAACAGCCTTCAGCAGCGTGCCCCATGCGTGCGCCATCCGGCCGCCAAGCCCATCGAGATCGAAGCCGAGATGCGCTCCGGGGTCGAGGAATTCCCGCGCCGCATCATTCAGTGCAAAGGTATCTGGCGCGGGCTCCTCGAACACCCCCTTCCGCACGAGGTGTCTCAGCATCAACCCGAGATATCGCGCGTCACAGGCACACGCCGCGGCGAGCGCGTCCACCGAGTGGTGTCCGGCCTCGATCTGCTCCGCCACGCGCAACGTCGCCGCGACGTGCACGCACCAGGGCGTGCAGAGATCGGAGAGTTCCCACAGACTGACGGGGTTGTTCGGCATGGACAGCGCATTGTACCCAGCGGCTCGCGTGGATTGGCGGCAACGCGACCCGATAGAATCGGCGAGTGAAGACGTGGACCATCGTTCTCGCTCTCGGCATGGCGGTGTCCATCACGGCTCAGTCACCGGTCCCCGAGGCGCTCCGCGCGCCGACTGTCGTGCCGGGCGTCGAACGGGCCGTCGATGCCGCCATCGGCGATCATTTCTACGTCGTCCTGCGTCAGGACGGCTCGGTCATGACGTGGGGCTACAACAACCTCGGACAGCTTGGAAACGGTCGCGTGGGTCCGACTGCCGGAAGCGAGCCCGGACGGACGCTCGGGTTTGTTGTCGAGGGCAAAGCCCAGCCGATCGACGGGCTGAGTGATACGGTCGGGGTCGCGGCCGGTTCCCAACACGGGCTGGCGGTGCGGCGAGATGGCACCGTGTGGGGCTGGGGCAGCAATGGCTCGGCCCAACTGGCGCTTGGCCGGTCGAATCGCGGCGCCAATCCCCTGCCGGTTCAAATTCCCGGTGTGTCCAACGCCAGGGCGGTCGCGGCCTACGGATACGCGTCGTACGCACTTCTCCATGACGGCACTGTCCTGGGCTGGGGTGACGCACTCTGGCGCCCGGGCTCGCGAGCCGTGACGAGCGAGACGCCAGTCAAGGTGCCAGGCCTGACGAACGTGGTCGCCATCCGTGCCGGACTTCCCTGCCTGGCCTTGCTCGCCGACGGCAGCGTGATGGCGTGGGGCGCAGGCGTGCTGGGTGACGGCAGCCCAGCGCAGCGCGACTACGCCTCCGTCGTGGTGCCCCAGCCAGCGAGGGTCTCGGGTCTCGCCGAAGTGGCCGCGATCGCTACGGGCGCATCGGCCTCGGGCGTCGTACGACGCGACGGATCCGTCTGGGTCTGGGGCGGCAATAGTCTCGGCGCCCTCGGTCTCGGTAAGCCCAGAACTACGGCAGAAGGATCAGATCAGCTGGCGCCCGTGAAGCTGCCAACCATCGCCGGGGCGAAGGATCTCGCGCTCGCCAGCGGGTCGACGATTGTTCTCGAAGACGGCACGATTCGAACGTGGGGCGACGAGCGCCTCGGCGCAACCGGACGCACCGGCATCGAACGCGTCGCCACACCGACACCGGTGCCGGGCGTGACGACGGTGGTCCGCGTTTGGGCCCACGCCTATTCGAACCTGGGCCTCACGCGCGACGGACACGTGCTCGCGTGGGGATCGATGTTCGTTGGGCCGTAGACCGTCGGTGGAGCCGCAGGTGCTAGTGACTCACGCTGGCGGTCTGCATCGTCTTTGGCACCGTCACGGCTTCACCGCGGCGGGACTGGAACGGCAGACTCTCGACCACGGACATGACCAGCGTCTGGAAACCGTAACCGGACGCCGCGAGTTCCTTGGTGATCCGGTTCACGGTGGGCCGGTCGTAGCGCGCGAGGCCGCGGCCGAGCGCGTAGGTCAGCATCTTCTCGGTGAGGCAGTGCGCGAAGTCCGGAAGCATCCCGCTGAGGACCTGACGCATTTCGGCCGGGGTCGAGAAGGATTTCCCGCTCGGCAGCACGCCGCTCGAATCCACGGGGAACGCGCCATCCTGCGTGCGCCACTTGCCGATCGCATCGTAGTTCTCGAGCGCGAACCCAAGCGGATCCATGCGCGAGTGACATGACGCGCAGATGGGGTTCGATCGATGTTTTTCCATCTGCTGGCGCAGGGACGCGGCCGTGCCCACCGAGGCCTCATCGAGCGCCGGCACGTTGGGCGGCGGGGGCGGGGGCGGCGTGCCCAGGATGTTCTGCAGGATGTATTTGCCGCGGATGACGACCGAGGTGCGGGTCGGATAGCTGGAGACCGCCAGGACGCTGCCCTGGCCCAGCACACCGCCGCGCTGATCGGTCACCAGATCGACCTTCCTGAACTCCGGCCCCTTCACGCCCTCGATCCCGTAGTAGTTGGCGAGGAACTCGTTGAGGAAGGTATACCGCGCGTTGATGAACTCGGTGATCGGCCGGTTCTCACGCAGGATCGTGTCGAAGAACATGCGCGTTTCCGTCTTCATCGCGTCGCGCAGATCCGGCCCCCACGCCGGGAACTTCTGGGGATCCGGTTTGATGCTGTCCAGGTTTCGAATCTCGAGCCACTGTCCCGCGAAGTTCTCCGCCATCGCGGACGACTTCGGATCCGCGAGCATACGTTTCACCTGCGCATCGAGCACCTTCGGGGCACTCAACTGACGACGTTCCGCCAAGCCGAGCAGCACATCATCTGGCATCGAATTCCAGAGGAAGTAGCTCAGCCGCGAGGCCAGCTCCACGTCCGAGATCCGATGGATCGCGTTCGGATCGGTCGGCTTCGGATCGCGCTCGATGTGGAACAGGAAGTGCGGCGACACGAGCATCGCCTGAATCGCCAGCGCGATGCCCTGCTCGGTCGACTCGCCCTCGGCTTTCGCCATCGCCACGAACTTGGTCAGCGCCGCGACTTCCGCGCGCGTGACGGGGCGACGATAGGCGCGCCTCGCCAGCGTCGAGAGGATCTTGTCGACACAGACCGCGCCGGTCTTCGGATCGCAGATCAGGATCTTCGCGCGGCTGGGCTTCGGATCTTTCGGCACGAAAGGTCCGACCACGGTCACCGAGCCGATCCATTTGTTCAACGTGTCTTTGTAGATCTCATCCTTGCCCAGCGTCTTGACGAACCCGTCGTCGATGAACCCGAGCCGAAGCGTGTGATCGCCTTCCGGTACCGGCACGCGAATCTGCTCTTCCGAGTACGGGTTGAAGTACACAAGGCCTGACGGCTTCGTTTCGATGGCCGTCGTGTACGCCAGTTTTCCGTCCACCCAGAGGCCGAGCATCACGGGCTTCGCGTCCTTCGCACGTTGGCCTGGCAGGCCGATCCGGAGGTCGTAGTCAGCGTCGAAGTCGAAGCGGTGCGTGGCCTCGACACTGCTCGGATCCAGACGCCGGAGATTCTTGTACCGGAGGCTGTATTCAACCTCCACGGGCTTCGGCAGCGGCTCAGCCGAGATGGCGCGCTCGGCAATGCGACCAGCAGCCGACAGGTATTTCTCCATCAACACCGGGGAGACCGTGAGGATGTCGCCGATGTTGTCGAAGCCCTCGCCCGAGTCGTCGGTCGGGAAGTTCCTGTCCGCCCGGAAGTCGATCGCCAGCAGGTCGCGAATCGTGTTCGTGTATTCCGATCGGTTCAGGCGCCGCGCCGTCACCCGGCCCGGATCGGGCGCAATCAACGCGTCCTGGCGATCGAATTCCGTCTCGAGATACGCAATCAGCGCCTTGACCTGCGCGTCCGGCCGCTCGACGTCCTTCGGCGGCATCTCGCCTGACTTCAGCTTTGTCAGGATCTTGTCCCACGTGTCCCGATCGGACGCGATCGTCTCAACGTTGTAGAACGGCCCCAGATCGAGATTGCCCGCCAGCTCGAACTCGTTGTGGCACTGCCCGCAGGTGTCCGTGAAGAGCGACTCGGTCACGGCCTGAAACGCTGCGGCATTGGGCGCGGCCGGAGCTGCAGGCGCCGCCGGCTTGGGCGCGGCAGCGGCCGCCGCCATTTTCTGCGGCGCGGGACCCGCCGGCCGTACGGGAGTGGCTGGTTTCACGGCCGGCGTCGCGGGCCGGGCCGGGGCGGGCGGCGCCTGCGACTTCATGCCGACGGCCGTACACAAGACGGCAACGGTGGTTCCGACGATGAGGCTGGTGAGTTTCACTCGCATTCGCTTCCCTGCCCGTCTATGGCGTGGGCGGCTTCGGGTCCGCCGGTTTGGGCGTTTGCGCCGGCGGCTGTTGCTGCTGTTGTTGTTGCTGCTGGGCGGCCGCGGCGGCTGCGGCTGCGGCGGCCGGATTCCCGCGTCCGCCGCGACCGGGCCGTGGCGCGGGCTGGGCCGACACCATGTCGCGGTAGAGCTTGATGACGCGGTCTTTCTGCGCGGGGTCCGCGATCAGGTACCGATGCTTGCCACCGGCGCTCGGCGTGAACTGCGTGCGTCCGTCATCGAGCACACTGATCGTGCCGGGCTCAGACAGCTTGAAATACCCATCGTCCGGATGGACGGCCTGAACCATCGCCGCGAGCGCAGTGGCCGGCGCGTCGTACGGCATCGCCTTGAATGCGCGATAGGCGTCCGCAATGGGATGAGCCGGTGACCAGGCGAAATCGCTCTCGATGCTTGCGCCGGGATACGGCAGGGCAAGGCCGATCTCGGTCCCGACGGCGACGAGCGCGGTGGGCCATTCCCCGAACACTTTCCGCGCAGCGGCGATATCGCTCTTAATCGTAGCGTCGGTCCCTGCCGGAAACGCGCCGGCGGCGACCACGAGTTGCGCCACCTTGGCCGCGATTTGCGGGCGAGCACCGTAGAGCCCCAGCAACCGCGCAGCACCAGTCATTGGACCAGCGACCACGATGCTCGCGTTGCCGTCGTTCTGGGCGAGCAGCATATTGCGGATCAACACGGCGTTGTCGGCCGTGTCGAGCACGCGGCTGACGCCTGTCGTGTATTGGGGAGCACCCTCGGCGGTCTTCTTCGCGAGGATGGCCGCGAGCGGCGGGTCGTCGGTGGTAAACGACGCGCCTTCGGGCATGCCGACCATGCCATCGGGGTTGCCCCCGACGCCACCGCCGGGTCCGGCAATGGCGCGACCGCTGTAGAACGCGATCGCCACATCGGCGAGCTGTGCCGCTTTGAGGCTGGGCCGGGAGATCGCGAGCGCGATCTTCCGGGCCTCACCTTTGGCGATGAACCCGTTGAGCATCGCCACCGCGAGCAGGGCGTCGATACGGTTCCCGAGGTCGCCCTCGAAGGCGATCCCGAGAGGCGGCTTCGCGGCAGCGCCGCGTCCAGCTTGCATGCCTTCAGACTCCGGAGGAACGCTACGTCAGGCTCGCGGGATCGAGCGGACCCGAAGCGTCCCCGAAATTCTCGATGTGGACGCCCATCCGCTCCATCAGCGTCATCTGGAAGTTGCACATCGGTGTTTCCTTCCGGTAGATGATGCGGCGGCCCGGCTTGAAGTGATTTCCACCGCGGCCAATGAGCAACGTCGGCAGATCTTCATGCAGATGGCGATTGCCATCCGACAGACCGGCGCCGTAGACGATCATCGAGTTGTCGAGCAGGTTCGAGTCGCCTTCCTTGATCGACTTCAGGTTCCCGAGGAAGCCGGCGAGTTGCTTGGTGTGGTACTCGTTGATCTGCGTCACCTTCTCCATCAGATCCGGCTTGCCCTGGTGGTGCGTGCAGGGATGGTGGCCGTCCGAGATCCCGATCTCGCGGTAGG
This sequence comes from Acidobacteriota bacterium, assembly GCA_039933635.1. Lineage (GTDB taxonomy): Bacteria > Acidobacteriota > Vicinamibacteria > Vicinamibacterales > SCN-69-37 > JBDTNQ01. Next base: position 19,072 of record JBDTNQ010000079.1, read on the forward strand.
AACGGCTCGTGCCCTCGCGCGTCATGAGGAACGTGGCGACGCGCGTCAGGTCCGCCTGGAACGCGATCGCGAGCATGTCGCTCATGAGCTTGAAGTGCTCGCTGAAGTCCGGCGGCACGCCGTACGGCTTGGTCATGCCGGGATCGATCGCGACGTTCTCGCGCTCGGCCTTCTCGAGCTGGCGTTCCACTTCACGAATCGACGACAGATACTCTTCGAGCTTCCGCTTGTCGGTGGGCCCGAGTGAGCTCTGGAGGCGGTGCGTGTCTGAGGTGACGAAGTCGAGAATGCTCCGGCGATAGCGCGCCTGACGCACCGTTTCCTCAGGACTCAGGACGACGCCATTGCCGAAGAGCCGTTCGAACAGCGCGCGCGGATCGAGAATCGGCGGCAGGGGTTGCGTCTCGCTCTTCCACGCGAGGTTGTTCGTGTAGGCGCACGAATAGCCGGAATCGCAGTCGCCGGCCTGGCGCGAGTCGTCCATGCCGAGCTCCAGCGAGGCAAAGCGGGTCTGATTGCCGATCTGGTTGGCGATGAGCTGATCGCACGAGACACTCGCCTTGATGTCGATCGTCGTCTTGCGCACCTGAATGCCGGTGAGGTACGACCCGGCGCATCGGCCGTGGTCGCCCGCGCCGTCGAGCAGCGCACGACCGCTGTTGTGCGTCAGGTTGCCGATCTGAATCATGTCGTTCCGGAACGGCTCGAGCGGCTTCATCACGCGGGGGAACGCGCCGAACGCGCCTTCCTGCTCGATATTCCAGTTCTTCATGTCGATGCCGTTCGGCACGTACATGAAGGCGAGCCGGACGGGCGCCGTCGGCGCCGCGGCAAACGCGGGCGTCATGGCGTCAAGAAACGGAAGACCAACAGCGGCCGCTCCCATCCCGCGCAGGAACGTCCGGCGCGGAATCGACTTGCCAGTGACGAATGACATGCTCACTCCTTCTTCACGTAACGCTTCACGTCACGCTTCACGTCGTGCGTGCGCGGAACCGCTTCCAGCGCGTCGATATCATATGCCGTCCGATAATGGCACGCGCCACCCCCGATGCGGCAGAAACCGACCCCACGACAGGCCGGCACACGACTCGCTAGGAACGCTTCAGAGTAACGCGGAACGGGTACTTGAGGTTAGCGATTACCGGATGGATTCTGCACCTTTGTGCACGAATCGCTCCCCCGCAATGGTGACACCACTCGCCAGCCTGTCACACAGGTCAGCCGTCCCTCAGTTGGAGCCCCGG
>JBDTNQ010000080.1:0-20221 GCA_039933635.1 Acidobacteriota bacterium
TGTAGTCGCGATGGCCGTTCACGCGCGGCGATCCCGCGAGCGGCGGCGCCATCGTGCCGGACGTCCCGGGCTTCGGCGCGCCGAAGCCGTCGGTGCCGTGGCACGAGAAGCACAGCTCGGCGTAGATCTGTCCGCCCTTCTCGAGCGCGGCCGTTTCTTCCGGAGACGCCGTCGGCCCACCGCCGCGGCCGCCACCACCACCACCACGACCAGCCGCAGCCGCGGGATTCAGCGCCACGCTTGCGACGAGCTGCACGCCCTTCGCCTTGTTCGTCCCGGCCACGGCCTTGATCGTCGACTCGGCGTCCGGCAGCTTCCACTTGTTGATGGTCAACAGCGCCTGAATCACGACATCGACGTTCGAATCGGCCGTGAGCTTCTTGTAGTCGTCGGCGAAGGACTTGTCGCCGGCCTTGTAGAGCGTTTCGCTCGCGCGAATCGCCTGAATGCGCATGCGCGGCTCGCGGTCCGCCATCTGCGCGCGCACCGTGGCGGCGTCAAGCGCCCCGAGCCCTTCGAGCGTCCACAGCACGTGGAACTTCTCGAGCACGTTCGTCGAGGTCTTCAACGTGTTCTGCAGCGTGGGGACCACGGACTTGTCCTGCTTGAGGACGAGCAACTGCTGCGCGGTGTCGCGCCACCAGCCGTTGGGATGCCCAAGGTGCGTCACCAGCTGTGCCGCCGTCTCGTCGTTCATCCGCGGCATCACCGTGTCCCGAGCCAGCGCGTCGGAGTGATCCGCCTTCACGCCGTCGTAGACGAGGCGCCAGATGCGGCCGTGATGGATGACCTTGTCGAGGTCGTACTGCTGAATGCGCGCGCGGAGATACGTCCCGGGCCCGGACCAGGTCGCCTCCTGAATGATGCCGTGATAGATGTCCGTGATGTAGACCGTGCCGTCAGGCGCGGTGGTCTGATCCACCGGACGAAAGTACGGGTCCATGGACTTGATGAACTCGGTCGCATCGTAGAAATTCCGGATCGTCGTGATGCCCTCGACCTTCTCAGGCCGGACGCGGCGGACGATACGGGCGACTTCTTCGCCGTAGAGGTAGTCGCCCTGCAGATCCGGCGGCATGCGGTGGCCTCTCACGATGTCGCCGCCCGCGCCGGCCGTCGTGCTTCGCAGCGAACCGTCAGGCATGCGGGTGGCGCTCAATCCGCCCTGCATGTCCGCGATGCGCACGGGCGCGCCCCAGGGAATGCCGAGATCCGGATCCATCGTCTGCACCGCGTTCGGATCCGCGGGAGCGCCGCCGCCACGACCGCCGCCGAAGTTGCCGTAGAGGATCGGGAACTGCCAGTACGCGGGCAGGCCGCTGGCGCCGCCCTGGAACCACATCTTGCCGTCGTTGTCCTGCACCACGCCCCACTGCGCGCCGCCGTTGCCGGTCGGTTCCTTGATCACGCCGTGTGGCGTCCAGCGCGCGCGGAAGGCGTTCTCGGTGCTGTACATCCAGTTGTCGAGGCCCCAGGTGAGATGGCTCTCCTGGTGCTCGACGTTGCCGAGGCGGCCGTATCCCGTGTCGAAGAGCTCACGCTTGTCGGCCACGCCGTCGCCGTTCGTGTCCGTGTACTTCCACAGTTCCTGCGCGTTGGATTCCTTGACGAGCAGCGTGTTCGGGCCGAAGGGGGTCGCAAATCGCGGGAAGATCAGTTTGTCGACGAACACGGTGTGCTTGTCGTAGACGCCGTCGTTGTCGGTGTCGACGTGCAGCGACACGCGTCCGACCGGATCGAGCTGGCCCGTGGCGTCAGCGTCCTGCATGTAGCCGCGGATTTCGAGGACGAACATGCGACCGTTTCCATCGAACGCAATCGCGGCCGGATCCTGAATGTCTGGATCGGATAGCACGAGCTCGAGGTGATAGCCGGGCTGCGGCATCAGCTTCTTCAGTTCCTCGGCCGGCGCGAGCGGCAGGAGCGAAGGCCGCTTCGCGAAATCGTAGTTGGCGTAGGCCGGGTCACTGGCCTGCGGTCCACCTGGCAGCGTCTCGGCGCCGCCACGTCCGCGTCCCCGTGCCGGTGCGGCACCGGGCTCAGGTGGCGCCTGCCCGGCGCCGGCGCCCTGCGCGGGGGCGGGCTGCGGTGCGGGCGCCTGCGCGACCAGGACGAAGCTCGTCAGGCAGGACAGCGCGCCGGCTATCAACACAGTCCAGAGTTTCCGCGTGTGAGTGGGTGGCTTCTGCATGGGCCGTCCTCCGAAACGATCGCGTGGTGGCGGGGTGGTCAGGGGGAGACCCGCGCGACGGTCGTCCGCCGCGCGGGTGACGAGCGCGCTAGGCCAGCGCGTCCTTGCAGTACTGCAGACACTTGCGAACTTCTTTCACGGCGTCCGAGCCTTCCGGCACGCTGTACTCGAGCTCGATCGAGGCCGGCATCTTCCACTTGTTCTTCTTCACCGTCTGGAGGATCTCCTTGATCGGTGTTTCACCGGTGCCCCAGGGCAGGTTCAGCGCGCAGTGGTCCGGGGTGGTGCGGTCCTTGAGGTGGAAGCTGCTGATGCGATCGTGGAACTTCTCGAGGAACAACACCGGGTTACCACCGCCGCCGGCGACGTAGTGGCCGAAGTCGACGTTCGCGTAGTTGCCCTTCGACGCGGCGAACGCCTTGTCGAAGACGGTGATCGTGCCCTGGGCGTGCGTGTGGTACGCGACGAAGATCTTCTTCTTCAAGCCGAAGTCGCCAAGTCGCTTCAACGCCGCTTCGTCCTCCGTCAACTCGAGCGTCGTGTGCGTGGCGCCGAGCCCCTGGGCTATCGCGAAGTGAAAGTCCAGTTCCTCGTCGGACATGTTCGTGCTGATCGTCTTGGTCGCGTAGATCGTGACGCCGGCGTCGTTGAACAGCTTGCGCAGCGCCTTGATCTTGTCGGTCGACACGGACTCGCGCCACTTCTTCAGGTCCGCCGCATATTGTGCGGCGGCGGCCTCCTGTTCCGGGGTCTGCGGACCACCACGCCCGGCGCGACCGCCCGCCGGTGCGGCGGCATTGGGCTGCGCGCCCGCAGCGGCCGTCAGGGCCGCGGCAGGCGCCGCGGCGGCGCGGCCACCGCCGCCTTCGCGAGACGGCGCACACGCAACGCCGTTCCACGACGACGTCAACGTCGCCGGATCAACGGGCCCACGGCCTCCACGTCCCGGCGCGCCTCCCGGTCCAGCTGGTGCGCCTGCAGCGCCGGCCGCGCCACCTGCGGCCGCGCGACCACCGCCACCTCCGCCGCCGCGCGACGGCATGCCGAGATAGTTCTGAATCGGACCCGCCATTAACTCGATCGCGTTGATGCCCGACTCCTGGCAATACCGCAACGTCGCTTCCGCGCTCTGATCCGGCATGCTGCGGAAGCTGTAGGTGATGGTGCCGATCTGCACGCCGTTGATGAGCGAATTGGGCTTGGCCATGGCGGCCATCTGTCCGAGCGCGCTCAGCGTCGAGCCACCGAGGCCCGTCGCAATTCCCAGTGCCGGCACGGCGCCCAGCACGACCTTCCCGAAGTCGCGGCGCGTCACCAAGCCGCTCTTGTTCTGTTCGTTCATAACGTCTCCCCTGACTGATCACTCAACGACGTGGACAGGTCACACGGCGCTTGGCCCAGCCAGACGCAGTGCGCGACCTCCGCGCGTGCCTCCGGCCTTCGCTGTTGAAGCGTGCTGTGTAGACGTCGGCAATCCTGACATCGTTTACACCGATTCGCGCATTGATTTGTGGGCCGCCGTCCGACGGCATCGCTCGACCCGTTGCAGTCGCGCCGGCACGGAGCGGACCTCAAGGGGCATGGAGCGACGCCGCCGCACGGCGGCCGGCAGGACATCAGGCCCGGACGCGTGGACCATCCACGAACGTCCGGGCCTGCCTTTGGCGGACTCAGAAACCGAACCGCACCTGCGCCTGGAGGGTGCGTGGCGACTGGAACCCGGTCGCCACGCCGAATCCACCGTTCTTCGGCAACGACCGGGACGGCACGAGGGCCCCGGTCGCGTCGTACGGCAGATTCGTCGCGGTGATCGGGTCGGACGGGCTGCCCAGGTTGATGGTAGCGGTTCGGCCCGTCACGATCGCCTGGTTCGGCGCGTTGAAAATGTCCAGACGTAGCTGCACCGTGCGGCCACCCCCAAGACGAACCGTGCGCGCAATCGAGAGGTCCAACGCACTCTGGAAGCAGCCCTTCACGACGTTCGGGCTCGACTCCAGTCCCAGGCTCCCGACGGCAGGGCCCTGGAATGCCGAGGTGTTGAACTGCTTGTAGACATTCCCGCTGCACCCGCTACCCGGATCGCCTGCCACGACGATGCGCGCCCCGTAGTCGGGCGAGCCGGTCAGGTTCGCGCTGCCGCCGCCGTTCTGATACGAGAACCCCACCGTGTAGGGTGACGCCGTCGTGGCGCCCCAGATCCCGGACAACTGCCAGTCGTTGATCACGGCGGCGACCGCGCGCATCGCCCCGTGGTCGGCCGTTAGGTCCGGCAGATCCCAGACGAAGTTGGCGCGAATGGTGTGCGCGGTCGGATCGGACTGCAGCAGCCTGTCCGCCTCCGCCTGATCGGCGCGGTACGTGTACGAGCCGTCGGCGTTGTGCTGCAGACGGGCCGCGGTCTGTGACTGGTTGGAGAGACTCCACGTGTCGTTGAGGCCCCACGACACGCCATGACTGAAACGACGCTGATAGGAGAACTGCAGCGAGTGGTACGTGCTCCACCCGCGCGGATTCTGCTGGTTGATGTTGCCGTATCCGCGGAACGCACGCATCTGGTCGGACGCCACCGTGTTCGACCCGAGGAACGTCGCCGCCTGCGTCGGATCCTGGTACTGCGGCTGGAACGCCGTCCCGAAATCCACGGCGTTGAGGTTGATGCTCTGCAGTTGGTTCCAGGCGTGCTGGCCGACGTAGGACACGTCGAGCGCCGACGACCATGGCAACGCCAGCTGGAGGCCGGTGTTCCACTGGGCCGACGTCGGCAAATCGCTCTTGTAGATGAACACCGACAACGCCGGCGGGCCCTGCACGGCGGAGTTCGGGTTGAGCGACTGCAACTGGGCGAAGTTGAGCGTCACGTTCTTGACCGACGGCGGGTTCAGCACCTGCGCGTAGATCGAGTTGCCGCTGGGCCGATCGAAATACAGACCCATGCCGCCCCGCACGATCACCTTCTGGTTCCCCGTCAGGTCGAGCGCCGCGCCGAGCCGCGGGTTGTAGCCGATCGTCGGCCACGTGTAGGTCGTCTTCGCGATGCCCTGACCGGAAAGGAAGAGGCCGTTGGTCGGATCGCCCGTTCCGGGCACGATGGTGCCAATCGATACGGCGGAACCCGCCCCGAGCAACGCCCCCGTCGCGGGATTCTTCGCCACACGCGTGTTGCCACTGCAGCTCACCGCGCCATTCGAGCAGGCCGCGACAAACAACGTCGGCGCGGATGCCGAGGACCATTTCTCCGGGAGGAAGTTCGACGCCTGGCCCAACTTGTCGTACTGCGGCTGCTGGTGGACGAACCGCACCCCGTAGTCCAAGGTGAAGCGATTCGTGAGCTTCCAGTTGTCCTGGATGTAGCCCTCGGTGTTGTTGTAGACGTAGGTGCCCTCGATGTACGTCGACTGCTGGTTGTAGTTGTTGATGACGCCAATCAGCGCATTCGCGTACGGGAACCCCGTATCGAGCGGGTTCGATGTGTTGTTCTGGAAGTTGTAGGTGCCGAACGTGGCGCCGCTGTTCTGCTGCTGCGCCTTCCAGCTGTGCGTGTTGTAGAACCCGCCCTTGAGCGTGTGACGCCCCTGAACCCTCGTCATACTGGCCGAGATGTCATCGGTGGCGTTCTTGTTCAGGAAGCCGGAAAAGGGCGTGTTCGGCGGCGCGTTGCCCACGCGTCCACCCCATGAGAAGTTTGGCGTCTTCAGCATGTAGCCGTTGACGAACATCGGCGGCGCCATCGCGGCCAGCACCGTGTACGCGTAGTAGTTCTGGTTGAGCAGCAGGGAATCGACCGGGAACAACGTCGGCAGACCGCCGAGGCCCGCGGCATCGCGGTTGGACAGCGGCGCCGTTGGCACGCCGCTCGTGCAGAACGTTGGACCGGTGCCGCCCTGCGCCAGACCGCACCCGGCCAGATCGTTCTGACTGTGTCCATACGTCGCCTCGAGGAACGTCGTCGGCGTCAACGTGTAGTTGATCGTGAACGCGTCGGTAAACACGACTGGGTGGTACTGCTTCGAGTTGGTCAACCCTGGCAATGAGCCGACGAACTCCTTGTTCGTCTGGCGCCAGCCCGAGTACTTCGCGGTGACCCGGAGGGACGGCATGGGCTGGTAATCGACACGGAGGGCGGGCTGCTGCCCCATGGCCGTCTCGACCGTCTGGTTCGCCTCGTAGTTGTAGGCGAGTCCGGTACCGTCGATGTTCGGCAGCGGGTACTGGTTCAGGATCGCCAGCCCCGGCGCGTAGATCCGGTTCGACGGAATGCGGCCCACCACCCCGCCGTCCTTGAAGCACGCCGCGCTGTTGCTGCTGGAGCACGTGCCGCTGAGGAGCGGATCCTTGATGGATGTGAACAAGGTGCCGTTGTTGTCGTAGGTCTTCGAGAAGTCGCCAGCGCGCTCGAGGGCCGTCGGCACGCGGAAGCGAACGACCGCTCCGCCCGCCTTTCGTGGCGCGTACTCATGGCTGTAGAAGAAGAACAGCTTGTTGTTGCCGCCGGCCTTGCCGACCGGGCCACCCAGCGAGTAGCCCCAGTCGCGTTCCTTCAGGACGGACTTGGCGTCGCCGTTGAGGATGTTCGTCCTGCTGTTGGCGTTCCACTTCGAGTTCCGTTCGACGTCGTAGAGCGATCCGTGGAACCGATTGGTGCCGCTCTTGGTCACGGCCGTGACCTGAAGACCACTCGAGCGCCCGTATTCAGCCTGATAGCCCGAGGTGAGCACTTTCACCTCCGCAATCGACTCGACGTTCATCTGCAGGAGGATCGAGTTACTGCCGGTGTCGACCGCCGACACGCCGTCGATCATGATGTTGTTGCCGCCACCACCACCGATGCGGTTCGTGCCCTGCACGCCGGGCGCCAGTTGCGTCAACGCCGTGAAGCTGCGATTCGCGATCGGCAGGTTCGCCACCTGATCGGTGGGCACCGTAAATGACCGTTCGCCGCTCTGGGCTTGAATGAGCGGCGCCTCGGCGCGGACCTCGACCGTCTGGTCGATGCCGCCGACTTCCAGGACGAGGACACCCAGACCGACGCGATTCCCTGATCCAACGGTCACACCGGATCGGCGCATGGTCTTGAATCCGCTCATCGTCACGTCCAGCGTGTAGACGTCGGCCGAGACATTGGGAAACACGAAATCGCCCGATCCGTTGGTGACGGCAGGGGTGGACTTCGTGCCTTTCGTTTCGCTTTCGAGAACGACCGTGACGCCAGGCACGACTCCGCCCTGCGCGTCCTTGACGGTGCCGGTCACGGTGCCGCTCGTGACCTGCGCGTTCACCACACCTGCCACCATCAACGTGACGATGACGACGAGCGCGGCCATGCGTGTCGAAACTCTCACCATTGCGTTGCCTCCCAACCCCCTCCACGCCTCCTGAACCAATAGACACACTCCCCGTGAGCATGGCGGGCATCTTCCCGGCAGCCAGGGACAGCGCGAGGCGTGAGTGGAGGCTGGCAGTGTGCGCGCCGGAGGTATGGACGGTCTATGTAACCGATTGAATACTCATGAAAATTGTTGAAACGGTCCGATCCACCGTGAGCTAGAATTGGTCACACAACGAGAACAACGTGAAGCGGACGTCACGACACTACGCGTTCGGCTCCTACGTCATCGATGGGCTCCGCGGAGTGCTGTGGGAAGGCGCCACCGCGGTTCCGTTGACGCCCCGCGTCTTCGACCTGCTCGTCGCGCTGGTCGAACAGCACGGCGAGGTTCTGGAGAAGGACGAAATCATCCGCAAGGTCTGGGGCGATGCCATCGTCGAGGAGAACAACCTCGCGCGTCACATCAGCACGCTCCGGAAGGCGCTCCACGAACGGCCAGGACAGCGCGACTTCATCGCCACCATCCCCGGCGTCGGCTACAGGTTCGTGGCCGAGGTCCTTGAGCTTGAGAAGCTCCCGCCGGACCTGACACACGCCCCACTCAAGAAGGCTGTTGAGTCACCGGCCAGCGTGGCGGCGACGGTCGTCCCTGCGCCCGTCTCGTCGCCGCGCCGATCGCCGTGGGCGGCCGCCGCCGTGGTCGTGATGCTCGCCGCGGCTGGCATGACCGCGTCGCGGTGGTGGTCCAGTCCGGAGCGCCCCGCGCAGCGCGCGCTCACCGAACTCACGTACGGGCCCGGCCTCCAACGCGAACCGGCGTGGTCGCCCGATGGCCGGTTCCTGGCGTTTGCGTCCGACCGCAATGGCAACTCGGATATCTGGGTGCAGAACGTCGAGGATGGATCGGCCAATGCCGTGACGACCTCACCGGATCAGGAATCGCAACCGGATTGGTCACCCGACGGTCAATGGCTGGTGTTTCGTTCAGAACGCGAGGGTGGGGGCCTCTACGTCATCCCGGCCCTGGGCGGCGAGCCACGCCGGGTCGCCGCATTTGGTTCGCGCCCGCGCTGGTCACCAAAGGGGGATCAGATCCTGTTCTCCTATGCGTCCCCCACGACGGGCGGGGGGCTGAAGATGTTCGTGGTCGACCGCGCCGGGTCGAACCCGCACGTCATCGGGAGCGAGGCCCTTGGGGACTTCAATACGCTGAGTGCCGCGTGGCATCCAGACGGGCGGGTGTCGTTCTGGGGCCAGCGCGAACGCAACGGCGGATGGGAATTCGCCACCGTATCGCTCACGACCGGCCGGGCGGATCAGTCAGCCATTGGTGACGATACACGCGCGATGTTTTCGCGTGACCGATTGGAACTATCGGCCTTCACATGGGCGCAGTCGGCGCGCTTCCTCTATTTCGAGGGCCAGTCGAAGGCCGTCCGGAGTCTCTGGCGTGTGGCTGTCGATCCGGCGACGCTGGCCTGGCAGGGTGAACCGGAACGTCTCACGACGGGCCCGGGCACAGACGGCGGCGCTGCCGTGTCCCGCGATGGCAATCGCCTCGCCTTCGGCGTGGCCAGCGGCCGCTCCGTGGTCTGGTCCTTTCCGTTCGATCCGGTCGCGGCTCGAGTGACAGGTTCGGGCATCGCGCTCACGTCAGGCGATCCGCAGGAACGCGGCGTCGACGTGTGGATGGACGGCCAGCGTCTGGTCTATCTTGCGTCCCGCAATGACCGCCAGGAAATGTGGGAGCGCTCGAACGACGCGCAACCGCAGTTGCTGCTTGCCACGACGGACTCGACGCGGTCTCCTCCGCGCTGGTCGCCCGACGGCACGCGGATCGCGTACCACCGGCGGCCGAAACCGCCGGGCAGTCTGAGCGATGGCACCGTGGCAGTCTTCACGCTGGGCGACAAGCACGAGGAGCTGCTCGTGACGCCTCGCACGGGCGAAGTGGTGCCGTCGGACTGGTCGTCCGACGGTCGCCGGCTGCTGACCCGCTGCCGGCTCCGCGCGCAGGATCGATCGGGGACCTGCATCATGCCGGTCTCTGGCTCACCTGCCGAGATCCGGCTGCTCTCGTCGAGCGAGCGCCTCGACATGATGCAGCAGCGGTTCTCGCCCAACCAGCGATGGATCAGCTTCATCGCCGTGGCGCCAGGCGATCACAGCGTCGCGACAATTTACGTGATGCCGGCGACCGGCGGCGAGTGGACGCCCATCACCGATGGCGCGTCGTACGACGACAAGCCGCGCTGGTCACCTGACGGCAGGACGCTCTACTTCATTTCCAACCGCGAAGGACGTTCCAACGTCTGGGCTCAGCGGTTCGACGCGGGCGTCGGCCGCCCCATCGACCCTCCGTTTCGGGTCACGTCATTCGATCAGGGCCGGCAGACCATCACGCCGTACATCGAGCAGTTGACGATGAGCGTGACGAAGTCTCGCCTGGTGCTGCCGATGTACGAAGCGACCGGCCAGATCTGGATTCTGGACCGCGTCGACCGCTAGCCGCGCGTCGGGTCAGGCGCGCAGGTACTTGTTGAAGAAATCGATCGTCCGCTGCCACGCGAGCTTCGCCGACGCTTCGTCATAACGCGGCGTCGTGTCGTTGTGGAAGCCGTGCTGCGCGCCTTCGTACGTGTACGCGAGGTAGGTCTTGTTGTTGGCCTTGAGCGCGGCTTCGAACGCCGGAAAACCGGCGTTGGTGCCAGCATCGTTGCCGGCGTAGTTGAGCAGCAGCGGCGCCTGAATCTTCGGCACATCGTCGGCGGCGACCTGGCGGCCATAAAACGCCACGCCCGCGCCAAGATCCGGCAGGCGCACCGCAAGCTGATTGACGATGCCGCCGCCAAAGCAGAACCCGACCGCGCCAAACTTGCCCGTCGAATTCGGATGCGCTTTCAACCAGCCAGCCGAGGCGACAAAGTCTTCGAACATCTTCGGACCGTTGACGGTACGGAACGCCGCGGCCCCCTTCTCGTCATCACCGGGGTAGCCACCCACGGACGTCAGCCCATCCGGCGCGAACGCGATGAAGTTGGCGAGCGCGAAGCGACGCGCCACGTCTTCGATATACGGATTGAGCCCGCGGTTCTCGTGAATCACGAGCACGGCGGGAAACTTCCCCGTCGCGTTCGCAGGCCGCGCCAGATAGCCCTTGATGCTGCCGTTGCCCTGCGGTGACGGCACGGTCTCCTGGCTCGTCCGAATCCGCGCATCGTCTTTCGCGACCTGCTGCGCCCAGGCATAGTTGGGCCGCATCGTTTCGAAGATCGCCGCAACCGTCAGACCACCGACCGCAAACTTCTGCGCGCGATCAAGAAACACGCGCCGCGAAATGTCGCCGTGCTGATACTCGTGGAAAAGATCGAGCAGTTCCTGCGGATACTCAGTGGCCTGTTTGCGTTCCATCCGCCGATTCTAACGCCAGGAACCAGCATTTCACCATGCAGGGCGGCACTATCGCCACAGCCGCCGCAACGCCACGTCGAGCGGCCAGAGCACAAGGGCCAGGGCCAGGCACCACGGCGTGATCGCGTACCGTGTCACGCCCGATGCGAGCCTCGCGCGGCGCAAATCGTCCACCGTTGGCCGGACCGATCCGCCCGTCTCCGCCGCGATCGTGGCCAGGCGCTGCTCGTCCGGCGGGCCGAACCGGTACTCGGCCGCAGGGTCGGTGGTGTGAATCCGCTCCATCGGATCTCCAGGAGACGGGCCGGTGACCGAAAGGAACAGTGGCGCGGTCGTCGGTGACAGCACCTGAGCTTCGTAGTGCCCGGGGCTCACCTGAATCAGCGGCAGCGTCGCGCGTTGATCCTCCCGGCGAATCTCGACCACGGGATTCAGCAGATCGCGAGGGCGACCGGTCTCGTCGTGCTCAGCGAGCGTGATCCGCAAGCCGGACGATCCCCGGCGTTCATCAGGTGCGACATCCAGTCTGGCCAGTGGCGCACGCGGCGTCGCCAGGGATCGCACGATGGCGGCCAATGCTGCTCCGAAGCCCGGCCACGCGATCCAGTCCTTCGTCCATCGTCCCTGCAGATCGGCAGCAAACATCGCGGTGCGGCCCAGTCCGGCGTGCCAGATCGACAGGAGCGGGTCGCCACGTGAGGTCCCAAGCAGTTCGATCGATTGCGACTTCCGGGTCACCACGTTACGGCCGCTGAGGGTCGGCACGTTCAGGCCGAGGCTGCCGAAGTACGCACCCTGGCGCGCAACGGGTCGAATCGACGAGTCGTCTTCGCCCGACGGGTTCGACGCGTTTCTGGCCTCCTTGACGAAGATCTCGGGTATCTGGCTCGCGTTCTCGACGACGTAGCTGCGTCCGCCACCCCAGACCGCGAGATTCCTGAGCAGGGTGACGTCCGCTTCCGGTCCGAGCGCCACGGACGAGACCGTCATGCGCGCGTGCTTCATCTTGCCCACGAGGCCCTCGAAGTCTCTCGGGGCCGTCTGCCCGTCGGAGAGCAGGATGACGTGCTTCGCGCGCGCGCGGACGGCGGCGAGCGCGTCGTAGGCGTACTCCAGCGCCGGGTAGATCGCCGTCGGCCCGCTGGCCGTGATGCGGGCAATAGCGTCGTGCAGCGTGTTTCGGTTGTCGCGGACGCGGGCGAGCGGCACATTCCACTCGGCGTTGTCGTTGAAGCTCAGCACGCCGACCATCTGCGCAGGCGCGAGGGTGTTGGCTGCCGCCTCGGCCGCCGCCTTCGACAGGTCCATGGCCGCGCCGAACATGCTCCAGGAACGATCGAGCACGATGACGAGTGCGACCTCGGGTTCGTCATCCCGATCGAACGTGACGGGCAGAATCCCCTCGAGATCCGAGTGCCGATATCCGGCGCGTGTCTGGTCGGCGCTCTCGCCAACGACCGCGTCTCCGCCGGCGAAGAGCAGGCCTCCTCCCGAATCCTGCACCCATGAGCCCAGCGCCGCCATCGCGCCCGGCGACAGCAGCGCGCGGGCCACATTGTTCAGAACCACGACATCGAATCGGCCAAGCGGTCCAGGCTGAGTCGGTAGCTCGCCAGGCCTTGCAACCGTCACGGTCATCCCCGCGTGCGCCAGAGCCGCGGGCGCAGGCGCGGCGTCACCGGATTCCGCCTGCACATACAGGACGCGCACCGGCGGGGCGACCATCACTTCGCGTGTGAAGGTGTCGTTCTCCTTCAACACGTCGCGATCGGTACGAATCGCGGCCTCCATCAGATGCGCGCCTGCCGTGGTCACGGGCACATCAAGGGACACGGTGGAGGTGCCAGCAGGGACAGTCGCGCGGCGGCTTGCCACGGTTCGGCCGCCCTCCCGCACCGAGACCTCCACGGCGGCGCTCGCCTGGGAGCCGATGATCACGTCCAATGCGGCGGGCGTGTTCGCTACGGGCATACGAGGCACTCGAACGTCATCGATCCACGTGTCGCCGAGATTCTTCACGGACGCCGGCTCGACGAACACGGGCACGCGCGCCGCGGCCAGTCGCCTCGTGGCCCGATCACTATCACCGGCCGTCTGACGGCCATCGGACAACAGCACGATTCGACCGCTGGCCGTCGGCTCGATCTCGGCCTGCGCGGCAAGCAATGCCTGTTCGAGGTCGGTCCCGGCCGGACGGACCTCGCGGCTCACATCGTCTGGAACCGAGCGCTGCGCTGCCATCGTTCGCAGAGCAGCCGTATCGGAAATGGCCGTCGTGCCGCCGGCGAATAACAGGATTCGCGAATCATCCGGGCGCGCGCCCGTGGTGAGCCGATCGATCACGTCCGCGGCGTGTGCCCAGGCGCTGCTCGCAATGCTGTCGGAAACATCGACCAGATAGACAACGGCGGTGCGGGAAGACGGCCACGACAGGACCGGCTGCGTGAGCGCGGCCACGAGCGTCGCCAAAAGCAGCGAGCGCACGGCGACATGCGGCAGACCGTGATGTGTGCGCTGCGCGAGCACTCGGTTCGAAGCGAGCAGCCACGCCACTGGAACGATCGCGAGCAGCCACCACGCCGATGGAGTGTCGAATGCGAGGGTCACGTCAGACGGTCACTCGGCGAAGCCACGTCACCCACTCGATCGCCGCGAGCGCGAGCGCGCTCCACGCGGCAATCGTCCACCACGGAGGCAGCCGCGCGGACTCGACCTGGGCAGCAGTCATCGCGGGAGGCACGCCGCTGACCTGCAGATTGGATCGCAACGGATCGTCGAGTGCCACGGTCATCACGCGAGACGATCCGCCCGTGTCGATGCGGTACAAACCCGGCGCGTTCAGACGCGCGGTGATGGAGTTTCCGCTTCGGCTGACGGGCACGGACTGTCCTGTGGGCGCGGTCACGCTGCTGGTGGCGGCCGGCAAGGCCACTGGGCCCATCGATCGGTGCACGCCGCGTTCCGGCCGTCCCAGCCAGTCAATCGCGTTGGCGATCAGAATCGGGAACGCCGACGTCGACCCGATGTTGGAGTCGGCCGTCGAGAACCCGATCACAACGAGGCGCCCCGCCGCGCCGTCGTCCACGCTCACGAGTGGCGTGCCCTCTCGCGACCGCGCGATCGGCCGGAGTGCGGGCCGATCGAATGCCACCGCTTTCTGCAGCCGGACGAACTCCGTGTCGACGCCGTCCAGAATCTCGTGCGTCCTCTCCGGCTGCCACGACGGATTCGCCTCCTGTCGCGCAACCTTGCCGATCCAGGACGATCCTGGCGGCTCGATCACCAACGCGGCAGTCGGCGGCGCGGGCGGCAGCCAGCGGTCGAAGACCCAGACATCCGCTGCGGCTGTCGCATACGCGGAGGCATCCACGATCGAAACTCCAAGGCTCGCATCGTGGGCCAGCAGACCCGGCAACAGGCTGCCCTCTCCGACGATGCCAACTCGGAGCGGTTGGGCCGACCACAGCCACGACACCGCGTCGTCGTCGATATCGAGCGCGTTTTCGCCGGCCGAGATGTGCAGGCGGAAGCGCGCGTCTCCGGCGGACACGACGGGAATGACGTCCCGGAAGGTCTCGCCCGCGCCGATTTGCACAACGCGCGTGACGAGTACGTCAGCGGCCCGCGTGACCGTCATGCGAACAGCCTGAGCGGCGCCGGCGAAGTTCGTGACTGCGAGGTATGCCTCGGCTCGATCCTGCGATGGGGTGATCGGCTGGACGTCGAACGCGGTGACGGCCACGTTCGTGGCCGGCGTGAAGACGGAGTCCACAACGACGCCGACGTCGGTCGCGCGCGGCACTGCGCCGTCGGTCAGGAAGTGCACGTCGCGCGCGCCAGCCACGCGCGGCCAGGCCCCATCAGACCCGCCACTCGGCATCAACTGGTCGAGCGCGAGCGTCACGCGCGCGGTATCACGAGTCGGACCGGCGACGACGCCCTCGGCCGTGGTCGCGATGGCGATCTCGCGGCCGTCGGCGGCTGCGATCATCGTTCTCGCGCGCTCGACCGCCAGGGCCCATCGCGTACGGCCAGACGGCGTGCGCGCGCCCATGGACCAGGAGGAGTCCAGCACGATGACCAGCCGGCCCTGCGTCGAGCCGTTCGAGTGTGCGACCGGCTTCGACAGCGCCAGAGCGATCGCCGCCGCGATTGCCGCGGTGAGCACGAGCGAGACCGCGCGCCGGATGCGAGCCCACCACGACGCCGCCTTCGGCGCGTCCAGCACGGTGCGCCACGGCAGCAGCGACGCCACGTGGTGCGTGATGCGGCGCGGCGGAATCAGGAACGAGCCGACCGCAGCGGCCATGGCCGCCACGAGGAGACTCCACGCGAGCCACGCCGGAAAGGAGAGAAACGTCATTCCGGCCGGGGCGCCTTGTCGGCCGGCCGCACGAAGAGCTCATGCACGAGGGCACGCCGGTCCTCCGGAATGGCCGGCGGCTGACTCCCCCGCCCGCGTTCGTACGTGACAGTCGAACTCGTTTGGCGTCCGGCCCCCGACGATGACTCGTTGTCGGCCGCGCGGCGCACGCCGGTCGGAGAGGCATCAGTGATATCGCTGCTGGCGCGGACGATCTCCTGGCGAAGCGCCATCGTCAGGGCTGCCGGGCGCGACGGCGCGGACGCGCCGGCCGCCGGTTTCTGTGCGCCGTCACCATCGGCCTGCTGACGACCGAACAGCAGCGACGAGAACCCCGCGGTCTGGCCGCGGGCCTGCCCGAGGACGGCCGCACCGTCGACGCCGCCCTTGTCGATGCCGCCCTTGCCCGGCGTCCCTTCCCGCGCATCCTCACGCGGACTCTGCGGAACACTGTCGTGGCTGGACGCCGCGGGCTCGCCGTCCCGACGCGACGGCCGGGCGGCGGAGGCCCTCGAGAGGGCATCCTGATAGGCCCACTCGAGCGCCCAGGGATTCACGAGGGCCTGCGTCCGCTCGTCGTCGTCCGCGGCGTCGTCCTGGGAGGGGCCGCTCCAGTCGCCGATCGGGCGGTCAGTCTTCGTGTCCTTGAACAGCGCATCGAGCTGGTTCTTCGCCGCCGGATCGGACTTCGCCAGATCGAGCGCGCGGCCGACAGCGGCGAGGGATTCGGTCGACGGCACGCGGCCCGCCTTCATCTCGCGAATGCCTTGCGTCAACGCCGGCAGGTTCACGGTCAGGACCGCGCTGCGCTCGGGCTGCGATGGCGACGTGGTCTGTACGGCGTCCGCCGGTCGGATGGGAACGCGCGCGCCTGGTGCGGGCCAGCGAAGGGACACGAACATCGCCATCACGAGCGCGCAGGCGGCCAGCCATCGGCGCCGGTCGAACGGTGAGGCGTACACCGCCCGCCAATCAAGGCCGTCGACCCGTTTCGCCGCGTCGGAGATGTGAAACGCGAGCCATCGGGGGTCGTGAGCCGGCCGCGAGGGTGCGGTAGCGAGGAACCACCAGGCGCTGCGCAACGCGCCGTCGAGACCGGCGGCGCGATCCAATTCTGCCGCCACGCGATCGACCACCGCGCGCCTGACGCGCGCCTGCAGGAACGCCAGTCCTGCCAGCGTCGAGGCGACGGCAAGAAACGACGGTCCCAGCCATCGCGGACCACGGATTACGACGGCGAGCACCGTCATCGAACAGGCGAGTGCGGTGACCGGCACGGCGAGGCGCGTCACCGCGCGAGCAACGATCGACGTCCGTCTCGCACGGTCGCCCAGGACCGCGGCACGCTGGATCAGGTCACTCGCCGCGTGTTCTTCCATCTTTTGGCCTGAGGCCGACACGATACCACTGGGTCCCTCCGGGCCGGCAAAGCGGCGAGGCCGCGCAGGCATGTCGGTCGCGGGAGCACAAACGGGCGCGATATAATTCGCGCGCGTACGGTGTGACGAGTATGAAGAACTGGACAGTGTTGGCTCTCAGCGTTCCGACCACGATTTTTCTCGCGTCGTTCATCCTGACGGCTGCTCCGGCGGCTCAGTCAGAAACGGCCCCGCCGGCCGGCACCGCGGCCGACCCGGCAGTGGGGCTGTACGAGCGGACGTGCGGTGAATGTCACGACTCGGTCCGCATCGTCTCGAAGCGCCGCACGAAGGATGAATGGCAGGATGTCATCAACAAGATGATCGAAGAGGGCGCGACCGCGTCGGGCAAGGAATTCGAGACGATTTTCGCGTTCCTCCTGCGCAATTACGGCAAGGTCTACCTCAACAGCGCGCCCCCCGACCAGATTGCCACGATTCTGACGCTTCCTCGGAAGGATGCGGACGCGATCGTCGCCTATCGGACCGCCAACGGGGCGTTCGCGGACCTCGACGCCATCAAGAAGGTGCCCGGCATCGACGTCAAAGTGATCGAGGACCACAAGGACGCGATCGCGTTCTGACCCGAATCTTCACAACTCTCCAGTTGCGGCGTTGCGAGCCAGCGACTATCGTTTAGCTCCCGTCCAACCGGAGGTTTCTTGACGTCATGACGCCACACACTCGCCTGATCGCAGCCGTTGTTGTCGCGGGCACCGCCCTGAGTGGCCTGGTGCTTGCGCAGGGTGCCGCACCGCCGCCGCCACCGCAGGGGCAGGCCCCGGCCACACAGGCACCCGCGCCGGCCGGCCGCGGCGCGGGCCAGGCCGCCGGTCGCCAGGGTGGCGGCGCCCGCCGAGGCGGTTTCACGCAGTTCACCAGGGAAATCGCCCCGCAGGACGTGCTCGTTCGCGGCAAGTCGCTGTATGAAGCGCAGTGCGCCAGTTGCCATAGCGCCGACCTCCGCGGCAGCGCAACCGGTGCCAATCTCCTGCGTTCAGGTGTGGCGCTGGCCGATCAGCACGGCGAACTGGTGGGCGCGGCCGTCGCCAAGCACACGCCGGCCCTCACGCCGGCGCAATCCGATGTCGTGGCCATCGCGGAGTACCTCCACAGCATCCACGCGACGATGGCCGGTCAGGGCGGCCCCCCGGGGCGCGGTTCCACGGCGACCGAACTGAACGTGCTGGTCGGTGACGCGAAGGCAGGCGAGGCGCAGTTTGCGAC
This sequence comes from Acidobacteriota bacterium, assembly GCA_039933635.1. GTDB lineage: Bacteria > Acidobacteriota > Vicinamibacteria > Vicinamibacterales > SCN-69-37 > JBDTNQ01. Next base: position 17,937 of record JBDTNQ010000080.1, read on the forward strand.
GCTCTGCGCGGGGTGTCACTCCGTGACCGGGAACCTGAAGGGCATCGGATCGAAGTTCTCGGATGCGCGGGCGCTGCAGAACGGCTGGGTCGCGGGGTCGAGCGCGACATTCGGCGGTGGCGGCGGACGCGGCGGTGGCGGCGCAGGCGGTCCCGCGACGGTGACCATGGCCGACGGCTCGAAGCTGGAAGGCACGCTCGTACGCAAGGACGACTTCCTGGTCGTCATCACCCTTCCCGACGGCACCCGCAAGTCGATGGCGCGCAACAACGGCATCCCGAAGGTCGACGTCAAGGATCCCAATGAAGCCCACAAGAGCATGGCGATGAAGCTCATCTTCGACGACCCGGACAACAAGAAGATGCACGACATCACGGCGTATCTATGGTCGATCAAGTAGGGGGCGCGCACGTCATGAAGAAACTGTTGCTCATCGCATCGTTGCTCGTCGGCCCCGCCCTGCTCCTTGCACAGACCGGGACGCCAACGGTTCTCACGCCAGGGCAGCCAGGCTGGAAGGGTCAGACGGTTCAGATCGGCCCGCTCAGCCCGACCGCCGCCACGGGTGGCCTCGATCCGGCGGAGATGACCAAACCGCTCGCGAATCAGTGGACGAGTTACTCCGGCGATCTCAGCGGCAAGCGCTACAGCGCCCTCAAGCTGGTGAACACCTCCACGGTGAAGAACCTCAGCATGAAGTGGCTGACCACCCTCAACACGGGCTGCGGCGAAACGGGTACGGCGCCCGTCGCGGCGGGCGGTGGTGGCCGCGGCGGCGGCCGTGGCGGTGGTGGCGGGCCAGCGGCCCCCATCAACGTGGGAGGCCTCGGCAACGGCGAGGCGAACACCTGCGGACCCGCGCGTCTCGGCGGCGGCATCCTGGTCGTGGACGGCGTCATCTACGCGTCGACGCCCGACAACGTCTACGCGATCGACGCGCGCGATGGCACGCTGCTGTGGCACTACTACTGGAAGACACGCGGCGGCACGAGCCTGCAGACCCGCGGTCTCGGCATGTGGCACAACCTCATCTACTTCGAACTGCACGACGACTGGGTTGTGTGTCTCGATACGCGGACTGGCAAGGAAGTGTGGCGCCACGAGATCGCGCCGTTCGAGCAGCAGTACTTCTCGTCCAACGCGCCGATGGTCATCGGCGACCACATCCTCGTCGGCACCGGTAACGACATGGACGCGCCCGCGTTCCTGAAGTCGCTCGATCCGCGCACGGGTGAAGTGCAATGGATTCTCTATTCCACACCGCAGAATGCCGGCGAGAAGGGTGTCGAGACGTGGGCCAGCCTGGAGGCGTCCCGTCACGGCGCGGGCGCCACGTGGATTCCCGGCTCGTACGATCCGGAAACGCACCTCTACCTGTATGGCACCGGCAACCCGACGCCGGCCTACACCCAGGGCCGCGGCGATGGTGACAACCTCTTCACGTCATCGTTGATCGCGGTGAACGTCGATACCGGCAAGATGGCGTGGTACTACCAGACGTCGCCGCACGATACCCACGATTGGGATTCCACGCAGACGCCCGTGCTCTTCGATGGGATGTTCAACGGCCGCATGCGCAAGCTGGTGCTTACGGGCACGCGTAACGGCTACTTCTTCGTGCTGGACCGCACCACGGGCGAGCATCTGCTGACGAGCAAGTTCGGCATCGTGAACAACTGGACGCTGGGGCTCGACGAGAAGGGCCAGCCGAAGCGCAACCCGAACAAGGACGCGACCATCGCGGGCTCGCTCGTCAACGGCGACGTCACGAACTACCCGCCGCCGACCTTCTCGCCCGACACCGGACTGTTCTATGTGCACGAGCAGAACTCGATGCGCATCAGCTACCTGATGGAGCCGGACCCGCGCGGGTCCATGGGCCTGGGCGGCACGAGTGGCGGCGCCAATCTGTCGTGGGGCACGAACATCATTGCCATCGACTACAAGACCGGCAAGGTCACGTGGCGGAAGGAAATCAACGGCGGCAGTTCGGGGCTACTCTCGACGGCCGGCGGCCTGCTGTTCCTGAGCAACGGGCCGAACGTCGAAGCGTGGGAGTCGGCCACCGGGAAAGCACTCTGGTACTCCCAGACCGGCGGACTCTCGAGCCCGGCCGAAACCTTCATGCTCGACGGCAAGCAGCACATGCTCTTCACCGGCGCCGCCGGGCTGTACGCGTTCGTGCTGAACTAGCCACCGACCGAGTGGCGCCCCGGACCGGGTAGTCCTCTGGAGCCCCGGACCTTCAGGTCCGGGGCAACTCCCGCCCGCCGCGCACTGCTCAC
>JBDTNQ010000081.1:0-19876 GCA_039933635.1 Acidobacteriota bacterium
CGCATCATCCACGTGGACATGGACGCGTTCTATGCGTCCGTCGAGCAGCGGGACCGGCCCGAGCTCCGCGGCAAGCCCGTGGCGGTTGGCGGCTCGCCAAGCTCCCGCGGCGTGGTGGCGGCCGCGAGCTACGAGGCACGCACGTTCGGCGTGCGATCCGCCATCCCCATGTCGCACGCGATGCGGCTCTGTCCGCAACTGAACGTCGTGCGCGCGGACTTTCAGAAGTACCGGTCGGTGTCCCAGCAGGTGTTCGCGATCTTCCGATCCGTGACGCCGCTCGTCGAGCCGCTCTCGCTCGACGAGGCCTACCTCGATGTCACCGAGAACGAGTGGGGCGAACCGCTGGCAACCTCGGTCGCGAAGCGCATCAAGACACTCATCCACGAGACGACCGGACTCACGGCATCGGCCGGTGTCGCGCCGAACAAGTTTCTCGCCAAGGTCGCATCCGCCTGGCGCAAACCGAATGGGTTGACCGTGATCCCACCAGGTCGTGTCGAAGGCTTCCTGCAGCAGTTGCCCGTCGAAGCCCTCTGGGGTGTGGGTCCGGTCACCGCCCAACGATTGAAGGAACGAGGCATCACGATGCTCACGCACGTGCGGTCTGCAGATCCGGCCTTGCTGCGTGACGCCGTCGGCAGCATGGCGGACTGGCTCTGCGCCCTCGCTCGAGGCGAGGACGACCGCATCGTCCAACCCAATCGCGCCGCGAAGTCATCGTCGAGCGAATGCACGTACGCTGAGGACCTCGCCGACATCACGCGCATCCGCGAGGAGATCGACACGATGGCGCGCGAGAACGCGGAATGGCTCGTCACGAAGGGACTGCTCGCGCGGACCGTCGTGATCAAGGTCCGTTACGGCGACTTCACGACGCTGACGCGCAGTCAGTCCTTCTTTCCGACGAATGACGCGGACGAACTCGCCCGCCGCGCGGTGGCGCTCCTGGCCAAGACCGACGCGGGCACGAGGCCGGTCCGTCTGCTTGGCGCGGGCGTCCACGGGTTCGTTGCGCCACAGTCGATGGAGATGCCGCTCCCATTCGAGTCATAAGAGACCGGGTCTTGTAATGCCAGACCCGGTCTCTTGTGTCTACCGCCCCAGACCCGGTCGCTTCGGTCTCCGCCGCCGCCACGCCACAAGCCGTCTCGCGCTCAGAGCCATGCCCGTGTACACCAGCACCGCGCCGCCTGCGGATACCACGCCGGCCATCGTCTGCCCGGTCAAGCCCAGCGCCTCCCCTGTGTGCGCGAAGCGCAGAATCGATCGCATCCGCCGGGCACGCGTCTGCGCACTGAAGTCCTCGCGCTGTTCGATGAGACCTGAGACGGGGTTCACGGATACGACCGACCGCGACTGCGGCTGACCGCCGTCGCCGCGATCGATCGTGATGGCCACGAGCGTGCGTGCCGACGTCGGCACGCGAGCCGTCAGAATCTTCCAGCCCGGTGCCTGCTCCATGGCCCGGCCCACGACCATTTCACGGCGACGCCCGCACCGGTCTCGGCGCGGCGTGCTTCATCGCCACCGCGGTCAGGGGCACATCGACAGTGATCGGCGGATCGCGGTGTCGAGATCGAAGAGCAGCGTCCGCTGGCCGTCATCGCGATTCTCCCAATCGTCTGCGGTCGTGGCCACGGTTCGGCCCTGGGCAGGTCCGGCCATCGCAATGGACGCGAGCACGCCGCCGACGGCGGTCCAATGACGGGTACGGAACAGCCTGGAACGACTGTTGGGAGAAGACGACCGACGGACACGGGCCATGACACCTCCAAAAGGCGTGACACGGCGCCGCATCCCGCTACAATGCGGGATGCCGGACGGACCATGCGTCACGCGCGTGGTTGGTCCGTCAATGACCCGGACAAGAGTCCGACGAATCGCCAACCGGGGCGATACTCTCGGAAGATCGACCACTCGGGCGGCGGAACGACCTCCCGCCCAGGTCTGCGTCCCTACTGACTATGCGGATTCGAGTCCTCAGCCGCGGCAGCGATCTGGCTACGCTTCAGGCGCGCCTCGTGGCGACCGCCCTTCGCGCGCGCTGGCCCGCGCTTGACGTCTCGCTCGCAACCCAATCGTCTGAAGGCGATCGCGATCGCCGCATCGCTCTGTGGGATGCGACCGAGAAGGGCCTCTTCACCACCGACCTCTCGCAGGCACTCGTCGATCACCACGCCGATCTCGTCGTCCACTCCTGGAAGGACCTGCCGATCGAGCCGTATCCGGGCACGACGATCGCCGGCACACTCGAGCGCGCGGACGCCCGCGACGTCCTTCTGCTTCGTCGGGATGTGGTCGAGGCGCGTCCCGCGTCGCTCACCGTCCTGACCTCGTCCCCTCGTCGCATGTGGCAGATCGAACGATCCCTGGCGCCGCTGCTGCCCTGGGCCATCGCGACCATCAGTACGACCGCCGTGCGCGGGAACATTCCGACGCGACTCGCGAAGCTCGTAGCGGGCGAGGCGCACGGACTCGTCGTGGCGAAGGCAGCGTTGGATCGCCTGCTGTCGCCGGACGCCACGCCACAGATCGCCGCGGCGGTACGGACGGCGATAGAGGAGTGCCGTTGGATGGTGCTGCCGCTGCGGGAGTTTCCGACGGCGCCCGCGCAGGGCGCGCTGGCAATTGAAGCCGCCGCCGACGCCACGGAGGTGCGGGAACTGGTCGGAGCCATCGATCACGCTCCGACGCGTCGCGCCGTGGACGACGAGCGGGGAATTCTCGCGGAAGCTGGCGGCGGATGTCACGAGGCCATCGGGGCATCCGTGCGCGTGCGCGACTACGGCACAGTGACGAGCGTCCGTGGCCGCATGCCGAACGGACAGGAACGCGAAGTCTGGTCACTCCGCGCCGAGGGCAATGTGTGGCCGCGCGTGGCCGAGGCCTCGATCTGGCCACGGCGCGACGAACGCGATTGTGGCACGCGTCACCCCATGGTCGGTGCGCGCGTGCCGGCGGACAGCACGGCCTTGTGGATCGCGCGTGCTGACGCGGTGCCGGAGGGGTTCGTGCAAGGCGATGGACAGATCGTCTGGGCATCGGGCTCGCGTACCTGGGAGAAGCTCGCGCGTCGCGGGATTTGGGTTCACGGGAGCGCGGAAGGGCTTGGGGACAGCGAGGAACCGACCCTCGACGTGCTCGCCAATGCGAAGGTCCAGTGGCTTCGCGTGACGCACGCAGACTCAGGGGATCCGAGTGCACTCGCCACTTACACTGTGGAGCGGCCGTTGCCGGACGACCTCGATCGGCGCACGCATTTCTTCTGGACCAGCGGTAGCCTTTTTCTGCGGGCGCTCGAACGATATCCCGCGATCCGGGTCCACCGGCATGCGAGTGGACCGGGGCGCACGTCGCAGGTGATTCGTGAGACGCTGGGCCCTTCGCCCGACGCCCGTGTCTGGCTGGACTACGACCAATGGCTTCAGAACGTGATTCGATGACGACTCCCCCCGCGCAGTGGTCGCGGCTTCGACTGCGACGCACGCCACATCTGCGCGACATGCTGGCCGAGACCACGTTCTCGGTCGCGCAGTTGATTCAACCAGTTTTCGTCGTCGACGGTCTCGACGCGATGGAGCCGATCGCGGGACTCGGCGACAACGCGCTGCACACCCGCGCAAGCGTGCTGGAAGCGGTCGCGCGAGACATCGACGCGGGGGTGCGGCAGTTTCTGCTCTTCGGCGTCCCGTCGAGCAAGAGCGAACACCATCCAGACTTTCAGTCCCTCGCCGAGACGATTGCCGCGATCAAGCGGCGCTTCGGCGACGCTCTGCACCTGTGGGTCGATACGTGTCTCTGTTCGTGGACGACGCACGGTCACTGCGCGCTGCTCGACACGGGCGGCGGCATCGATCTGGAACCGACGCTCGAAGCGCTGGCGCGATCGGCGGTGCTCAGTGCGGACGCGGGTGCTGATGGCATCAGCCCGAGCGACATGATGGACGGCCGGACCGCGTGGATTCGCGCGGCGCTCGACGGCGCCCGGCACCAGTCCGTGCCCATCATGAGTTACAGCACGAAGTTCGCCAGCCAGTTCTACGGACCATTTCGCGACGCCGCCGATTCGGCGCCGCAGTTTGGCAATCGCCGGCACTATCAGATAGACGTGCGCTCGCGACGCGATGCCATCGCCTCGAGTGAACGTTGCGCCTCCGAGGGCGCCGACCTGCTGATGGTGAAGCCGGGCATGACGTCGATCGATCTGATTCGCCCCATCGGCAAGCGCACCGGCATGGCGGTGGGTGCCTATCAGGTCAGTGGTGAGTATGGCGGGCTGGTGGCACTCGCCGAGCGCGGGCTGCTGGATTTCGACGCCGCGCTGCTCGAGACATGGCACGTGTTCCGCCGCGCGGGCGCGGCGTTCATCATTACCTACGGCGCGCGACGCGCGCGGGCGCTGGGACTCGCATGACCAATCAGGAACTGTTCGATCGCGCGGTGCGCACCGCGCCCGGCGGCGTGCACAGCCCCGTGCGCGCCTTCAAAAGCGTGGGCGGCACACCCGTGTTCGTCGCCTCCGCCAAAGGGCCTCGGATCACGGACGTCACCGGCGCGAGCTATATCGATTTCTGCCTCAGCTTCGGGCCGCTCATCCTCGGCCACGCCGATCCCTTCGTGGCGGCCGAGGCGCATCGCGCCATCGACGATGGCTGGTCGTACGGCGCGTGCGAGCCGTACTCGCTCGCGCTTGCCGAATGGATCATCGGCCGGGTGCCATGGGTCGAGCGCGTGCGTTTCGTGTCCTCCGGCACCGAGGCCGTGATGTCCGCTCTGCGTGTCGCGCGGGCCGCCACCGGCCGTTCACGCATCCTCAAGTTCGAAGGGTGCTATCACGGCCATGCGGACGGCCTTCTGGTGCGCGCCGGCAGCGGCCTCGCCGGCGCGGCCGCCGCGACGAGCGCAGGCCTGCCGGGTGACGCCATCACGCACACGCTGGTGGCGCCGCTCGACGACGAAGCGGCGTTCGACGCGGTTTTCGACCCGCACGCGACGAACATCGCCGCGGTCATTGTCGAGCCGGTGCCGGCCAACTACGGCCTGCTTCCGCAGCGCCGCGAGTGGTTGACGCACGTCGCGGCGAAGTGCAGCGATGCAGGAGCCCTCCTCGTGCTGGACGAGGTGATCACCGGATTCCGGAGCGGGTTGCAGGGCGCGGCCGGCGCGTACGAGCTGCGTCCGGACCTCGTCTGTTACGGCAAGATCATCGGCGGTGGATTTCCGGTGGGCGCGTACGCGGGCCGCGCGGAACTGCTCGAAATGGTGGCGCCGGCGGGCCCCGTGTATCAGGCGGGCACGCTGAGCGCGAATCCCGTCGGGATGCGCGCGGGACTGGCCACACTGGAGCGCATGGTGTCGCTCGATGGCTGGCGGTCGATCGAGGCCCGGACCGCGGCGTTCGTCCGTCATCTTCGCGAGCGGTTGGCGGCGTCCGCCCCGTCGGTGCACGTGGATCGACACGCGTCGATCCTCTGGATTCGCAAGGGCGGCGAAGCCAAGTGCCGCCGGCCCGACACCATTCCGTCCGCGCACGCCGCCTGGTATCCCAAGTTCTTCCATGCCGCGTTGCGCCGGGGCGTCTATCTGCCGCCGTCGGCATACGAAGTGCTGTTCCTGTCGCTCGCGCACGACGACAACACGCTCGCCCTCGCCGCCGATGCGCTCGTCGCCGCCGCCGAGGAGGCCGACCGCTCGTGACGCTCCCCGCGTCACGGAGCCGGCTGCACTACACGATTGCCATCGTGTGGCTGGTGTTCATGGTGTCGATGGCGTCGTGGTGGCTCAGCCTGGGCCTCACGATGACGGACCGACACCGCATGTTCCTGTGGGAGGGCGGCACGTTTCTCCTCCTGCTCGTCGCCGGTGGTCTCGTCATCGTGCTCGCGATTCGACGTGAGCATCGGCGCCGCATGGCGCTCGAGACATTCTTCATGTCGTTCACGCACGACCTGAAGACCGCGATCGCGAGCATCCAGCTGCAAGCCGAGGGGATTCGGGAGGACTGGCCCGAAGGGGCCGCTGGCGCACCGCTGGATCGCCTGCTGCACGACACCGTCCGACTGCAGATCCAGCTCGAGAATTCGCTGTACGTCGCGCAGCCGGATGGGCGGCTGCTGCGCGAGCGCATCGACGTCGTCACCGCCATCGAGCGTCTGCGCCACGACTGGCCCGAACTGGCCGTGCGGACGATCGGGACCGCCACGGTGCACGCCGATGCCCGGGCCCTCGACACGGTGTTCCGAAACGTCCTTCAAAACGCGGTCGTGCACGGTGGAGCGACGGCCGTTGAGGCGCGGATCGAACAGCCGTCCGCATCCGTCGTCCGCATTGCGATTCACGACAATGGCCGCGGCGTGCCGGGCGGACGAGTCGCGGAGCTCGGCGAGCCCTTTTCCCGCGTGAGCGACACGAGTGGTACTGGCGTCGGACTGTTCGTGTCCCGTCAGATCATCGCGCGCCTTCATGGAGCGATGCGGTTCTCGACGGGTCAGCCGGATCCGACGGGGCCGGGTGCCACCCATGGCGGGCTCACCGTCTCGATCGAGTTGCCAAGCGCGCGCTGATGTCACGGGTGCTGCTCATCGAAGACGACGCGTCGCTCGGCAGAACGCTCGACGAGCGTCTTCGCAAGGAGAAACTCGACGTGACCTGGGTCCAGACCATCGCTGACGCGGAACGCGCCCTCCGTGACGGCCGCTGGGATCTCGCCATCGTCGACGTGAAACTGCCCGACGGCACGGGCTTCGGGCTTGCCCGGCTGATCAAACGGTCGTCACTGACGCCGGTGATGTTCATGACGGCGCTGAACTCCGCGGAGAACCGCCTCGAGGGCTTTGAGATTGGCGCCGACGAGTATCTGCCGAAACCATTTCATCTGAAAGAGTTCATCCTGCGCGTGCGTCACGTGCTCGCGACGCAGCGCGTGCCGGAACTCGTCGAAGCCGTCGGCCGGGTGATCGACCTCGGCGCCCTGACGGTTACCGGGCCCGGTGGCGAGCGGGCGTTCCTTCAAGTGCGCGATGGCCACGTGCTGAAGCTGCTGATCTCCGCGGCACCCTCGGTGGTCGATCGCGCCGAGATCCTCGATCGCGTGTGGGGCCGGGAAGAATTTCCCACGGCACGCGCCGTCGACAACAGTATCGTCCGGCTTCGGCAGGCCCTGAAGGACGAGGACGGCCGGCTGATCCGATCGGTGCGCGGGATTGGCTATCAGTGGGCGCCGCCGGACGCGTAAGCACCCGCCGAACGGCTGCTGGCCGTCGGGCCTTTTCTCACGTTCGAAGTGCCAGCTAGCGCTTCGTGATCGTGATCCCCTTCATCACGATCTCCGTTCGAGGCGCCTCGCCGTCGACGGGCACCGTGGCGATGGCCCGGACGACATCCATGCCGTTGGCGACCCGGGCGAAGACGGTGTACTTGCCGTCGAGCGCGCGGCACTCGCCAATGCAGATGAAGAATGACGTCGATCCGCTGCCGGGATCGTCGCCGCGCGCCATCGAGACGATGCCAGGCACGCTTGGCGTGTCCGTGAACTCCGGCGGCAGGTTGTGGAGGATGCCCTGCTGGCGGACGGTCAGCGGCGCCTGCCGGAAGGCCAGCGCACCGGTCTGAATCACGAAGTTCGCCGCCACGCGGTGGACCTTGATGCCGTTGTAGATGCCGGCAGCGGCGAACTGCAGGAACGCGCGCACCGTTTCAGGCGCCTTGTCCGGCAACATCTCCAGATCGATCGATCCCAGGGACGTTTCGACGGTCGCCTTGTACGCGGCAAGATCGGCGGGCATCAAAGCAACGAACGGATCGACGGGCGTGTCGCGAATCGTCACCGTCCGGATCTCGATGCGCTCGCGCGGACGTCCGTCCGCTTCCGCGTCGCGGGCGGAAATCGCCTGGACGACCTCGAGGCCGTCGACCACGCGGGCGAACACGGTGTATTGGCCGTCGACGCCTGGCTGATCCGACGCGCAGATGAAGAACTGCATGCCCGCGCTATCGGGCATGTTGGGCAACAGCACGGCGGAGACCGCGCCGGCGGTGTGCTTCTCGGCGCGTGATTCCGCGCGGACCTGGTTGAAGCCACCTGACCCGTAGTCGGCCGTCTTCGCCGGATCCTTCGAGAGCGGATCGCCGCCCTGAATGATGCCGTAACGGATGACCCGGTGAAACGTCGTGCCGTTGTAGGCGCCTTCTCGAGCCCGGGTGATGAACAGCCCCACCTGGTTGGGTGCCGCATCGGGCATCAGCCTCATCACGATCGTCCCGGCGCTCGTCTCAATTACCGCCTGCTTGCCGCGCATTTCGTCGGCGGTCAATGGTGTCCTGAAATAGGTTGGCACGGCGGGCTGAGTCGCAGCCGGCCGTGCGGGCGCGGGCCTCGGTGCCGGCCTGGGTGCGGGCCGTGGCGGCGGGGCCTGCGCCATCAGGAGCGCGGTGAGCAGCGGAATCAACATGAACATGGGCATCTTACCGCCGCGGCCCGGAGGGCATGGACGCGATGTGTCCGATCCGCCCCTGCGCCATAATGTCCGCATGACTGACATCGCCGCTCGCGGCTACGCCAATCCGGGTGTACTCGTCTCCACCGATTGGGTTGCCGAACACCTCACCGATCCCACCGTTCGCATCGTCGAATCCAATGAAGACACGCTGCTCTACGCGTCGGGACACCTGCCTGGCGCGGTGCACGTGGATTGGACGGCGGACCTGAACGATCCGCTCCGCCGGGACTACATCACGCGGAAGGGATTCGAGGCGTTGATGTCGCGGATTGGCGCGACGCCGAAGACGACGGTGGTGTTCTACGGCGACAAGAACAACTGGTGGGCCTGCTACGCCCTGTGGGTGTTCCAGCTATTCGGCCACAAGGGTGCGCGCATCATGGATGGCGGCCGCGTGAAGTGGGAGAAGGAAGGCCGCGCGTTGACGCGCGATGTCTCGGCCCTCACACCGACGCGCTACAAGGCGCCGGAGCGCAATGACAAGGCCATCCGCGCCTTCCGCGATCAGGTGCTGAAGCACATGAAGGCGAAGGGGCAACTCGTCGACGTGCGCAGCCCCGAGGAGTACGCGGGGACCCGCATGCACATGCCCGATTACCCGAACGAGGGCGCGTTGCGCGGCGGCCACATTCCGGGCGCCAAGAGCGTGCCGTGGGCCCGCGCGATCAACCCCGACGACGGCACTTTCAAGACCGCCGCCGAGCTGACGGAGCTCTACGTGAAGGCGAACAAACTCAAGAAGGACAAGCCCACGATCGCCTATTGCCGCATCGGCGAGCGCAGCAGCCACACGTGGTTCGCCCTGAAGTACCTGCTTGGATTCAAGAACGTGAAGAATTACGACGGCTCCTGGACCGAGTGGGGAAATTCCGTCGGACTTCCAATCGAACGGTAGTACCGGGAGTCTTAAGACTCCCGGTATCGTTTCAAGACTGTTATGACTTTGCCGGCAAAGCTCCAGGATGTGCTCGAGCTGTTTGCGACGTTCGACGATCCGTCGGACCGGACGAACCTGCTACTGAGCTATGCCGATCAGTTTCGCGCGGTCCCGCCGACCGTTGCCTCGCGACCGTTCGGCAGGGAGCACCTCATCCCTCACTGCGAGTCGGAAGCCTACGTGTGGGCGCTGAAGCAGCCGGATGGCACGCTGAAGCTGCACTTCGCCGTGGAAAATCCGTCTGGCGTTTCAGCGAAGGCGCTCGCCGCGATCCTCGACAAGACGCTGTCTGGCCTCGACCCGGCTGCCATCGCGACCGTCACGCCCGACATCGTCGAATCCATCTTTCGCCAGAACATTTCGATGGGCAAAGGGATGGGCCTGATGTCGATGGTCCAGGCCGTCAGAAGCCTCGCAAACGCCGCGTCTCGATAGCACGCGTCAGTCGAACTGCCCTAGTGTCTCCGCTCCGCGTCGAGAAACGCCTTGCGCGTTTCTCGCGTCGCCGCTGAGTACTCCAGCATCTGCTTCGTGAAGTCCAACGGATACGACAGCCTCACGTCGGTGATCTCACCGCTCGCGTTGCGCGTCACCTCCATGGTCGGCTGCACGAAACCCGTGTAGGACGGCGCTTTGAGCGCATCCACGCGCGCGACGATCTGATCGCGCAGCTTCGGGTCGAAGTGAATGCCGTAGGTGTCGAACAGCTTCCGCGCGGCGGCGAGATCACCTTCTGACTTGATCCGTTGCACTTCGGTCAGCAGGCGGCCGATACCCTCACGGAAACCCGGCACGTCGACGACCACATAGAACGTCTTCCCGTCGCGCTCCTTCTGCTCGATGGCCTTCGTGTTGGCCATCAGCCAGCGGACCACCATCTGGCGATTGCGCATGTGGTCCTCCTCGATCTGCGTCCCCTGGCGAACACGGCGCAACTGGACCAGCGCATTGCGCGCATAGGCCTCGTACTGCTCGCGCTGGATCTCCCCCTGATCTGCCGCCGAGAAGATGCCAAGCTCGACGAGCTTCGGATCGCCGATGAAGTACAGCCCCACCATGTCGGCCCGTCCTTCCTCGAGCGCGGAAAAGTACTCCTTGAGCGCCTCCTGCGGCGTGCTCTTGAGCTGATCCGCTTTCTTCCCGGAGGCGTGACCGATCACCTCGTGCATGTTCGTCAGCATGTCGTCCGCGATGCCGCCCCACTTCTCCGTGCGCGCCGCTTCTTCGGGCGTCCAGCTGAACTCATCACGCATCCGCGGATCGGCCGCCTTCGTGTAGGCCTCGACGACGTTGGACAGGGAGACCGATTTACTGCCGTAGGCCTCCCGCACGGATTCATCATTGGGCAGATTGATGCCGATGGGCGTCACGGGGCCTGAGTCACCCGTTTCCATGACGACGTCGATCGCGTTGGCGGTGATGCCCTGCACACCGGCCTTGCGGTATTTCGGATCCCACGGCATGTGATCCTCGAACCACTGGGCGTCAGTCGCGAGCTTGCGGATGGTGTCCGTCTTCTGCTCATTGACGTAGAAGACCAACGCCTCCCACGCGCCCTTCATGCCGCGGGCATCCACGTAGTTCTCGGTGAACCCATTGATGGTGTCGACCGGCGACGCCTTGTCGGCCACCCAGGCAATATCGTAGGCCTTGCGATCAATGGGCTCGCCGGTTCGGTACCACTTGATCAACGCGTCGAGCGCGGTCGCCATGGCCGGCGTGGCGTACGGCCTGGCTGCCTCGAGGTGCGCGACAACCGCGCGGATCGGGGCGTCATACCGGCCGTCGACGCGATACACCTCTTCCACGAGCCTGCCGTTCCGTTTCACGACCCGCGAGTTCAGCGGGTACTTTTCTTGGAACGTCTTGAGGTCTGCCAGCGTGACGCCGCTGTACATGTTGTTGGAACTTGCCGTCAGAATGTCCTGACCGGGCGGTGGCGTTTTCGCGGTCACTGACGGCGCCGTCTTCGGATCGAAGAACATCGGCTGCAGCCGTGTGAGTCGCTGATCGATCGTCTCGCCCGGTGCGAGCATCACGTCGGCCCCGGCGGCCACCGCACCCTTCACCGCGGCGGCAAACGCTTCGGGCGTGGCCGTCAGCACGAACTTCTTCGTGGTCAGGTTGTTGTAGGGCCCGCTGTTGATCCAGAACAGCTTCGCGTATTTCTGGATGGCGCCAAGGGTCACGGCGTCGGTTGATCCAGGGTGGGCCACCACGGCCTCGATGAGCTCGCGCATTTCGAGGGCATGGGCCGACTGCTGGTCGTAGTAGATGTCGCGCCCGGCGATCGCGGCCTGGGCCAGGTGCCACATGAGGATCCGATCCTTCAGCGGCCGTCCGGCAAACCCGTCCGCATACAGCTGCACGACCGCGGCATCGTCGACCCGCTCGAGCAGGTAGCGGCGCTCGGGAGCCGCTGCCGGCTGGGCCGGAGCCGGTGTCGGCGTCTTGTTCGAGCAGGCGGTCGACATCGCGAGTGTGAGGGCACCGCAGGAAAGAAGGAGGTATCTCGCAGTCATAGCGACTCCAGTATCAAGAGACGTGGGGCTGCCGTCATTAATAACCCAGATTGGGCGCCAGCCAGCGTTCCGCCTGTTCGACCGTGACCGCCTTGCGCCCGGCGTAGTCGGCGACCTGGTCTCGGCCCAGGCGACCAACGTTGAAGTACCTGGCCTCCGGATGGCTGAGGTAGATGCCGCTGACGGACGCCGCCGGCATCATCGCGAACGACTCGGTCAGCGTGATGCCTTCCTCCTCGGCGTGCAGCAGACGGAAGAGGTCCGGCTTTTCGCTGTGATCCGGGCATGCCGGATACCCGAACGCCGGTCGAATGCCACGGTACTTCTCCGCAATCAGGTCGTCGGACGAGAGTGCTTCGTGCTTGGCGTAGCCCCAGTCACGCCGCACCTGCGCGTGCAAGTACTCCGCAAACGCCTCGGCGAGTCGGTCGGCCAGGGCCTTGACGATGATGGCGCTGTAGTCATCGTGCTGATTCTCGTACTCGCGGGCGAGCTCGTCGGCGCCGATGCCTGCGGTGACGGCAAATGCCCCGATGTAGTCCGGCGCGAACGAATCCTTCGGCGCAATGAAGTCCGCCAGGGACCGATTCGGGCGACCATCGGCAATCACCTCCTGCTGGCGCAGCATGTGGAAGCGCACCAGCTCGGCCGCACGGGCATCGTCCTTGTAGACCACGATGTCGTCACCGCTGGTGTTGGCGGGCCAGAAACCGTAGACGCCCTGAGCCTTGAGACGCGTGCCCTCGATGATGCGCGCGAGAATCGCCTGCGCGTGCTCGAACAAATCGCGCGCCGCGGGTCCAATCTCGGGATGATCGAGGATCGCCGGGTAGCGCCCTTTCAGCTCCCACGCCGAGAAGAAGAAGGTCCAGTCGATGAACGGGACGAGCTGGTCGATCGATGGCTGCACGATCCGGCGCCCGACGAACCAGGGCACGGGAATCTGCAGATTGTCCCAGTCGGTTTGGAGGTGATTCGCTCGAGCCGTCGCGAGCGGCAACAGCGTCCGGTGCTGCCGCTGACCGTACTGCTCGCGAAGCACGGCCTGGTCGGCGCGGACTTTCGCGACGAACGGATCGCGCATCCGATCGCTCAACAGGCTCGACACGACATCGACGGCGCGCGAGGCGTCGAGCACGTGGACGGTCGCGCCGCTGAATTCCGGCGCCACTTTAACGGCGGTGTGCTGTTTGCTGGTCGTGGCCCCGCCAATCAGCAGCGGCGTTCGAATCTCGCGGCGCTCCATCTCCTTGGCCACGAAGACCATCTCATCGAGCGACGGGGTGATCAGACCGCTGAGCCCGATAATGTCCGCCTTCCGCTCCGCGGCCTCCTTCAGGATGCGATCGACCGGCACCATCACGCCCAGATCGATCACCTCGTAGTTGTTGCACCCGAGGACGACGCCCACGATGTTCTTGCCGATGTCATGCACGTCACCTTTGACGGTCGCGAGAAGCACGCGGCCTTCCGTGCGCGGCTTCGCATCCGGCCCACCGGCGCGTTGTTCTTCCACCATGAACGGTTCCAGATACGCCACGGCGCGCTTCATGGCGCGCGCGCTCTTCACGACCTGCGGCAGGAACATCTTGCCCGCGCCGAACAAATCGCCCACGGTCTTCATGCCGTCCATGAGCGGGCCCTCGATGACGTGGAGCGGCCGACCCAGCTTCACCCGGGCCTCTTCGGCATCCGCTTCGATGAAATCCACATTGCCGTGGACAAGCGCGTACGACAGCCGCTCCTCAACCGGCTTGTCGCGCCACGCTTCCGCCTCACGCGTCCGGACCGTGCCCTTGACCTGATCGGCGAACGTCACGAGGCGCTCGGTCGCGTCAGGCCGGCGATTGAACAGCACGTCTTCGACGTGCTCGAGCAGATCCGGCGGAATATCCTCGTACACCACGAGCTGGCCCGCGTTGACGATGCCCATGTCGAGGCCGGCCTTGATCGCGTAGTAGAGGAACGCCGAGTGGATGGCTTCGCGCACGACATCGTTGCCGCGGAAGGAAAATGACAGGTTGCTGATGCCGCCGCTGATCTTCACGCCGGGACACGTCGCCTTGATCTGCTTCGTCGCTTCGATGAAGTTGATGGCGTACTCATTGTGCTCCTCGAGTCCCGTGGCAATCGCCAGCACGTTGGGATCGAAGATGATGTCCGACGGCTCGAAGCCCGCCCGATCGATGAGCAGCCGGTACGCGCGCTGACAGATCGCGACCTTGCGGTCGACCGTGTCGGCCTGGCCCTGTTCGTCGAAGGCCATGACGACGACCGCGGCACCGTAGCGCCGCACGAGCCTGGCCTTGTGGAGGAAGTCGTCTTCGCCCTCCTTCAACGAGATGGAATTCACGACGGCCTTGCCCTGGACGCACTTCAAGCCCGCTTCGATGACGGACCAGCGCGAGCTGTCGATCATGAACGGGACGCGCGCGATCTCCGGTTCGGTCGCGATGTAGTTCAGGAACGTGGTCATGGCCTGCTCCGAATCGAGCATGCCCTCGTCCATGTTCACGTCCACGATGTTCGCGCCGCCACGGACCTGGTCGAGCGCGACGGCGGCGGCCTCGGTCCAGCGATCATCCTTGACCAAGCGGGCGAACTTCTTCGAGCCCGTGACGTTCGTGCGCTCCCCGATCATCTGAAAGTTGCTGTCGGACCGGATGATCAGCGGCTCGAGACCCGACAGCCGCATCGGCTCGGCTCCTGCCGGCGTGCTGAGGGGGCGCGGGCGGGGCGCCAGGCCCTCGACGGCGCGTGCGATGGCGGCAATGTGCGCGGGCGTGGTGCCGCAGCAGCCGCCAAGGATGTTCGCAAAACCGTTTGCCGCGAAATCGCGCAGCAGTTCGCCAGTCTGATCCGGCTGCTCATCGTATTCGCCGAACGCGTTCGGAAGGCCGGCGTTGGGATAGGCGCTGACCCAGCACGTCGCGATCCGCGAGAGCTCGGCCAGGTAGGGTCGCATGTCGGTCGCGCCCAGCGCGCAGTTGATGCCGATCGACCACGGCCGCGCGTGCTCCATGGCGATATAGAACGCGTCCAGGGTCTGTCCGGACAACGTGCGGCCGCTGCGGTCCGTGATCGTGAAGGAGATCATCAACGGCAGCGCGATGCCCTTCTCCTCCTGGACCTCCTGGATGGCGACGATGGCCGCCTTGGTGTTGAGGGCGTCGATGATGGTTTCGAGCAGGATCAGATCGACGCCGCCGTCGATGAGGCCGCGCACCTGATCGACATACGCGCGTTTCATCGCATCAAAAGTGATCGCGCGAAACGCCGGGTTGTTGACGTCCGGCGAGATCGACAGCGTACGGTTCGTGGGACCGAGCGCACCGGCGACGAATCGCGGGCGGTCGGGCGTGCGCGACCGGAACTCATCCACGGCCTCGCGCGCGACGCGGGCGGCTGCGACGTTGAGGTCGTAGATGATCGACTCGAGTCCGTAGTCGGCCTGCGAGACCTCGTTGGCGTTGAACGAGTTCGTTTCGATGATGTCCGCCCCGGCCTCGAGGTACTCGCGATGGATGGCGCCAATGACGTCCGGGCGGGTCAACACGAGCACGTCGTTGTTGCCCTGCAGATCGTGGGCATGCGAGGCGAAGCGCTCGCCCCGGAAGTCGCGCTCCCCGAGCTTGCGGCGCTGGACCATGGTGCCCATGGCGCCGTCGAGAATGGCGATGCGTTGTGTGAGAAGTTGATCGAGAGCTGTTGACATGGTTGGTGACTTAGGAAGCTGTGTCTCCGTGACCTGAGACACCGGACCGTCGCAATCGTCGAGACCGTGCAGAAGACCGGGTTTTCGTGATGTTCGAGGAGGCCAAGTTGGCCTTGGCTCCAGCCGCGATCAGGACCGTGAACGGATCGCCAGGGGTCCGGGCGCCAACCCGGACGGTCACGTGGCTGAACCCCGCGTTCGACAGAAGATTGTGCAACTGATCGTCGCGGAAACCGAGCCACCGGTCGCCAAGTTTGGCGCGGACCCACTCTTCCTTGTGCTCGCGCAGATCCAGCACGAGCACGCGCCCGCCGGGACGCAGCACACGGTGCGCTTCGTCCAGCGCCTCCGCCGGTTGCTCAGCGTGGTGCAGCGCCTGCGACAGGAGCGCGATATCGACGGATGCATCAGCGAGCGGCAGGTGTTCGAGGGTGCCGCGCTGCCACGTGATGTTGCGCACCTTGCGCCGGGTGGCCAACGCGCGGCCTCGTGCCAGCACGGCCTCGGCATGATCAATCGCGATCACCTTACGGGCCCAGCGGGCGGCTTCAATCGAGAGATACCCTTCGCCGCACCCGAGGTCCGCGACGTCCGCGGCCGGCAGCAGCATTCCAAGCGCCCGCGACCATGCGGCCCAGCTCCTTCCCGGAACCATTTGACCGTGCTCCCCCGAGACACCGTGCTCGACGAAGCTTTCCTTCCGCACGCGCCGCACTTCCTGCAGCCGGGCATCGTCTCCCCGCGTCTCCGCCGTGGTCGCGCCAAACTCCTGACGAAGCCACTGCCAGAGCGGGGCCCGCTCGTCGTGGCCGGGCACCAGGCTGTACCAGGTGTATCCGCCCGTTCGCTCCTCGGTCACCAGGCCCGCTTCGCGCAGCAACCCGAGGTGACGCGACACGCCCGATTGGGCGATGCCGAGAATCGCCGTGAGCTCCGACACGTTCAGGGCCTCGAACGACAGCACCCGCAACAGCCTCAGCCGGGCATCGTCGCCCAGAAGCTTCAGAAGTCCAGAAACGCCCTTCACATCCATAAATCTACATGCATGTATGAACTTAAGACAAGCCGCTAGAATCAGGATGTGAAAACCTACCCCTCCGCCCGCGCGACGTCACCCGTCCTGGTGCTGGCACCTGGAGCCGGGGCGGGTGAAGACCACCCGTGGATGCGGAAGACGGCGCGTGGCCTGGCGGATCGCGGGGTGACGGTCGTGACCTTCGATTTCCCGTATCGCATTGCCGGCAGACGACTTCCGGATCGCGGGCCCGTACTCGAGGCGGCCTATCGGGCGGCATGGCAGGAGATTGCCGCGGGCTACGCTGCGGACACAATCCTGTGCCTGGGCGGCAAGTCGATGGGCGGACGGATCGCCACGCAGGTGACAGCGGCCGGCGACCTCGCGCCGACGCCGGCGAAGGTCGTCTGTTTCGGGTATCCCCTGCATCCCCCCGGCCGGCCGGCGCAGCGGCGGGATCAGCATCTGCCGAAAATCACGGTGCCTATCCTCTTCATGCACGGCTCCCGCGACCCGTTTGGATCCTCTGAGGAGATGACCGAACTGGTCGGCTGGCTGCCACGGGCGACGTTGTCGGAGGTCGAAGGCGGCGACCACTCACTCGCCGTGGCCGCGCGGCAGGATCCGAAGGGTGTGGCATTCGAGCAAGCCCTCGATCGCGTGGCCCAGTGGGTGATTGACGGTCGCATATGATCCACGGATGGCGCCCACTGCTTCACGATCCCGAAACCGACCTGACATCGCCGACGCCGATAAATGGGATCTGTCGGACATCTACGCGGACTGGTCCGCGTGGGATGCGGATCGGACCGATCTCGACACACTGATCGACGAGTACGCCGCGTTCAAGGGGACGCTCGGGCAGTCGGCGGATCGTCTGCGCGCCGCGTTTCAACTCAGTGATCGACTCGGTCAGATCGCCTACAAGGTCTACTTCTTTCCGGCTCTCCGGTACGACGAGGACCAACGCGACAACCAGGTCAACGCGCGCAAGCAGCAGGTCCAGGCCTTGATGGCGCGGTGGCAGCAGGCGACATCGTGGTTCAACCCGGAGTTGCTCACGCTGCCGCTTGCGACCGTGCGCGCGTGGATGGACCAAGACCCCGCCCTCGCGGTGTATCGCTTCGCGATCGAGGAAGTCTTCCGTCAGCAGGAGCACGTCCTGAACGAACAGGGCGAGGGGCTGCTGTCCTTGTCGTCGCGCCTGTCGGGCACGCCCGGCGACGTGTACAACGCGCTTTCGACGGCGGACGTGAAGTTTCCCGACGTCACGCTCAGCACGGGCGAGACGGTGCCGATGTCGTACGGCCAGTACCGCGCCGTGCTCGCGACGAACCGTCATCAGCCCGATCGGCGCGCGGCGTTTCTCGGCCACTACGGCAGCTACGCGACGAACATCAACACCTACGCGGCGCTCTACCACGGCGTCTGCCAGCGCGACTGGTTCCACGCGCGGTCCCGCGGGTACACCACGACCCTCGACGCCGCGCTCCACGGCAACAACATCCCCCGCTCCGTCGTCGACAACCTGATCACGACGACGCGCGCGGGCGCCGATCCGATGCAGCGCTACCACCGCCTGCGGCGGAAGGCGCTCAAACTCGATCGCTACCATCCGTACGATTTCTCGATTCCGCTCGTCGATTGGGATCGACGCTACGCCTATCCCGACGTCCTCGAGCCCATCGTCGCGGCCGTATCGCCGCTGGGTCGGGAATACCAGGCACGCATGTGGCGCGGATTCCGCGAGCGCTGGATCGACGTCTACGAGAACGACGGGAAGCGCAGCGGCGCCTACTCGGCCCCGGTCTACGGCGTGCATCCGTACATGCTCATGAACTGGGCCGATACGCTCGACGACGTGTTCACGCTGGCGCATGAGATGGGTCATTCGATGCACACGATGCTGTCGCACGAGCGTCAGCCGTTCGTCTACGCGGACTACACGATCTTCGTGGCCGAAGTGCCGTCGACCCTCAGCGAGGCCCTGCTCCTCGAGCATCTCCTCGCGCACGCCACGGATCGCGATGAACGAATCGTGCTGCTGCAGCACGCGATCGACAACATCACGAGCACGTTCTACACGCAGGTGATGTTTGCGGACTTCGAACTGGCCGCGCACGAGAAGGTGGAACGCGACGAGCCGGTGACGGCCGATGTGCTCAACACGCTCTACAAGGAACGCTTCGACGCCTACTATGGCGACTCCGTGGATACAGAGGCGCTGACCCCGATCACCTGGGCGCGCATCCCGCACTTCTTCAACTCGCCGTACTACGTCTACCAGTACGCCACCTGCTTCGCCTCGGCGGCGAAACTCGCGGCGGAAATCACGGGCGACTCGGCGGCCGCGCGTGAGGCACGGCAGCGCTATCTGGACCTCCTCGCGGCAGGCGGAAGCGACCACCCCATGACGCTGCTCAAGACCGCCGGGGTCGACCTGGCCGCGCCGGAAACCGTCCAAGCCGTCGTCACCCAGCTCTCGGCTCTGGTGGATCGGCTGGAGGAGCTGGTCTGAGAGGCCGGTTGTAGCTGGTCAACATCCGGTTTCTTCTGACAGTTTCGAAATCCAGGGTTCGATGTTTCTTCCCACGCTGTCGGTAGAGTCATCTCCCAACGCTTGGATTCAGGAATTCATCGGGCCGGATTTAGGGGCCGTGGCGTGCGGGACCATGCGGCGGTGAATCTCACCTAAACATCTCTGTTTGTTGGCCTTATCGGATATCAGTCACCCCTTTGAAACGTCCCGCTCGTACGGCACGGCCTTTCCTTATAGCCAAGCTGGACTATGGGCCTCCTAGACAAACTCAAGCCGCAACCCCGTTGGAAGCACGTTGACCCGGCCGTCCGGCTGGACGCCATTCGGGAGCTGGACGACCCGGCGGAGCTCGCGCTCCTGGCCGAGTCCGACCCCGATGCCAAGGTCAGGCGGGCCGCGATTCTCGTCCTGTCGGACGCAGCCGCCTTGGGGCGGATTGCCAGCGCCGACGCGGACGCGGACGTGCGGGATCGCGCCGCGGACCGTCTGGTGACGTTGGCGAGCCGGACCACGGCGGAGGGCGACGCGGCGGCCGCCGCGACGGCCCTCGACGCGGTGCGGGCCCTGACCGAGCCGCGGCGACTGTCGACCATCGCCAAGAGCGAGGCGTCGGATGCCGTCCGCGCCGAGGCGCTGACGCGCATCAC
>JBDTNQ010000082.1:0-19609 GCA_039933635.1 Acidobacteriota bacterium
GCGCGGCTCGGCGCCCGCATCGCGCCGGTCGTCTTCTGTCTCGACCAGGTGGGCACGCTGGGCGAACGGCTCCAGCAACAGGGCGTGCCCGTGGTGGCGTTCAACCGGCGTCCCGGCCTGGATTGGAGCCTGTTTTCGCGCCTGGCCGCCGAGATTCGTGACCGCCAGATCGACGTGGTGCACGCGCACCAGTACACGCCGTTCTTCTACTCCTCGATTGCGGCACGCCGATCGGGCCGGCGGCCCCAGGTAATCTTCACCGAACACGGCCGTCACTATCCCGACGTGGTGTCGTGGAAGCGGCGCCTCGGCAATCGCCTCGTGTTCAATCGGCTCGCCGACCGCATTACGGCGGTGTGCGATTTCAGCGCGCGAAGCCTGGCGGACAAGGATGGCTTTTCGGCGAACCGCATCGAGGTCATTCCGAACGGTATCGATCTGGAACGCTATGAAACCGTGGCCGACCGCGCCGGGCTGCGTCAGCGCCTGGGACTCGCCACCGAACGCACGTACATCATCATCGTGGCTCGCTTTCATCCGGTGAAGGATCACGCGACGCTGCTCTCGGGCTTCGCGGGCGTGGCCGCGCAGCGGCCTGACGTCGATCTGCTGCTGGCGGGTGATGGCCCGCTGCGTCCCGCGCTGGAACAACAGATCGCGGCGCTGGGCATCGGATCGCGCGTGAAATTGCTGGGTGTGCGATCGGATGTCGCCGATCTGCTCCGCGCCTCCGATATCTTCACCCTCAGTTCGGTCAGTGAGGCCGCGTCGATCACACTGCTCGAGGCGATGGCGTCGGGCCTGGCAGCGGTGGTCACCGCCGTTGGGGGCAACCCGGAACTCGTGCGCGATGGCGTCGACGGCATCCTCGTGCCGCGGGGGGACGCCGCCGGCTTCACGGCCGCGTTTCTCAGGCTGATCGATCACACCGACACGCGCCACCAGATGGGCCAGTCCGGCGCCGAACGCGTCCGCCGTCAGTTTCAGATGACGACGACCATCGAGCGCTACGGCGCACTGTACGGCGCGAACCAGGCGTCAGGCTAGCGCAGCAGCCAGATCGCGAGCGCGACGACAGCCGCGAGACCGCTCACGGCAATCGCCGCCGCCAGCAGCTTCGCGCGACGCATGGCGATCACCCGCTGCGGCACGAACGTCTGGGGCGTGCCGAACGGTCCGTGAGACGTGGGCCGCGGTTCGGTCGGCGCCCGCTGCGTCCCGAACCACCCCTGCATGAAGCCCGACGTCAGCATCACGATCACCGGACGTGCCAGCGCGCGCGTCGGCATCGCGGACAGCGTTTCCACGGAATTGCGATGGAAGAACGCGGCACGCTCGAGGAACCTGTCGCGCTCCGGTCCATCCGCGTGCATCGCCGCGAAGTGGAAGATGTCGCTCTTGCGGATATCCTGCGCGGCCCACGTCTCCGTCGGAAACTCGAGCTTCTCCGGCCTGTCGAGATAGGGATATTCGTGATCCGCCATCCACCGGGCGTAGTGCAGCAATGTGGCGCGCCCGTACGCATACTCGTCGTCGATGAAGCCACGCTCGGCGCGGTGGTGCAGGTACTTGCCGAGCGCCTGCATGAACATCGCGTAGAACCAGCGGATTTCAGGCTCGTCGAGCTGGTTCTTCGCGATCACATCCTCGGGATGGACGACGCGGCGGATGAGCTGCTCGGCCTTGCGCAGAAAGCGCGCGTCATCGGTGAGACGATGACCGTCAACGAGCGCGTTGAGCGAATTGCCGGAGGCGCGGGCAGGACCGAAGAACGCCGGCGCCGTGGCAATCGCGCCTCCCGTATCCGCGTGACTGAGCCAGCGGAACATGGACAAGCGGCCATCGTCGAGACTGATGACGTACTCCGCGAGGCCAATCGCCGCCTCCCGGGCCGGCTCGTGGCCGGTCAGGAAGTAGTAAAGCATCAGGCCGCTCGGGTAGTTGTGATCGGCCGACGGGCCGCCGCCGAAGGTCTTGCCCTTACCCCGGACCGGGTACGTGCGGTGCGTCGCTGTGTCGACGTCACCGTAGTGATAGGTATGCCAGAAGAGGCCGCCGTTGTAGGCGGACTTGTCTCGGTCGGTGTGGTAGATGTCGATGTCGATGACGTGCCACGCCAGCTCGGACATGGCGCGCCACCAGCGCGGATCGCCCGTTCGAACGAACTGCAACGCGAAGCCGGCGACCGGATCGTACTGATTGTTGTAGTGCGACACGAGGGGCGTCGGCCCCTGATGTCCAATAGCTTCATGGTCGCCGTACACCTCGCCGAAATGCCGCCAGCCGTATTCGTCGATGATCTCGCGCTTGGCTTCGAAGCAATCCGGCCCTTCGATGGCCGTCTGGACGAGGGCCGAGTGGCCGGCATCGAGTGGACCGACGAAGCCCACGCCACCCGATGTCATCGCCCAGCCGGGCTCCGCAGCCACGACCGCTCGGGAACGGCACCACTCGAGCTGGGCTCCTGACGGCGTTCCCGTGCCGAACGCGAGAAAACACTCCTGCGTTTTCTGCTCGCCGCCCTGCAGTTCGTGCAGGTCCGCATAGGTGCCCGGCAGGAGGTGCAGCGTCAGCCGTGCGTCTCGCGCGTCGATCGCGCACGGAAAATTCTGCCAGAAATACGGCACAACGACGCCCTGCCACGCCGCAACGTCACCGTTGACCACGATCGGAGTGGCGCGATCAGCGGCGACCTCCGCTGAGCCAGCACGGAGTCGATAGCCGCGGAAGGTATTGGGGACGACGCGCAGGCGGTTCAGGTGGTTGGAACTCTGCCATGCGTCGCCGCCGCTCGAGTCCTGCAGGAGGTCGAACGTTCCTGTGTAGGTCGTCCACGTCTCGCCAGGGGCGAGTGAGGCCTGGACGGCTCGGTTCGGCGTCAACGAAGGCAGGGTGAGACCGATCGACACGTCTTTCAACAGGATCGATCCCGGGTCGCCAAGATCCCAGAAGTTGCCCGGGTGCCGCGCCGCGTCTGGATTCCGGATTGTCGAGAGCACGCGTGCGACGCCAAGTCCGGCGTAAAACTCGACCTGCATCGTGACGAGCACGACGCGCCCGCCGCCGAGCGTCGCCCTGCCATCGAGACGAACCGCGACACGCAACCGGCTACGATGGGTCACGTCAAACGTCGACACGGCCACGGCGACGGTCGCACCGTGCTGATCGCTAATCGTCAGGCCCGGCCCGCCGTCTGTCGCGACTGACGCGGCACCGACGTTCACCTGGCCGAACGGCATGGGCCCGCCGCGCCGGATGTCGAAGCGAACCGGCCCCGTATCCACGCGGAGCGTGTCGCCAGTTTCCTCAATCGCGATGCCCGGATCCATCGCTGGCGGGACGTGGTCGGTGTCCAACGCAGCCCCGTGCGCCGCCTGACTGGGGAGTCTGGCGTCCACCAGCGCCCATCGCACGCTGCCATCCGACCAGCGGTCCAGTGCGCGAACATCCGCCTCGGCCGTGTGGCCCTGGCTCCAGTCGACCCGCCAGGACGATGGCGTTCCGGAGACGGCACCGCGAGGCAGCGGCACGCCAAAGGTGACGGGCTCGCCGCCGGGCAGGGCGGCGGCGCCTGGGTTCGAATGAATTGTGAGCGGAATTTTCATCTCGTCGTTGGTCGGGCGCGAAGGCAGGTCGATCGCCACCGAGTATACGCAGCCAGGCCGTCGGCTCGCTACGGGCCCAACCCTGCCAAAGAATCAGTCTGGAGCGAAACTTTAGTCGCGCCCAGCGAAGACGGTCGTCTGGAGTACACTTCTGCAATCGGTCGCGCCGACGTCGGTTGTTGGCTGCTGCGTGGCGGAAGGCCAAGCCGGGCTGTTTTCCGGAGCAAATGCCGGCGGAACGACGCCGGGCTGAAATCGCTGGCCGACCAGCGACGGTAATCCGAGACGGCGCCTGCTGGCACCCCTCTTGCGTTGAATGGTTGATTCCGGGCTGCCGCATTCGTGGCGACCGGCGTGTGGCGCGTTGGCTGGCGCCCTTATCTTTCGAACGGAGACCCGGGTGAGTCGTTTGTTAGCCGATGTGACCGAGATGTTCCAGGAACAGCGGCAGTATCGCGAACTGCTGTTTCAGGTCACGTATCGAGACCTGCTCCTGCGCTATAAGCAGACCGCCATGGGGTTCGCCTGGGCGGTGTTCATGCCGCTCGTCAATACCGCGGTGTTCGCGGTCATCTTCATGCGTGTGGCGCCCCTCGACGTGGGGATGCCGTATCCGCTCTACGCCTTCAGTGGCCTCTTGGTCTGGAACTTCTTTGCGTCATCGCTCAAGTTCGCGGTCAACTCGCTGACCAGCAACACCGGTCTCGTCACGAAGGTGTACTTTCCGCGAGAGGTGCTGCCGGTTTCCTGTGTGCTCGTGTCGACCGTGGATTTCGCGGTAGCCAGTCTGGTGCTCGTGGGCATGATGGTGTACTACGGCGTCGGATTTCACTGGACGGTGGTCCTGCTGCCGATCGTCGTGCTCGTACACCTGCTGTTCACCGTGGGCATCGCGCTGCTCCTCTCGATGGCCAACCTCTTCTATCGCGACGTGAAATATCTGTTCGAAATCGTCATCAGCATCTGGATGTTTCTGTCATCCACCGTCGTTCCGGTGGAGCGCGCCGGCGGCAAGCTCGCGGCGATCATGCAATGGAATCCCATGCTGCCGATCATCGATGCCTACCGCGACGTGCTGATTCGAGGCCAGGTTCCGCCGCTGCTGTCTTTTGGCGGCGCGGCGCTGGTGTCGGTGCTCGTGTGCGGCGTGTCGTGGCTCATGTTCCACCGGGCCGAATTCGAATTCGCGGAGAACGTCTGAGATGGCCAATGCAAGTGTGGTCTTCGACGGCGTCTGGAAGAAGTTCCGTCGCGGAGAGCGGCATGACAGCCTGCGGGACCTGGCGACCTCCTCGGTCAAAGGCCTCTTCACACGTCAGCGGAAGACGGAGCTGTCCGACCAGGAATTCTGGGCCGTCGAGAACGTCAGCTTCGAGGTGAAGCCCGGGGAGGCGTTTGGCATCATCGGCCCCAATGGCGCGGGCAAGAGCACGACGCTCAAGCTGCTGACTCGCATCCTGCGGCCGACGCGGGGCCGATGCGAAGTCCGGGGCCGTGCCGGTGCGCTGATTGAGGTCGCCGCCGGATTCCATCCCGATCTCACGGGCCGCGAGAACGTCTACCTGCAGGGCACGATCATGGGGATGAAGCGCCAGGAAATTGCGACGCGTCTCGAAGAGATCGTCGAGTTCTCCGGCGTCCGCGCCTTCATCGACACGCCGGTCAAGCGCTATTCATCCGGCATGAACGCGCGCCTCGGTTTCTCGATCGCCGCGCATCTGGACCCGGACGTCTTGATCATCGACGAAGTGCTCAGCGTCGGCGACATGCTGTTCCAGCGCAAGTGCCTGCAACGCATGCTCGACTACCGCGCGCGCGGCACGGCCATCGTCTTCGTGTCGCATCACCTCGCGTCGGTCGTGCAGCTCTGTCAGTCGGCGATCCTGCTGCGCAACCAGACCGTGATGATCGGAGACGCCACGGCGGTGGTCCATCACTATCTCGACCAGACGTCGAGCGGGCAGATTACCGCGGAGAAAGACGCCAAGGTCACGCTCCGGGCGACGCTTTCGCACGTTGATGGCCGGACAGTGGACGAGTGCCGGCCCGGCGAGACGCTGGTGCTCGACACCTGGATCACCGCGCTTGAAGACGTCGGTAGCCACATCGTGCCGGCGTTTCTCTGCAATCGCATGGAAGACGACCTCGTGATCTACGACGTCAACTTCAGCGGGGCGGAGGAGGGATGGGGCGGCTTGCGCGCGGGTGAGACGATGAAGATGACGTTCCGGTTCTCCTGCCATCTCACGCGTGGCAGCTACAACGTAGGGATGAACCTCTACGATCCACACACGTCGTCATTTGTGGTGAAGGCGCCGCGACTGGCGAACATCAAGGTCTTCGAGGATCGGACCTACGCAGGGATCGCCGACCTGGCCGCGCGGATGGTTCTGGCCCGGCCAGAGTCCGAGCGGCAGGCCGAGGACTTGTCTCACGCAGGCCACTGAGAAGCGCCTGCTCACGAGCGCGACCGCAGCCGGCGTACAGCCACGCCGGCACGCGTCGCAGCGCGAAGCCACCACGGCTGCTCGATCCAGCGTCGATGCTGTCGAAAGTTTGAAACGACGAAGTCCGCCCACAGGAAGTACCAGTGCACGTCGCGCCGGTAGCGAGCCATGAGCAGACGCGTGAACACGTCCTCGATCAACGCCTCGCGAGCGCGACCGCATTCTTGCGCAAGGTCCGGTCTTTCGTGCGCATACTGATCCAACCAGGTCAGACAGTTCCTGCGGTTCCGGGCGAGCCCGTTCGGCGCGTCGCTCTGGCTGTTGCCGTGCTTGCGGTAGCCGACCAGCGGTTCGCGCACGTAGGCGAAGCGCCCCCGCTGGCTGAGCTCCGCGAAGAAGATGATGTCTTCGCCGTATCCGGAGCTGAACGCCGTGAAGCGGGGCGCCGCGGCACGCCGTACCACCGCGGCGCTCGGCACGATCAGCCACTCGAGGAAATGCGCCGGAAACGAGTAGTCATCGCGCTGCACCGCGGCAGGCACGAGCGATTCGCCCGTTCGGAGTCCGAAGAAATAGTAGTTGCAGTGCACGCACACGAGGTCGGGGCCAGCGGAGGCGATGACCTCCCATTGCCGTGCGAGCTTCGTCGGCGTCCACGTGTCGTCGGCGTCGAGGAACGCGACCCAGTCGCCGCGCGCCGCATCCAGACCGGCATTGCGCGCCGTCGACACGCCACTGTTTGGTTGCACGATGACACGCACATCCGGGAAGTCACGGCGGACGACATCCGGCGTCCCGTCGCGCGAACCGTCATCGACCACGATGATCTCGAACGGCGACAGGGACTGCGCGTGGACCGAGGCGATGGCCTCGCCAATGAAAGCGACGGCGTTGTAGGTCGGAATAACGACCGTGATCGACATGTCGAGGGCGTCGGTGACGAAATCGTCGCTTCAGCGCGGCTTTTTCGCCCCGCAGCTATCATATCGCGTGGATTTTCCGGAGTCCTCACGAGCGGTGCAACCACTGCGCGAAACCGCGCAACGATACCCTCCTGTGCGTGACACGCTGTCGCTCGTCATCGCAAGCCACAACCGGGGCGCCCGTATCGGACCGACGTTGGCGAGCGTCTTCACCCAGACGCGGCTCCCGGACGAGGTCCTCGTCTTTAACGACGGCGGCTCGCCGGACACCCGTGCGTACATCGCAGCCTCGTTTCCGTCGGTCCGTGTCGTCGATGGCGTGGGCGGCAACGCAGGCGCCGCCCGCAATCTCGGCGCGCAGCACGCCTCCTCCTCACTCGTCATGTTCCTCGACGACGACGACCAGCTGCATCCCGATGCCGTGGACACGCTACTCGGTCTGCACCGTGCCTTTCCGGAGGCCGTGGCTGCTTTCGCGGATCACACGTTCACGGATCGTGTCACCGGCGCGCACGTCGCGAATCATCACCGCGACGTGGCGTCGTTTCACCGCATCGCGCAGGCGCGCCCGGTGCGCGTGGGGCCTGAAGGCCGGCTGTTCGACCGCCGGCTCTACTACCCCATGCTTTGGGGCGGGCTGCTGCAGCAGCCCTGGCTGGTCAGACGCGACGTCTTCCTCGCGCTTGGCGGGTTCGATACGGCCTTCCGCTCGAACGAAGACTGGGAGTTGTACCTGCGCCTCGTGCACGCCCACGCAATCGCGCTCACCGATCACGTGATTTCGGACCACATCGTGGAACCCGACCGCGCGCACGTTTCACGGTCGGCCAACCTGACGGACACCAGCCGCGAAATCATCCGCAAGCACGTGCGTCTGGCCCTGCGCGGGCTCGATGTCAGGGCCGCGGGCATCCTGCTTCGCCGGCTGGGCCGGCACTACAAGACCGACGGTGACATGTTGCTGCATTCCGCGCCGGGCGCCGCCTGGCGCGCGTACTTACGTTCTCTCCGCACCTGGCCATTCGACCACGTGGTCGTCGCCCGGGCGCTCGTGATCCTGCCGATCAGACTGGCGACCGGAGGTCAGACGGGCGCGCACAACCGGCCGCCCGTGTAGTTCACGTCGATGACAACCATGCCTTCACCCCTGCTCGCTCGCAATACGGTCAGCGTGATCATTCCGGCCTACAACGCCGCCGCGTACCTCGCAGCCGCTCTCGATGCCGTGCTCAACCAAACGCGTCCGCCCCACCAGATCATCGTGGTGGACGACGGCAGCACCGATGAGACGCCGGACGTGTGTCAGTCCTTCGGATCGCGCATCACGACGATTCGGCAGCCGAACGGCGGCGAGGCCTCGGCGAGAAACACCGCGCTGCGCGCGGCCACGGGTGAGTACGTCGCGTTGCTCGACGCCGACGATCTGGCAGCACCTGACCGGTTCGAGAAGCAGGTCGCGGCGCTCGCCGCCCGCCCCGACGCCGCGGCGTGCTTCAGTGGACATTGGGTCTTCACCGACGCGCGCGAAACGGGCCGCTACGCTGGTGAGTCGGCCCGGGCCGACTCGTCCGCCGAGGCGTTTGCCGCCAGCCTGCTGGTGCACCCCATCACGATGATGTTCCGGCGATCCGCGGCGGACGGGCTGCAGTTTCCGGTCGGCGTGACCACGGGCGGCGACATGCTCTTCACTGGTCTGCTGCGCCGACGCGGGCCGTTCGTGATCCTGCCGGATGTGCTCTACGGGTACCGGCGCCATCCGAATCAGATCACGGCGCGCATGACGGATCTCGAGAGCCTGCGGCAGCGAACGGCGTGGCTTCGATCGCATGCGGCCGAGGTCTGGCCGGATCTCGATGTGGACAAGTGGGAAGCGCTGGCGTGGCAGGCGCTCGCCGATGGGCTTCGCGGCCACTACTGGGCGAGACGGCAACCCGAGTTCCTGCAACTCCGCGCCACGTTGCGGGAGCATTGGCCAGCGCATCTGGCGAAACCCGCGGAGCTCGAGCTGCGTTGGTATCCGGACGCGATCTGGCGCCTCAAGAACGTGGTGGATCAGACCATCGGACGAAGCCGCCCCTCAAACGCTCGCTGAGCGAGCACGGTGCCCCGCGTCAGGCGGTGACGGAATACACGTAGAGGCGGCCGGTGTCCCACTCCCCGCTTGGTCCGGTGCTCGGCGCCCCGAGCGGGTACCCGACCACATACATCCGCGACCCGGTGGCGTCGAAGGTCGCGCCCGAAAGATTGGCCATCGGCACGTCACCGTCCCACGACATGGGATTGACACCGCGCGGCACGACGAGCTCGACCATGCTCGTCGGACGCGTCTGGGGGCCGTTCGCCAGGGTCGAGGCATCCCAGGTGTGCAGTTCGAATTGGCGATCGTCGAAGTGCAGCGTCGATCCCTGGTACCAGCACTTGCCTTTGCCCAGGGACGCGATGGCCACGAAAGACTGCTTGTTCGGGCCGTCGATCCACATGCCGGTGTTGTAGTAGCTATCGCCCCAGACCATCCAGCCGAGCCCCTGAGCGTTCGGGCTGAGCCACTGCGCACCAACGTAGGGCGGGATCGTCGGCGGCGAGTTCGGGTTTTCACGGCGGACGCCGTTGGGATCCGCGTCGCCGCCATCGAAATAGTTCAGCGGAATCGTCTTCCGCACGCCCCGCTGACCGGACGGCGTATCGAGCAGCACGCGGCACGCGCCGGCCGGAACCTCGGCGCCGTTCGAGTAGCCGGCAATGTCCGGAATGCAGATGAGTTCAGGGCCGAGCGACGCCCAGCTCACCTGCTGGAACAGCGACGTGTACCCGCCGAAGCCTACGGCATACGGGCCGACGCCGTACTGCGTCTGGAACCACGCAGGCACCGGCTGGACGCCGCCGTACACGCGCTTCGAATTGATGCCCTGCAGGGACACGGTCTTGACGTTGCTCACGGCGCCGCCGGCGCCGAGCGTCACGGTCGAGATTCGGGTTGGATAGTAGGTACCGGAGTCACCGTAGTCGATGGACGCCGTGACCCAGAGACGCTGCTTGGCTTCCTCCCACCAGATGCCCGTGAAGTCGCCGCAGACCTGACCGATGTTCCACTGCCCCGTGCTCGCGGTGACCGTCTGCCCGAAGCTCGCGGCCGGCGTGAACTCGACAAGGACGCCTGTGTGCGACAGCGACAGGAGGCGCAGCTGCCCGTTCACGTACCGATGCGTCAGTCCGCGCATGTAGGTGGTGTTGGTGCCGAACGTGCGAAGGTCGTAGTACCCGAGCAGGCCGAAGTCCTGAGCGGTGAGCGGCGGCTTTGCCGTGCTGTAGCAGAGATCGTTCTGGGCGCTGCCCGCGGCCCCGGCACTGACGGGCGTCCGGAAGAGGGTGGCCAAGGGTGCCAGGCCGGCGCCGAGCGCCAGACCCGTCAGAAACTTTCGTCGATCAGGCCGCACGCTGGCACGGCTGGAAGCAGTGGTGAGATCCGGAGCTGGGGTCGGATTCTGTTTCATATTACGTCTCTCGAGCCGCTCAATCGGGCGGCACCTGACGGCCGGCCGGGCGAAATTGCAAAACCCGCGCCACGCCGAAGTTTACAGGAGTCGACACGACAAGGGCTTCGGTATGGTCGCGTTGTCAAAGCGTCCTTGCGGTTCTGGCAGCTCTTACGCAGGTTCGTTTCGACACGGTTTGGCTCGACTTCGACGCCCGCGGCTCGTGCACCGTTATGATACCTGCGTCCGGCGCACTCGGCGTTCGCCCCGTTCGACACCACACAGCATGCGATTTCTCTTCGTCAAAGCCCGCCTGGGATGGCCCCGCACTTACGGTCATGACGTCCATGGTTACGAGATGATGCGGGCGCTGGCGGCCCTTGGACACGAGGTCGCGCTCGCGACCGATGAGCCGCCCAGCCCTCAGGCGCTCGCGGGGCTGCCGCTTTCGGGACGTTGGGTGCTCGATGACGTGACGCCCGATCCGCGCCCCCTCGCTCTTTCGTACCTGCAGGAACGCTATCGCAGCTACTGGGGCATTCCGACGCGACGCATCTCCGCCCTCAAACATGTCGTCGACGACTGGAAGGCGGATGTCGTCGTGGTCGTCGGTCTCGAGATCCTGCCGTATCTGGCTGGCGCGGGCACGGCACAGCGCATCTGGTACGCGGCCGACGAATGGGTCTGGCATTACGTCTCGCAGCTCCGGGCCGATCCGCGCGGCGTGATCGACCACGTCAAGGCGGCCCTCATCAAGGGCTTCTACGAGCGCGCCTACGGTCCACTGATGGATCGCGTCTGGGTCGTCTCGCCCGCCGAACGGCGCGCGATGCGGATCGTCTCCGGTGCGACACAGATCGACGTGCTGCCGAACGGCGTGGACACCGACGCGTTTGCGCCGCTGCCCGCCACGCCTGCTCCGCATTCGGCCGTGTTCTGGGGACGACTCGGATTCGGTCCCAACCTCCAGGCGCTCCGCTGGTTTACGGAGCGTGTCTGGCCCCTCGTGCGACGCGACACCCCCGACGCCACGTTCGCGATCCTCGGCGCCGATCCGCCACCGGAAATCGCAGCGCTCGATGGCCGCGACGGAATTGTCGTCGTGGCCAATCCCGTCGACTTGCGGCCGGAAATCAGCCGTTGCGCCGTGGTCGTCATGCCATTCGTGTCGGGCGGGGGCATCAAGAACAAGTTCCTCGAAGCGGCTGCGATGGGCCGGCCGATCGTGACCACCACGCAGGCCACGCGCGGGCTGCGCACGCCACCACCCGTGTCGTGCGCCGATGATCCGCGGTCGTTCGCCGCGGCAATACGCGCGCTCTGGGCCGATCCGGCGCGCGCACACGCACTCGGTCAGGACGCGCGCACGTGGGTGCTCATGCATCACACGTGGCGCGCGACAGCGATGAGCGCGGTGCAGTCAATCGCATCACGCTAAGGCGCCCACGCCGCGGCGCAAATTCGCCAATCAGTCTGCAGAACCGTAAGGCCACCCCAGCACGCACAAATCTGTCGCGCGTACAGTTTTTTCCGCGCATCGCAAAGCGCACGCATTTACCGGCGATCTCGCCGATCGAAGAGTTCGTAACGGCGTGGCACTGCCGTTGCACAACGGCGCACCGGCTCTCGTCGCGACGCACCTGCGTCGTCACGCGGGGCCTCACGGGTGCCCGATGCGTTACGTCACTCCCCAGTCTCGTTCGTGGTTGCTCATGGCAGCCGGCATCGTCGTCGGCTTCATTTGTACCGTGTGGACCACCGTTCATGCGGCCGCGCTGCTCCCCAGTCTCTCGTTGACCGGCGTAGCCAACGGGTCGACGGTGAGTGGTGTGATCACGCTTGGCGCGAACGCGGACTCCACCGGTCTCTCGGCCGTTCAATTCCAGGTCTCCGGTCAGAACATCGGACCGGAAATCACCTCAGGCTCGTGCGCCGCGTCCTGGGATACGCGCACAGTCACGGACGGCACCCGCACGCTGCTCGTCACCGGACGCGACAGCGTCGGCAACATCGTGACGTCCAGTCCAGTGCTCGTCACGGTGAGCAACGCCATCACTGATACGGCCGCGCCGAGTGTGTCGGTGTCCACGCCGAGTGCCGGCTCGACCGTGACGGGTTCATCCACCCTGCTGGCCACTGCCTCGGACAACGTGGGCGTGGCCGGTGTCTGGTTCACCATCGATGGCGCGAGCGTGGGAGCGGAAGATACCGCGACCCCGTATCAGGCATCGTGGGCGTCGACGTCTGTCGCGAACGGGGCGCACGTCGTGCGCGCGTTCGCGCGTGACGCCGCGGGTAACACCGGCTCATCGGCCGCGGTGACCGTGACGGTCGCCAACACGGTCTCCGATACGGCGCACCCAACCGTGAGCGTGTCGGCACCCACGGCCGGGGCGGTCGTCAGCGCCACCGTCACCGTGTCGGCCAACGCCACGGACAACGTCGGCGTCGCGGGCGTCCAGTTCAAGCTCGATGGCGTGAATCTCGGCAGCGAAGACACGACACAGCCATACAGCGTGAGCTGGACCACCACGACGGCCACCAACGCGTCGCATACGATCACCGCTGTGGCCCGTGATTCGGCCGGCAACACGACGTCCTCCGCTGCCGTCGCCGTCACGGTGAACAACGTGGTGGCCGATACCACGATGCCATCGGTCAGCTTGGTGGCGCCTTCGTCGAATTCGACGGTGACGAACACGGTCACGGTCACCGCGAGCGCCAGCGACAACGTTGGCGTCGTTGGTGTTCAATTCCAGCTCGATGGCGCCAATCTGGGCCCTGAGGTGACGTCGTCGAGCTACGCAACCCCGTGGAACACCACGAGCGCCACGAACGGTGGCCATACGCTTCGCGCCATCGCGCGGGACGCCGCAGGCAATCGCCGGACATCCTCTTCGCGCACGGTCAACGTGAACAACACCACGACCGATACGATTGCGCCGTCCACCGCCGTGACGGCGCCAGGTTCGAGCACGACCGTGCTGGGGAACGTCACGCTCAGCGCGACAGCGACCGACAACAAAGCCGTCACGTCCGTGCAATTCACAATCGACGGCGTCGCCGCCGGCGCGCCGGACGCGACCGCTCCCTACAGCTTCACATGGGCATCCACGACCGTCGCCGACGGTTCGCACACGGTGCGGGCGGTGGCGAAGGATGCGGCCGGCAATCAGGGCACGTCGTCACCGGTCCTCATTACCGTGAAGAACGCCGTCGCCGATACGATGGCCCCCGTCGTCCTCGTCACGAGCCCGATCGGCGGGACCAAGGTCGGTGGGAACGTGACGGTGATTGCCTCCGCGACCGACAACGTCGGTGTCATCGGTGTGCAGTTCCGCATCGACGGCATCAGCTACGGCGCCGAAGACACGGTCGCGCCTTATCAGATCACCATTCCTGCGGGCGCGCTGCCGGATGGTTCGTACCAGCTCAGCGCAGTGGCGCGGGATGCGGCGGGCAATAAGGGCGCCTCGCCCAACGTTGCGTTGATCCTCAGTCAGCTCGTCGTCGTCGTCGCGGCACCAGGCGATCTCAACGGCGACGGCACGCCGGACCTGGTATGGCAGAACTCTCAGGGCAGCCTGTACACGTGGTTGATGCATGGCATCGGCCTGCAGGAAGGCCGACCGGTCACTCCGGCCGGAGTCGATTCACGGTGGCAGATCGTCAGCGTCGACGATTTCGACGGCGACGGGCAGAATGACTTCCTCTGGCAGAACCGCGTCACGGGTCAGCTCTACATTTGGCTGATGAGCGGGACCACGCTCGCCAGTAACGTGGCGCTACCGACCGACAATCTTCCGGGCGACGTGGAAGCCACGGGCGACTTCGACGGTGACGGCAAGGCGGACATCGTGTGGCGGCAGCCCGAGACGGGCGATATCAGCGTGTGGTTCATGAACGGCACGCAGGTGGCGAGCCGCGGGGCCGTCACCCCGGCGCGGGTCGATCCGAGGTGGCAGATTGCCGGCGCGGGGGACATGAACCGCGATGGCAAGGCAGACCTCATCTGGCAGAACACGACCACCGGGGCCCTCCAAGTGTGGCTGATGAACGGGGCAACGCTCTCGCGTTCGGTGTCGCTTACTCCGAGTGCGGTGCAGCCGTCGTGGCGGATCAAAGCCATCGCCGACTTCGATGGCGACGGGAATGTGGACCTGGTGTTCCAGAACAGCGGCTTCCTCTATATCTGGTTCATGAATGGGACGACGATGACCCGCGGCAGCGCGCTGAATCCCGGCCAGGTCGACCCGAACTGGCAGTTGGTGGGGCGCCGGTGATCCGACATGGCCGGCAGGCTGACATGCACGTGTCGGAGCCGACCCTGTAGAAACTGCTCTCTGTGCATCAGGAAGGGCGATGAGTTCGACCGAACGACGCATGTCGCAAAGCCGACACACGAACAATTAGTCATTTAGAATCAATAGGTTGCGTATCACATATCACACCAGTCAAGATCATCGGGCGCCTTGGCACCTCGCTTGCAGAACGGCGGGCCGACTCCCCGGTGACAAGGCGCCACAGGTGCGCCGAGGAGTGGAAGGTATGTAGAAATGCCCGCTCCCGGCTCCCCAATCAGGTCGTGTCTGTCTCTCTGCGCGGGCATGGCTGTCGGTTTGGTCGCGACGTGGGCGACGGTGCAGGCATCGGCACTTCTCCCCAACCTCCTTCTCACCTCTCCAAGCCAAGGACAGATCCTCAGCGGCGTGGTTACGCTGACGGCGTCCGCTGACGCGACTGGCCTCTCGGCTCTGCAATTTCAGGTATCGGGTTCGGATGTCGGATCGGCAATCACCTCCGGCGTATGCGCCACCTCGTGGGACACGCGGACGGTCGGTGATGGCGTCCGAACGATCACGGCGGTCGGCCGCGACAGCGTCGGCAATCTCGTGACGTCGCTTCCCGTGTTGGTCACCGTGCTGAACGCCGCGAGCGACACGACCGATCCCACGGTTTCGGTTTCCTCGCCCGCGACCGGCGCCACGGTGTCGGGTTCCGTGGTGATGACGGCCGCCGCTACTGACAACACGGGCATCGCCGGCGTCTGGTTCACCGTCGACGACGCCATCGTCGGCGTCGAAGACGCACTGGCGCCCTACCAGGCCACTTGGTCGACGGCCGGGACCTCCAATGGCCCTCACACCATCGTGGCCTACGCACGCGATCCCGCCGGGAACAGCGCGACATCAGCATCGGTGACGGTCACGGTTGCCAACACCACGACGGATCGCACGGCGCCCAGTGTGAGCGTCACGACGCCTTCGGCTGGCGCAACCGTCTCCGGCACGACGGCCGTCACGGCTGCCGCGTCGGACAACGTCGGCGTGATCGGCGTCCAGTTCACGGTCGACGGCGCGAACCTGGGCGGTGAAGTGACAAGCAGCCCGTACGGGGTGGTCTGGAATACGGGTGGTGTTTCGAATGGATCCCACGCGCTGCGGGCCATCGCACGCGATGCCGCAGGGAACCGCACGACATCGGCCGTGGTGACCGTGGCGGTGTCGAACGTTGTCGACTCGACCGCGCCAACGGTGAGCCTGTCGGCGCCGGCGGCCGGCGCGACGCTCACCGGCACGACCACGCTGTCGGCCACCGCATCGGACAACATTGGCGTCGCTGGCGTGCGCTTCACGATCGATGGCACGACGGTGGGGGTCGAAGACACCTCGTCGCCCTTCTCAATCAGCTGGAACAGCGCCTCAGTCAGCAGCGGACAGCACACGGTGCGAGCCGTGGCGCGCGACGCTGCTGGGAACACGCAGACGTCCGCGGCTCGGACGGTGACGGTGGCCAATCTCACCGACACCGCTGCGCCGTCGGTCTCGATCACCGCACCTGCCGGCGGGACCACGCTCTCCGGCGCCGTCTCGGTGTCCGCCTCGGCGTCGGACAACACCGGCGTCATCGGCGTGCAGTTCAAGCTCGACGGAACGAACTTCGGCTCCGAGGATCTGACGTCGCCGTACGTCGTGTCGTGGCCAACGAATCTGACCGTGAACGGGACGCACACGCTGACGGCCACCGCGCGCGATGCCGCGGGGAACACACGCACATCCAGTTCGGTGAGCGTGATCGTGGACAACCGGGGCACAGGAGTGAGCCGCGACTTCAACGGCGACGGTCTGCCCGATTTGGTTTTCGAAAGCACGACCGGACAGCTCTATTCGTGGTTCCTGAGCGGCGGCACGTCCGTGGGGGGCGGGGCACTCGTCCCGGGCGCCGTGGACCCCGTCTGGCAGATCGTCGGCCTGGACGACTTCAACGGCGATGGCCGTACCGACCTGCTATGGCAGCACAGCGTGACGGGGCAGCTCTATATCTGGCTGATGGATCGCCTCACGCTGATAGGCGTTCTGGCGCCTCAGTCGGCGGCCCCTGATTGGCGGGTGGCTGGCACCGGCGACTTCAATGGCGATGGCAAGCCCGACATCCTGTGGAAGCATCGGATGACCGGCGGCCTCTACGTATGGCTGATGAACGGCGCGACGATGATCGGGGGGAGCTACCTGAACCCGCAGTCGGTCGACCCAGTCTGGCGCCTGGTCGGCATCGCCGACATGGATCGCGATGGCCGCTCGGACCTTCTCTGGCAGCATTCAGGCACGGGCGCCATCGCCCTGTGGTGGATGAACGGGATGACCGCCTTGAAGGCTGAGGCATTTGCGACCCCCGGAATGACCCCTGACTGGCAGATCAAATCGGTGGCGGACTACGACCGCGACGGGTCTCCCGACCTGATCTGGCAGAACTCCCTCACAGGCGAGCTCCGCGTGTGGTACCTGCATTCGTCACAAGTGGCGCGCGAAGGGCCGCTGACGCCAAGTCAGGTCGCGCCGACGTGGCAGGTGGTCGGCAGCCAGTAGTTGGCCGCCGAAGGCCGGCGCGTTATTGACGACGAATGCGCGGCTAACGTCTGACCCGCGCCAGACGCCTCGCGCCCGCGAAGAGTAAACGCACTGGTGCCCGTCCTGGGCCCTTGCGCGGCTGGTACGGCCCGAAGCGCCCGCAGGAACCGTCGATCACGCCGTCCATGACGGCGTCCGCTGCGGCGGTCTTTCCGGCGTCGAGCTCGATGTCATATCGATAGAACGCGTAACGCAGGTAGTGCCACGTCGAAACCAGGAGCCCGCGGGAGCGGCCGACACGGCCAGTGTGCCGTTTCAGCAGGTGCCACAGGTTCCGGGCGTCGAAATACCGCTGCAGTTGCCGCCCGGAACGGTCGAACGAACTCGACCCTTTGTGCCAGACCAGCGACTTGCCGAGCACGGCACACGCGAAGCCCGCACGCTGTGTCCGCAGGCACAGATCGGACTCTTCGTGCACGATGAAGAACGCTTCATCGAACATGCCGACCTTGCGGAACACCTCCGCCTTCACCATCATGCAGCAGCCGTTGACGATGTCCACGGGCACGAGCGTCGGCGGCTGCTGTACGGGCACGACGATCCGCTGAAAGAATTCAGTCCCCGGTCCGGGATTGAACGCCACGCCGTCGGTCATGACGGCTTCAGGCTCCTCCATGAAATTGACAACCGGTCCGACAATACCAAGCGTGGAATCCGAGGCGAACGCCGCGAGCAGATCTCGGACGATGTGGGGCTCGACCACCGTGTCGTTGTTGAGGATCAGGATCCACTCGGCGCCCTGGGCGAGGGCCAGCTCGATACCGCGGTTGTTGCCGCCGGCATAACCGAGGTTGACGGACGTCCTCAGCGTGTCGATGCCCGGATAGGCTTCCCGCGCGGGTCCGGTGGGATCGACGACGGACGCGTTGTCGACGAGAATCACGCGCGCCGGATCGGCCAGCGCCCGGAGCGACGCCAGGCACTTGAGCGTGTCG
Organism: Acidobacteriota bacterium; assembly: GCA_039933635.1. Lineage (GTDB taxonomy): Bacteria > Acidobacteriota > Vicinamibacteria > Vicinamibacterales > SCN-69-37 > JBDTNQ01. Next base: position 18,292 of record JBDTNQ010000082.1, read on the forward strand.
TCGAGACCGTTGTAGTTCAGGACGACCACCGCCACCGGCCCGGCCGCAGCAGGCTGCGACGCGCGCATCAGGACGGCGCGGCGCCGTGCCTCGCGCGCCGAAGGGCGCGCACGAAGGACGGCGGCAGATAGGACGCTGCGAGAAACACCGCCTCACGCGCATGGAATTGCCCCAGGCGCGACGCCCATTTCAAGCGGGTCCGCATCGTACGGAAGTCACCCTTCTCGTAGGCGAGCCACGCCCAGCCGAAGACGTGCGCCCGAAGGCGCTCGTCCACGTGCGCGCGTTCGACGGCGTCGAGCGGCGACCGGCGGCGGACGGAGTCCAGCGCCTTGATGAAGTCCTCCTCCATGTGGTCGCTGTTGGTCGACATCCCCTCGTCGTGCTTGTAGTACTTCGACACGGCCGTGCCATCGGAGTACGCCACCACGCCGGCAGCGGTTGAGCGCATGAAAAAGTCCCAGTCGGCCGCTCCCCGCAGTTCGGGATCGAAACCGTCGATCGACGCGAAGAACGCCCGGCGAATGAGCATGCTGCCCAGGAACATCACGTTTCGCGTGGACAACTGCAGAAAGAACGGCCGACGCTCGAACACGCGCACGCCACCTGGCCGGGAGGCGTACGGAAGCGCGAAGAACCGCTCGGTCCCGTACGTCCGGACGAAGCTGGCGTATCCGTCGTCGTCGTTGCCCATCGACGTATCGGCAAAGAGCACCGCGATGTCCGGGTTGGCGTCGAGTTGGGCGACGAGCCGCCCCACGCCCGTCGTCATCCACTCGTCATCCGAATCGATGAAGGCCACATAGCGGCCGCGGCTGGCTGCGAAACCCAGGTTCCTCGCCGCCGCCGGGCCGGCGTTCGCCTGCCGCAAGTACACCGCTCCGCCCTCGCGGGCAACGCGGTCCGTGTCGTCATTGCCGCCGTCGTCAACGACGATGATCTCGAGGCGACCGGCGTCGGCCGCGCGCAACGACGTGATACATCGTGCAACGAGGCCGGCGCGGTTGTACGTCGGAATGATGACGGAGACGTCCGGTTCCGGCGCGGCGGCAAGGGACATGCCCTTCGAATATAAGGCCACGGCGCCACCAACGCGCGTCATCGATCGTCCGGTTCCGCCGAATAGTAGAAAGAGTGTGCACGCCCGCCGGGCGCGCCTTCAAACGGTGCTCCGGTGGTAGGCTCAGAATGGCTCGTTTTGCCCGGGGTGCGTCCCCAATCGAGGTGAATCGCTCGTGCTTCGAATGATGTTCGTGCTCGGCATCGTGATTACGGGCCTCATCGGGATGACGCAGGGGCCGTTCTACGCGCTCCTGTT
>JBDTNQ010000083.1:0-19307 GCA_039933635.1 Acidobacteriota bacterium
GGCGACATCGCGTCCCCCATTCGCTGGATCCTGCGACATCAGCAGAATCTGCGCGTGTGGCTCGCGGAGGCGGTCGGGATCGACGTGAACGCACGGACCGTGCGCCTGACCGATGGCACCGTGCCGTACGACTACGTGATCGTGTCCGCCGGGGCCAACCATTCCTATTTCGGACACGATGAATGGCAGAAGTACGCACCCGGTCTGAAGACGCTTGAAGACGCGCTCGATATGCGACGCAGAGTGCTGCTGGCGTTTGAGCAGGCCGAGCGCGAGACGGATCGGGGCCGGCAGCGCAGGCTGCTGACATTCGTGATCATCGGTGGCGGTCCCACCGGCGTGGAACTGGCCGGTGCCCTGGCCGAGATCTCGCGGCATGCGTTGGCCAACGACTTCCGCGCGATCGACCCGGAGTCCGCGCGCGTGATCCTGATCGAGGGCGGGCCGCAACTGCTGTCGGCCTATCCGGTCGACCTGTCCGGCTTTGCGCGCAAGGCTCTCGAGCAGCTCGGCGTGTCGGTGTGGACCGGCAGCGTGGTCACCGGCGTGGAAGAGGGACGCGTGCACGTCGGCGCCGAAACCATCGAAGCCGGCACGATCCTGTGGGCCGCGGGTATCGCCGCGTCACCCCTCGGCGCGTCGCTGGGCGTGCCGATGGATCGCGCCGGCCGCGTCCTGGTGCAGGATGACCTGTCGATTCCCGGGCACCCTGAGGTGTTCGTCGCCGGCGATCTCGCTGCGCTCAAGGGCGCCGACGGCAAATGGCTGCCCGGTGTGGCGCAGGTGGCGATGCAGGAAGCCGCGCATGCGGCGCGGACGGTCTTGCGCGCCGTCGAGGGCCAGTCGTCGACGCCGTTTGTCTATAAGAATCTCGGAAACCTCGCCACGATTGGCCGTCACTCGGCCGTGGCCGAATTGCCGGCGTTCAAGATGCGCGGATATCCCGCCTGGCTGTTCTGGCTGTTCGTGCACGTCTTCAAGCTGATTGGGTTCAGGAACCGGCTGTCCGTCATGTCGCAGTGGGCGTTCTCGTACATCACGTATCAGCGATCCGTACGCCTGATTACGGGTGATCCGTCGTGGCGCGATCCCGGATAGGCACCATCGTTCGCGGCTGGCTCGCGCTGCCGGTGGCGGCCGTCGTCATCGTGCTGTTGCCCGTCCCCGCATGGTTCATCGACGAGTACTATTCGCGCGGCGTCTACCTCTGGCTGCAGATGGCCGTGACCAGCGTCAGCAACCTGGTGCCGATTGCGGTGCTCGATGTGCTGATCGCGGCGGCCGCGGCCCTGCTGGTGTTCCGTCTCGTGCAGTTCGCGCGCGTCACGATGAGCCGCGGGCTGTTCGACGCCGTGTGGGAACTGACTCGTCGAACGCTTCGTGCAGGGGCCGTGCTCGTGCTCGTGTTCTTCTTTGCATGGGGCTGTAACTACCGGCGGCTGCCGCTCGAGACCGCGGTCAACAGCACGCCGGTGGTCCCGACCGTCGCGAGCCTCCAGTTGGCCGTGGCGGACGCGAACGCACTGGGCGCCACGCTCCGACCGCTCCTCCCGTCCCCTGATGCGATGAGCTACGAGGCGGCCGCCGCCGCGCTGTCCGCGCCGATGCAGGAGGCGCTCGCCTTGGTGAATCGCGCGCCTCTCGCTCGTACGGGACGCCCGAAGTTTTCGCTGATCCTGACGCCGTTCTTCACGTGGACCGGCGTCGACGGGATGATCGACCCGCTCGCGCTCGAGTCCATCGTGCACCCGGATCTCCTGCCGATCGAACGCCCCTTCGTGCTCGCCCACGAGTGGGCGCACCTGGCTGGCGAGGCGGACGAAGCCGCCGCGAGCGCAGTCGGCTGGCTGGCGTGCATGAAGGGCGGGCCGTCGCTGGCCTACAGTGCGAGCCTCTACCTGATCCTCGAGGCCGGCGGCGCGCTGCCGCCGGCCGCGCGCAAACAGGCGTTCGCCAGACTCGACCCGGGGATTCGGTCCGACTTCGAGCAGATCGCCAAGCGGATGCAACGGCAGAAGCCGCAGGTGCAGCGCGCGGCCTTTCGCGTCTACGACGAATACCTCAAAGCCAACACGGTCGAAGACGGGACGGCGAGCTACGGCCGCGCACTCACGCTGATCCTCGCGCCGCCGCTGCGCGAGGCCCTGAATCAATACGGAAAGAGAAGGCCTTAGGCCCTAATCCCCAGGCCCGTCCGTGCCTGGTCCGGCCGCGCGATCACGGGATCGCCGACGTAGCGCCCGTCGTGATACGCCCGCGTGAGCAGCAGGTGCACGTCGCTGATGTGCCGTTCGGCGAAGGCCGCCTCTGAGAAGGCGAGATACAGGTCCCACATGCGGATGAACCGCTCGTCGAACCCGAGGCGTTCGATGCGTTCACGGTTGCCCAGGAACCGCCGGCGCCACTCGTGCAGTGTCCGCGCGTAGTGAAGGCCGATGTCATCGAGCCTGAATGGACGCAGCCCGGTGACGCGCCCGAGTGATCGCAGTACCTCGGACAGACACGCGAGTTCCGATCCCGGGAAGATGTGACCCTGCATCCAGTCTTCGCTGCGTCCGTAGGTGTCGCGGAAGTCCTGTTCGGAAATCGTGATCGTCTGCAGCAGTGCTGCGCCGTCGGGCGTCAGCAGGCGATCGCAGGTCGCGAAGAACGCGTCGTAGTGGTCCAGCCCCACGGCCTCGAACATCTCGACGCTGACGATGCGGGTGAAGGAGCCCGTCAGGTCGCGGTAGTCCTCCGCGAGCAGCGTGATGCGATCGTCCAGTCCGTTCGCGTGAATGCGTTCGGCCGCGCGATCGTGCTGTTCGCGGCTGATCGTCGTGGTCGTCACGCGGCAGCCGTGGGTGCGGGCCGCGTGCACGGCCAGCGCGCCCCAACCGGTGCCGATCTCGAGCAGGTGGTCGTCGGGGCCGAGATCCAGCAGGCCGCAGATGCGCTCGAGTTTGGCCGTCTGCGCGCGCTCGAGCGAGTCGTGCTCGTGCTCGAAGATGGCGCTGGAGTAGAGCATCGACTCGTCGAGGAAAACCTCGAAGAACTCGTTCCCAAGGTCGTAGTGCGCGGCGATGTTGTTGCGGCTGCCGATGCGCGTGTTGGCGCGCGCCAGGTGACTGAGGCGCTGACGCTGGCGGTTGAGCCAGGAGAACGTGCCGTTGAGGCGGTTGAAGGCGTGCGAGTTGCGCAGGGCCAGCCGGAGCAGGCCGACCAGATCCGGTGACGTCCAGTCCCCGTCGACATACGACTCGCCGAGGCCCCGGTCGCCGTTGAGGATGGCGCGGCGGAAGGCCCGCTCGTCGTGGATCACCATCATCGCGGCCGCGCCGGGCTGCCGTCCGGCGAAGGCATAGGTGCGATCCGGACAGACGATCTCGATCGACCCGAACTTGATGGTGTCGGCCAGGCCCAGGAACACCCGCTTCGCCTGCCGGTTGATCCACGTCATACGCGTGCTTCTCCCTGGGAGTCCCTACGGCCGGCGGCGTCCCTTGGATGTGGATGAACGCGGAGCCCCTTCAGTCGCAAGCGCAGCGCCTCCCAGTGGATGGCGGCCACCACCTTGGCGGTCATCACCGGCACGCGGAACAGCTGGGCCCGGATCGCCGGCGCGGTCCACTCCCGCCGCTCCAGCGTCAGCGTGGCATCGAAGTTCGGTGCGGCCGCACCCTCGGCGCGGTCCACCGTGTTCATGTGGGCCGCCAGGCGCTGACCCGGTGTCGTGACGATGAACTCGTAGTCGAGGGACATGGGCATGAACGGGGAGACGTGCATGGTCTTGGCAAGGCGCCGGCGGAAGGTGCGCGGCGCCTGCTCGTCATCGGTCGCGGTCAGCCAATAGGTGCACATCTCGCCAAACGTGCTGTGGACTTCGGCCATCACCAGCTGCACGTCGCCATCGCGACTGCAGCAGTAGTAAAACGAGATCGGGTTGAAGTTGTATCCGAGGTACCGGAGATGCGTCAGCAGATACAGCGGGCCGTCCGGCATCTGCAGGCCCTGACGCGCGGCGTCGGCCGTGACGCGCTCACGCAGCGGACGTGAGGGGTCGCCGAGGTGATCGCGGTCGTCGAACGTGGCCCAGTTGAAGCGATTCACCGAGGTGAGCCGCGATCGCCGCATTTGATCGTCCACATGGTCGACGTCGACCAGCACCATGAACAGGTTGTACGTGAAGCTGTGGGGACGCGGCCGGAAGCGCCGGTGCCGCAGGCGGCCGACATACAGGCCCGGCTCCATCTACCAGCGCACCCCGAGCGACTCGGCCACGCGCACGGCGGATCGCAGCCCATCCTCGTGAAAGCCGTAGAACCAGTACGCACCGCAGAAGTGCGCGCGCGCCACGCCGCTGATCTCGGCCCAGCGCGCCTGTGCCTGGACGGCCTGACGCGTGTAGAGCGGGTGGGTGTAGTCCATCGAGCAAATCACCTGCTCGGCGGCAATAGCCGTCTGCGGATTCAACGTCACGCAGTAGTCGCGCCCGGTCTCGAGGCGCTGCAGCCGATTCAGATGATACGTCACGGTCGCGCCGGTGGATGTGGCGCCAAGCTGATAGTTCCACGCCGCGCGCGCGGCGGCCCGACGAGGCAGCCAGCGGCTGTCGGTATGGAGGACGGCCCGGTTCGCGTTCGTGTGAAACGCCGAAAGCACGTCGCGCTCGGCCACGGTGGCGTCGGTCAGCATCGGCAACACCTCGTCGCCATGCGTGGCAAAGACGATCTGCGACACCTGATCGGATGGGCGGTCGGCGTAGGCGATCGTCACGGCGTCGGCGGTCCGTGTCACGCTCTCGATGGTGACGCCGGTGCGCGCTTCGATCCGCGGGGACGCGAGCAGCTTCGGGATGTACGTCGCGCTGCCGCCGGCCACGACCTTCCACGTCGGGTGATTGAGCGTGGTGTTCATCCCGTGCTGATCGAAGAAGCGAATCAGCATCAGTGCAGGGAACGCGCGAAGCGTGGCGATGGACGCGGACCAGATGGACGCCGCGAGGGGAAACAGGAAGCGTTCGAGGAACGCGTCCGAGAAGCGACGCGCATCGAGCCAGTCACCCAGGCTCGTCGCCTCGTCGGACGGCGTGATGGCGGCGAATCGCTGAGAGGCGCGGTTGAACCGGAGGATCTCGGCCAGAAGCGCGTAGTGCGATGGCCGCAGCAGGTTGGACCGCTGCGCAAAGAGGCCGTTGAGGCTGCGTGTGCTGTATTCGAAGCCGGTGCGGGGGCAGGTCACCCCAAAGGACATGTCGGAGTCGAGCCGTGCAATCCCAAGCTCGTTGAAGAGCCGGACGAGCCGGGGATACGTGCGATCGTTGTGAACGAGAAAGCCAGTGTCGAGCGCGAGCGGCCCGTCAGGCGTGTCGAGGTGGTGTGTGTGCGTGTGTCCGCCGAGCCGGTCGGCGCGTTCCAGGAGCAGAACGTCGAAGTCTCGACTTAACAGCCACGCGGCCGTCAGCCCGGAAATGCCCGAGCCGATGACCGCGATGCGACTCACGCGGATTCGTCGATCGACTCCGGGCGGAACGGACGCAGTTCCCGTGTGATCCCGACCCACGAGAGCATCGTCAGCACGTAGTACGTGGTGTCGATTTCCCACCAACGGATACCCTGACGCACACTGGACATGAAGTGGTGGTGGTTGTTGTGCCAGCCCTCACCCATGGTCACGAGCGCCAGCCAGAAGTTGTTGCGGCTCTCGTCTGGCGTGGCGAAGCGGCGTGTGCCCCAGATGTGGGACAGGGAATTGATCAGGAACGTGCCGTGGTAGAGCGCCACGGTGGCGACCAGATAGCCCCAGACGAGGGCGGGGTAGCCGCCGACGTAGTAGATGGCGATCGCGTACAGAATGGTCGGCACGAGGTGGAACTTGTCGAGCCAGCGGAGTTCCGGGTACTTCACCAAATCCGCGATCCGTTTCGGATCGTAGTGATCGTATTCGTCGGAGAGGATCCAGCCGAGATGCGACCACCAGAAGCCTTCGTGCACGGGCGAGTGGAGGTCTTCCTTCCGGTCGGAATACAGATGGTGATCCCGATGATGCGCCGCCCACCAGAGGGCGCCCTTTTGTCCGGACGTCTGCGCGAGGAAGGCGAAACAGAATTGCCAGAAGCGATTGAGCTTGTAGGAGCGATGGCTGAAGTAGCGGTGATAGCCGCCGGTCACGCCGAACATCCGCAGGAAGTACGACCCCGCCAGCCAGGCGATCATGCTGAGCGAGAAGGGCACCGTCAGCACGAGCAGCACGGAAGCGTGCAGCACGAGGAACGGGATCATTGCGCCGAGGTCGTATCGCTTGCTTTTGATGAGAGCAACAGCCATTCAATTTATCCTGTGGCGGCCAGATCGCGGCGCGAGCCACTGCGCCAAACAGTTGCTTAGTTTACCATCGCGGCGGTCCGGGACACGGAAATGACCCTTATAGGCCTTATCGGCACCGGCGCGGTCGCGCTGGCGGTCTTGATGACCGGTTTCTGGCTCATCCACCTGCGCCTGCGCAATGCGGCCATTGTGGACGTCGGGTGGGCCCTCGGATTGCCCATTCTTGCGTGCTGGTACGCCACGCGCCTCCAGCCAGGGCCGCGGGGCTGGCTCCTGGCCGGCCTCGTCATCGTCTGGGGGCTTCGTCTGGCGGCGTACCTCCTCGTGACGCGCGTGATCGGTCACGGTGAGGACGGCCGCTACGTCGAGCTGCGTCGTGGCTGGGGTGAGCGGGCAGGACGGTACTTCTTCGTCTTCTTCCAGGCACAGGTGCTCCTCGATCTGGTTCTCTCGCTGCCGATCCTCCTCGTGATGCGCGAGCGCGCGCCCGTTGGCGTCGTCGAACAAGTGGCGGTTGTCGTGTGGGCGATCGCACTCGGCGGTGAAGCGATTGCCGATCGCCAACTCGCGGCGTTTCGCCGGTCGGCCCACGGACGAGGCGCCGTGTGCGAGCGCGGCTTGTGGGCCTACTCGCGCCATCCGAACTACTTCTTCGAGTGGCTGATCTGGGTCGCGTACGCGATCTACGCGAGCACGGCCGCGTGGGGCTGGCTGGGGTGGACGGCTCCAGCGTTGATGCTCTACTTCCTGTTTCGCGTCACCGGCATTCCGGCAACGGAGGCCCAGGCGCTCCGCAGCCGTGGTGACGCCTATCGCCGCTATCAACAGACGACGAGCGCGTTCGTTCCGTGGTTTCGGAAACGAGGCGCTCAGTGACGGGCAGTCCGGCCGCGGTGCTGTGGCGGATGCTCGAGGCCGACGCGCTGCCGGATGTGGTGATCCGCGCCGGTATTCGCCGCGTGCTTGCCGCGCGCCTCGCCGAACTCCAACGCGACGCGGCCCCCGATCCGGTGGCCTGGCATCGGCAGTTCGTGTTGGATCGGAGTGTCGGGCCCGTGGCCGTCGACACAGCAGCCGCGAACCTGCAGCACTACGAAGTCCCGACCGCGTTCTACCGCCACGTCTTGGGACCCCACATGAAGTACTCATCCGCGTGGTGGGAAGCCGACACAACCACGCTCGGAGATGCCGAAGCGCGCATGCTCGCACTCTCCGCGACGCGCGCCGATCTGCGGGATGGACAGCGCGTCCTTGAACTCGGGTGCGGCTGGGGATCGCTCTCGCTGTGGATGGCTCGTCGCTTCCCGCACAGCGAGATCGTCACCGTGTCGAACTCGCGAACACAGAAGGCGTGGATTGATGAGCGCGCCGCCAGCGAAGGGCTGGCCAACCTGCGCGTGCTGACCGCCGACATGAACGTGTTCGACGCGCCGGGCACGTTCGACCGAATCGTGTCCGTCGAGATGTTCGAGCACATGCGCAACTGGCGCGTGCTGCTCGAGCGCGTGGCGCGCTGGCTCCGCGACGATGGGGCGGCGTTCGTCCACATCTTCACGCACCGCCAGTACGGCTACCCGTACGACGTGCGCGACGCCTCCGATTGGATGGCTGCCCATTTCTTCTCGGGCGGCATCATGCCGAACGACGACCTGCTGCGCTCGTTTCCCGACGTCCTGACCGTCGACGCGCAGTGGACCGTGAATGGCACGCACTACGCGCGCACGGCCGAGGCCTGGCTGTCGAACATGGACGCCCACCGTGACGAGATCCGGCCGCTCTTCGCCGACACATACGGCGAGGCCGAGGTCCGCCGCTGGCGGGTGCGCTGGCGGGTCTTCTTCATGGCCTGCGCGGAACTCTGGGGCTACCGCGGGGGTGACGAGTGGCACGTCTCCCACTACCGGTTGGTTAAACCCTGATTGGGAGCCCCGGCGGGCAGGCCCTGGGCCTGAAGGCCCAGGGCTCCATAGAACTACGGCATCAGCAGGACGAGCCGTGGATAGATGAGGTTCTCGTTTGCGACGCGGTCGCGGTTGAGATCCCAGATCTCCTTCCACCGGGCCGTGTCCCGAAGCTGGCTGCCCGCGATCTTGCTGAGCGTGTCGCCCGCGGCGACCGTGTACGTCTTCCGGCCCACGACCGGCCGCATGAAGATTTCGGACGCGCTCGAGAGGTACTCGCGCATGAGATTGCCGTAGCGTGGCGTCGCGCGGAAGGCGTCGAGCGCCGTATTGATCGCGTAGACCAGGTCGAAGTTGCCGGCCGGCACCGCAACGGCGTACTTCGACTGGTTCAAGTTGTACTGCGCGATGACCGTTCGAGGATGCTTCTTGATCTCCTCGGCGGCGAACGGGTAGTCGTAGATGAGCGCGTCGGCCTGATCCTTCTCCACGGCCTCGAACCACCCATCGTCACCCGAAAACTTACTGACCCGCGCACCCGGGATGTTCTCGCGCACCCACCGATCGGCCGCCGGGTCGTCGTAGATGGCGATCCGTTTGCCGGCCAGATCCTTGACCGACCGGTACGTGCCTTCCATGCCTTCGCGCACGATCATGCAGAGCCCGAAGTCCAGGTAGCCGTTGGACCACACGACTCCCTGCACCGACGGATCAGGGACGTACCCGGCCATGATCACGTCCACGTTGCCGGCCCGGAGCTCGTCCGGGAGCTTCTCGTAGTCCGCCTCGACGATCTGGACACGCTTCGCCCCCAACGCCTCGGCCACGATGCCAGCCAGCCGGAAGTCGAACCCATCTTCCTGCTTCCGGTCATTGATGAAGTGCAGTGGCGGCGCATCGGGTTCCATCCCGACGCGGAGCACTCCCGAGGATCTGACCGATTCGAGCACGCCCTTGCGCTCGACCACGGGCGCCGCAGCCGGCGTTCCCGGCGACGGTGCTGCCGGCGTCGACGCCGAGCGCCCGGTGCCGGGCAGTGACGGCAGTTGATTCCGGTAGGTCCAGCCCGCGTACCCGAGCACTCCGAGACCGACGACGAACAGTAGAAACTTTCCCGCAGCAGTCAGCCGCATACGGCCTCCAGTAGATGTGCCAGTAGATGTGATTGATGTCGCGACACGGTCATGCCAGGTGCACCAGCGCGCGGCGTGAGTACACGCGGGCGGCCTTGGCCGTGCTTGCGCGGCCCATGATCGCCTTCGCGGCGTCCGCGCCCGATTGCGCGCCGCCGTTCATGAAACCCTGAAAATCGTAGCTGCAGTGTTCGCCGGCGAAGAACAGATCGCCCACAGGCAGCCCTTCGGACCCGGCAATCGTCGTCCATTGCCCCGGCTTGTAACAGGAGTAGCTGCCCTTGGTCCACGGGTACGAAGGCCAGTGGAAGCGTGAGACCTTGCCGTTACGGTCGTTCGTGGTCCCGGGGTACGCGCGCTCGATGCCGCCCATCAATCGCACCGCAGCCTCCTCGGCCGTGCCTTGCCCGGCGTCGATGCCCAGGCGGCCTCCTGAATACAACGTGAGCCCACCCGCGGGCCCGGCTTGCATGAAGCTGTTGGACCACGCCAGCTGGAAGGACTCGTCGCTGTACGTCGCGCCGGTGTACCCGAGTTTCTCCCACGGCCGGTTCTTGAACCCGACCAGGACCTTGGCATTGGTGCCGTAGCCGAGGTCCCTGATGGCCCTGGTCTTGAGGGGCGGCAGGTCGACACTGATCTTCACGTCGCGCAGGATGCTGAACGGAATCGCAAGCAACACGATCTCGGCATCTTCGTCGATCGCCTTGCCGTCGGCCTGGAACGTCAGCGTGTAGCCGCCATTTCGGCTGCGAATCGCCTCGAGCCGGTGGAGCGGCCGGATCTGCGATGCGACCCGGCGCGCGAGCTCGTCGACCACGCGCTGGTTGCCGCCCTTCACCTTGTATCGTTCGTCGCTCTCGCCGAGCAGCGTCAGCTCGTCCTTGGCCTCGAGATCGCCTGTCCCGATGAGGAACACGAAGTTGAGCGCCGACTGCTCGCCCGCATCCAACCCGTACTCGGTGACGTAGGCCACGTCCAGCAGTTCGCGCATCCAGCCGGTCGCGCCGATGTGATCGAAGTACTGCGTGATCGTCTGGCGATCGATCGCGGTGCCGCCGCCTTCGGTGTTGTAGTTGACGACGTCGCCCAGGGCGTCGTAGTCCTTGGCGATCCGCTTGGCGAGTGGCACGAAGGCGCGCGCGGCCTGTGCCTGCGTGTAGTGCCGCCCGTTCACGAAGTAGGTCTCCGGCTTCAACGAGGCGTACGCGGGCGCCTGCACGTCGAGCTTGTCGAGTCCGAACTCCGTCATCAGCGCCAGCATCTCGGTGTGTGTGCTGTCGATGAACTCGCCACCCAGTTCCGTGGTCAGTCCGGGGCCGAGCAGATCGGTCGCGGTGAACATGCGACCGCCCGTCCGGTTGGCGCCTTCGTACACCGTCGCGGTCAATCCCGCCTGCTTCAACTTGTACGCCGCGTTCAGCCCCGCCACACCGGCGCCCACGATGGCGATGCGCGGCGTTTGTGGACGGCCGCTTGGTGGGGGAGTCGTCTGCACCGGCGGGGGAGCTTCGGTGCGTCCGCAACCGGTGGCCAGTGCGGCGGCAACGGCCGCCGAGGCCCCGAGAAACCGCCGGCGCGAGTAGCACATATCGATCAGCTCATCGACAGGCGGCAGGTCCGGCCGTTCGCGTGATGCGATGGTGGCCACGCGAAAGGCACGACTGACAGAACCGAACAGGGGACTTCGGGCCACGGTTACCTCCGGAGGCGCGTCATGTCTTCAGCAAGGCGCGCAGCTCATTGATGCGTGCCAGTAAAAGCCCGCGATCCATCTCGCGGTAGGGCTCCGGCAGGACCTCACGTGACGTGCACTCCTGCACGGCCACCAGGATCTGCAACTCGCGCTCGAGGCCGCTCGTCGCCGGAATGAAATCCTGGAAGGTCTGACGAAGAAGGTCGGTCGAGACGGTCGGACCATCCGCTGTGTCCTCGGCGGTCAGCAGCGCCCGCGCCAGGATCGCCTCGATGTCTGCGCCCGACAGGCCCGCGGCATCGTCGATGACGTCCTTGATCGATTGGGCTGGCGTCCTGAGGCCGCTCTTCTTGAGCATGATCCGGAACAACTCGTCGTGCTCGTCGGCGTTCTGCGGATAGAACAGGGCGAGGTGTTCTTCGGCACGCCCTTGACGCTTCAGGTCCACCGGCAGGAGGTCGGGACGCGACGTGATCAGGAACCAGACGATCTTGCCGCGATACTCGGTGTTGCCCATGAACGAGGCGAGCTGGGCGAACACGCGATTCGATGTCCCCGAGTCGCCTTCCTGATTGCGGTCGCCAAGAAACGCGTCGGCCTCGTCGATGATGACCCCGACCGGCGCCATGGCATGCAGCAGCTTGAGGATCTTCTCGAGGTTGCCTTCGGTGACGCCCTGCCATTGCGATCGGAAGTTCAGGAACTTCACGCACGGGAATCCCAGTTCGCCCGTGAAGCAGTTCACGAGGAACGTCTTCGCCGACCCCACCGGGCCCGCAATCAGGTAGCCCATCGGCACGCCCCGAAGACGCCCCGCCATGATCGCCTCTGCGGCCCGGCGCAGGCGCGCCTTGACGCCGACATGGCCGGACACCATGTCGAGGCCGAACCGGGACTCGACGTATTCGAGCAACCCGTAACACTCGGCTTCGATGACCGCCTTTTTCTGCTCGCGCAACGCCTGCACGTCGAGTCGCGCGCCGTGTTCGTCGACGGACGACAGAATCTGACGCAGCTGAATGCGCGTCAGCCCAGAGGTCAACTGCGCCAGGCGCTCGGCCGGCAGGTCTGACTTGGACTGGAACCACTCGGCGGGCCTGACCGCGCGCAGGAACTGCAACCGGTCCGCCTCATCCGGCCGCTCGACGTTGATTTCGATCGTCTGCGGCGATCGCACCACGCGCGTGCTCACGTCCGCGAGCGTCTCGGTGATCAGCACGAACGTCACGTTGCCGGCCAGCAGTGCCGGATCGGTTGCCCATTTCTGGATGAACACGCGCACGGCGCGGTCGTCGGCGCCGGCTTCGCCCGCTGACTCCGGAATGAGCGTTTCGGCGTACGGAAACAGAACAGCGACCCCAAGCGGTTCGGGCCGGTTCAACGCCTGCTTCAGCACCGCGTCGAGCAGCGCGCAGAACATCACGGGATCGCGCGGCACCGCCGAGGCGAACGTCGTCCCCCGCACGGCGTCGACGATGCCCGCGGCTTCGATGAAGTGCTTGTGCGAATCGCGCGTGTGAAAGATCACGCCGTTCGCGCGCTGAAACTCGATCACGATGTCCCGCTGGCCGAAGATCCACTCGGCGAGGAACGGCGCGATCGGAACGAAGTCGCCAGCCTCCCGCGGCGCTGCCGCGGGCTTGGGCGTTGGCACGAGGTCGAGCGTGTTGCCGTGCAGCACGAACGTGTCACCGAGACGCGCGCGGATGCTGTGCGCCAGGCGGCGAGCCCAGGCAGGGTAGTCGTCGAAAGGGGTGCTCATCGGGCCTTGGCCTTCGACCGGGACGTCTCGCCACGCGGCGCAGTCGTGGACGCGGGCAGCGAGCCGATGCCGGATGCCATTTCCTCCGTCCATCCGTCGACGTCGCTGCGCAGCAGGGCTTCCATTTCGCGGACGATGCGCTCGGAGTCCTCGGATTGGCGCACGATGGTGTCGAGTTCTTCCGAGATGGCCTGTGGATCCCGCAGCGAAATAGAATTCTGATGCAGGACTTCCAGCAGTGACTCAATCGAGTCGAGCTCGGTCATCAGCGTCTTCACCGTGCCGTTGACTTGCGCCAATGACGCGAGCAGCCGGCGCTTGAGCTCCAGGTTCTTCTGCAGCGCCGCCATGGCGCGCTCCGGCAGGTCGGGTTCGGCGAGATCTTTTTCGAGGCCGGCGATCTCTTTCTCGATTTGCGCGCGGCTGCGCGTCACCGGCATGCGCTCGTAGCGCTGCAGCGCCATGAGGCGGTTCAGATAGCCCTGAAGGATGACGTCGAGCTTCTGCCGCTGCTCGGTCAGATACGCCTGCGAGATCCCGGTGAGGCCCTGGTAGTTGGCCTCGATGAGACCGCACATCTCTTCCATCTCGACGTAGCGTTGCCGGCGTTCGGGCTCGAGGTCGGCGATGACCCGGGCGCGCACGGCTGCCGTTTGCGCCCGTGCGATCTCGCGGCGCTTGCGCTGGACCAGCCGACGCAACGGACCTGAGTCGAGAACCGGCAACAGCACGAGTTCCGTGCCGAGCCAGAACAGCAGCGGCAGGGGATTCAGCGTCACGAGCGACGCGACCGCCGTGCCGCCGAGCACGATGGCCTGATACTGATTGAAGATCAGCTCGCGAAGAACCGATCCGGCCGACACGTCCTCGTCACGAGGCGCCATGAATGATCAGGAGCCGGGTTTCTCCGCGACGCGACTGCCGACGCTGGGTGCGACGGTCGTGCCACTCGCGGTGGGCGGCGTGCTGATGCCCATCTCCAGTTCGAACTGCTGCAGGATGCCCGCGGCCTTCAGCTTGCGCGATGTCCGCTCGCGTTCGATGGCCTGCGTGTCGATGCCGCCCGTCGCCACTTCGACGGCGGCCTTCGATTCGGCGACTTCCTGCTTGATCTGCTCCAGGAACTTGTCCGCCGTCGACGCGACCCCGTAAGACTGCAGTTCGACGATGGCGTCGGCCGCGACCTTCATGACCTGGGCTTTCTGCCGTTCCTTGAGCGCCCGCTGGCTCATCTCGATCTTGTCCTTGAGCTTGGCCTTCAAGGTGTCGACCGACATCTTGGCACTCTCGTGCGCCCTTTCGGCTGCTGCCAGCTGCTCCTGCGTGCTGGTCAGATCCGTGCGGATCTGCTGGAGCTGAATGGCATCTTCCTCGGCGACGCTGCGCGCCGCGGCCGATCCGTCCCGGAGCGCGGCTTGAATGGACGAGGTGAGACCACGGTCCTGCCGCACGAGGCCGTCACGCTCTTCTTCGAGACGAATGACCGTCGCCCGTGTGGCGACGAGGACCGAGTTGAGCTTGGGCATGGTCATGCGCATTTCTTCGATGGCATCCTGCAGCATCACCTCGGGGTTCTCACCGACCGAGATGAAGAAGCCCATCCAGGCGCGAAACAGGCGGCTCAACCTAGCGAGCATCGGTCTCTCCTTTGGTCGTGGCGACGCGGGTGGTGGTAATTGGATTCTCGGACACGAAGTGGCCTACCGCGTCTGCAATGACTTCTTCTTCCTGGTGCTTGCGCGACTGCCAGGCGGTGAACTCGTGCTCGTCGGCGGCCAGCTTCTTCGCATTCTCGTCGACACGGGCGCGAAGTTCGGCCACGCGCTGGGCGATCTCTTCGTCGATCCGCTTGTTCTCGAGCGCGGTCTGGGATCGAAGGTCGTCCAGGTGCTTCTGCAACACGCGCTCGTAGGCATCCAGCGCGCGATCGCGACGAACCGCGTCTTGAATGATTTCCTCCACGGTCACCCCGGCCGCGTCGAGCGCCACCATGATCGACTTGCGCTTCACGTCGACCGGAAGGGCCTTGAGATGTTCGCTCTTCAGCATCTCGGCGACCTTCAACACGCTGTAGCCATGGGGAGGCGCCGCGATCCGCGCCGCATCGTAGACGCCGCTGAGCTCGACCGCGCCATCGACTGGCGTCTGAAACGCCGTCTCCTGGGACGTTTCGGGAGCGACGTCGCTCACGGCGCGAGGCGCTGCCGACGCGTCCGGCGTTGCGCCGGAGCCGGGATCTTCAGGAACGACAAAGTAGCTGTACCACTTCTTGCCCACGGCTGACCCCAAGGTTCAGGGATTGTAGCAGGGCGGAACGGCCCGGTTCCGGATCAGTGAGTCTTGAGGTCCAGCGCGGCGGCGAACGACTTCAGCCAGGCCAGCACCCGGCGACGGTTGTCGGGGCCGGTGAGGAGCAGCTGCTTCTGGACCGGTCGCAGCGCCCGGAGGGCCTGGTCGTCGTGCTCGTAGTAGCCAGGGCGGCGCAGGAGCACGGGATCGCTCGTGACCTCGGGGGTTTCGGCGAGCATGTCAATCGCGCGCACGATGGCCGAGTCGAAGTCCTCGCCCGGGTGCCCGAGCTCGACGTAGGCCTGGTCGAGCAGCGGCTTGACGTTCACGTAGAGCTGGGCCGCGTCGGTCGGCGACACAGAGGTGAGCGCGGCGACCGGGGCATCCCACCGCTGATATGTCCGTGGATCGATCTTGCCCGTGTTCGTCCCGGTGATCCCCAACCGGGTTGCCGGACGCAGCACCTTCAGCGGATCGGCGGGCGTTCGCCCATCGCCCACCTGCACCACTGCCATCGTCGCCCCGCGCACGATGCCCGAGGTGGCCAGGAGCCGCGCCAGCGTGGGATGTTTCGAAAGCGTCGAGACGAGATCCCGCAGGAGCGTGTCCGAATCATCGAGCGCCGGAAGTTCGATGGACTGGCGTTTGGGACGGTTGGAACCCACGGCGACATCCGGCGCGGTCGGCGATGGTGGAGCGGCGGGTGTGGGCTGTACCCGGCTCATCCACCAGAACATCAGCAGCGCGCCGGCCAGCACGCCGGCGAGGATGAACACGATCCCACGGAGCCACGACGGGCTCGGTGGAGCCGGTTCCGGCGTGTGCTGCGTGGTGGTTCGCTCGAGCGGGTGGTCGTCGAACGCCATGGTCCTCTCTTGCTGCTGCGGTCAGTCCCGGTCCCGAAGTCCCGCGTCCAGGCTGGCAATCGCGGCATCCACCGAGGGAAACCGCTCGAACACCTCGCCCAACCCCGCAAGGGTGAGCAGCTCGATGACCCGGGTCGGCGTGCCGGCCAGCTTCAGATGGGTCCCGATGCGGCTGACGGCGATATGAGCCGCAATCAGCTCCCCGAGTCGCGTGCTGTCGATGTAGTTCACGCCCGCCATGTCGAGAATCACCTGCTTCGCGCCCCGCCGGACCACGTCAGCCACGGCGTCCTTCAACTGGCCGGGGCTGTCGTTGACCGTCAGTCGCCCAGACAATACGACGATGGCGATGGCGTCTTGGACTCGGGTCTGAATCTGCACGAGGGAACTCAGGGGCAATGATAAAGCAGGTAGGATCGATTCCGAGGTTTTATGCCGCCTTCCGCACACGCAATATTGCCCGCTGTGCCCGTGCCGCGTAATGAGCCCGTCCTTACCTACGCCCCGGGCTCGCGCGAGCGGCTAGACCTGAAATCTCGTCTCGCCGAGGTTGCCGGGGAGCGGCTCGAGATTCCGATCGTGGTGGGCGGGCGGCGGCTCCGGGGCGACAGCACCCGCTCGGTGGTCATGCCGTGCGACCACCGTCACGTGCTCGCCGAGGCGCACATGGCCTCGCCCAAGCAGATTCGCGAAGCGATCGCCGCCGCCATGCACGCGCACCGCGACTGGGCCTCCCGGCCCTGGCAGGATCGCGCCGCGGTCTTCCTGAAGGCCGCGGATCTGCTCTCCACGACCTGGCGCGCCACGCTCAATGCGACGACGATGCTGGGGCAGGGGAAGACGGTGGTGCAGGCGGAAATCGACAGCGCGTGCGAGCTGGCGGACTTCTGGCGGTTCAACGCGCACTTCGCGTCGGAGCTGTATGCCGACCAGCCGACAAGCGGCCCCGGCGTGTGGAACCAGCTCGACTATCGTCCGCTCGAGGGGTTCGTCTACGCCGTGACGCCGTTCAACTTCACGGCGATTGCGGGCAACCTGCCGACGGCGCCGGTGTTGATGGGCGGTGTGGCGATCTGGAAGCCCGCGGCGACGGCGCTGCGCAGCGCGTACGCCGTGATGCAGGTCCTCGAGGCGGCCGGGTTGCCGCCGGGCGTCATCAACTTCGTGCCGGGCGATGCCTCGCGCGTGACCTCCACGCTTCTGGGTTCGCCGGATCTTGGCGGGATTCACTTCACTGGCAGCACGGCGGTGTTCCAGGGACTGTGGCAGTCGGTTGGCGCGAACCTCGCGTCCTACAAGTCGTATCCCCGCCTCGTCGGTGAAACAGGCGGCAAGGACTTCATCGTGGTGCACTCGTCGGCCGACATGGACGCCGCCGCTGTCGGCATCGTTCGCGGCGGTTTCGAGTATCAGGGTCAGAAGTGCTCCGCGGCGAGCCGCATCTACGTCCCCGCATCCCAGTGGCCCGCGCTCCGCGATCGCATCGTCGCGATGATGGACGACATCGTGATGGGGGATGTCCGCGACTTCCGCACCTTCATGGGCGCCGTCATCGACAAGCCGGCGTTCGATCGCATTCGCGGCGCGATTCGGTATGCGCGTCGCACGGCCCGCGTCATCCACGGTGGCGAGGCGAGCGATCGCGTCGGCTACTTCGTGGCGCCGACACTCGTGGAGACGCGCGATCCGGGCCATCGCCTGATGCGCGAGGAAATCTTCGGCCCGGTCGTGACCGTCTACGTCTATCGCGACTCGCAATGGCCGGACATTCTGGACGTTGTCGATCGCACGTCGCCGTATGGACTCACCGGTGCGGTGTTCGCGCGGGATCGACGCGTGATCGAGGAGACGTCGAGCGCGCTGCGCTACGCCGCGGGAAACTTCTACATCAACGACAAGCCCACAGGCGCGGTTGTCGGACAGCAGCCGTTCGGTGGCGGACGCGCGTCAGGCACGAACGACAAGGCCGGATCGAAGCTGAACCTGACGCGTTGGGTGACGGCCCGCACCATCAAGGAAACCTTCGTTCCGCCTGTCGATTACACTTATCCGGTCATGGCGGATCAGTAGCGCGGAACCCAGAACCCAGAACCCCAGAACCCTCAAAGAGGAGCCCCCTTTCGTGGATCATCAGAAGAGACTCGCAATCGTCGTCGGCGGCGGACCTGCGCCGGGCATCAATGGCGTCATCAGTTCCGCCACCATCCGGGCGCGCCTGGACGGCGTCGACGTGATCGGTATTCAAAATGGCTTTTCGAGGCTCATGCTCGGCGATGCGAGCCATGTGGTGCCGTTGACGGCCGAATCGGTGAGCCGGCTGCACTGGGAAGGCGGCTCCGTCATCGGGACGGCCCGCGCGAACCCGACGAAGAGTCCCGAGCTCCTCGAGAACGTCGTGAGCTCCCTGCTCAAGCTTGGCGTCACGCAGCTCATCAGCATCGGCGGTGATGACACTGCGTTTTCAGCGATGAGCATCGAGAAGCAGGCCGCTGGCCGCATTCGCGTCGTCCACGTGCCGAAGACGATCGACAACGATCTCGATTTACCCCACGACATCGACACGTTCGGCTACCAGACGGCGCGGCACCATGGCACGGCCATCGTGCAGACGTTGATGGTGGATGCGAAGACGACGTCGCGCTGGTATTTCGTCGTCGCGATGGGCCGCACCGCGGGGCACCTCGCGCTGGGCATCGGCAAGTCGGCCGGCGCGACGGTGACGGTGATTCCGGAGGAGTTCGGGCGTCCCATCAGGCTCGCGACGGTGGTGGACACGCTGGCGGGGTCGATCATCAAGCGCCTCGCCGCGGGCCGCGAAGACGGCGTGGCCATCATCGCGGAAGGCCTCGCCCTGGATCTCGATCCCAACGATCTGTCGGAACTCTCTGACGTCGAGCGCGATGCGCATGGGCACATCCGGCTGGCCGAACTCGATCTCGGCGGCATCCTCAAGAACAAGGTGACCGAGCGGCTGAAGACGCTGGGCGTCAAGCTGACGATTGCGGCCAAGAACATCGGCTACGAGCTCCGCTGCGTGGCGCCGATCCCGTTCGACATCGAGTACACGCGCGAACTCGGCTACTGGGCCGCGCAGCACTTGCACGCGGGCGGAAACGCGGCGATGGTGTCCGTGCAGAACGGCAACTTCGTCCCCATCCCGTTCTCGCAGATGATCGACCCGAAAACCGGGAAGACGAAGGTCCGTCGCGTCGACGTCGCGTCCAATCGCTTCCAGATCGCGCGCGACTACATGATCCGCCTGCGCAAGAGCGACTTCGCGAGCGCCGACGTCGTGGGCAAGATGGCCGCGGTCGTGAAGCTCTCACCGGAAGACTTCCGCACGCAGTTCGCACAC